>NZ_DASWXW010000136.1:0-17019 GCF_036405315.1 Brevundimonas sp. | reverse complement strand
GTCCTTCAGGCGGCCGGGGGTGCCGACCACGATGTGGATGCCGAAGTTCAGGGCGCGGGCTTCCTTGCGGGCGTCCATGCCGCCGACGCAGGTGGTGATCTTGGCCTTGGACTCGCCGTACAGCCATTCCAGCTCGGCCGAAACCTGCAACGCCAGTTCGCGCGTGGGCGCGATGGCCAGCATCAGCGGGGCGTCGGCCGGACCGAAGGTTTCATTGTCGCCCAGCAGGGACGCGGCCGCCGCCAGGCCGAAGGCCACCGTCTTGCCCGATCCGGTCTGGGCCGAGACCAGCATGTCGGCCTCGCCGTGCCCTTCCAGAACCGCAGCCTGGACGGGGGTGGGCTCGGCATAGCCCTTGTTGACGAGAGCGCGGTCTAGCGCGGGGTGGATCGCGGGAAAGGGCATATACGACCTGAAAAAGAGCAAGGCGGTCGCCGAAACGACCGCGCCCGGCCAAGGCTTAACAGCCGGCCGGGCGATGAGAAGGCGGTCTCTATACACCAATAACGGCCCCGATGCGGCGGTTTTCCGCAAAAAGACCGCCGTTCACCACGCTTGTTCAGGCGCCGTTGACCGCAAAGCCACGATCCTGAGGCTCAGCCGAGTTCATTTTCCGCCCGGAGACCGCCCATGACGATCCCGCCGCTGACCATCGCCGCCGCCGGCATGCAGGACGCCGCCTCGCGCTTCGAGGCCAGCGCCCGCCGCACGGCCGAGGGCTCGCTGGACAATCTGGCGGTCGAGGCCGTCGAGCAAATCCGCGCCAGGACCGACTTCTCGGCCAACGCCGCCGTCGCTCGCACCGCGGACGAGATGATGGGCACGCTGCTGGACGTCCTGGTCTGATCGAGCCGATCTGAACCGCAACGGCGAACGATCCTCGCCGCCGCACGTTTCCTCCCTGCGCGCCCTGCAGGGAGATTGCACATGGCCCAGTCGCATCCCGGCCCTTCCGGCCAATCCATCGCCTTCATGAAGGTCCAGCCCTATCAGGGCGGCGGACTGGTGCTGACCTCCGACGCGGTCGACGTCGACGGCTGGATCGGCGCCGAGTACAGCCTGGCGGGCGATGCGACCTCGCCGCCCCTGGCCTGGAGCGGGATGCTGGAGGCCGAGAGCTACGCCCTCGTCGTCGAAGACCCCGACGCCCCGCGCGACGAGCCGGCGGTGCACTGGATGATGTGGAACATCCCCGGCGACCTCACCGCCCTGCCCGCCGACGTCGAGCAGGCTGCGCACCCGGCGTCCGTGCCGGGCGCCGTCCAGGGCCGCAACCTGAGGGGCGAGCACGGCTGGCTGGGCATGGCGCCGCCGCCCGGATCGGCCCCGCATCATTATCATTTCCAGATGTTCGCCCTCGACCGCCGCCTGGAGCTGCCGCCCGAGACGCCCCTGTCCAAGCTGGTCAATGCGATAAAGGGCAGCGCCATCGCCAAGGGCGAGTTGGTCGGCCGCTATCAGAGCGGCGGCGACATCAGCGACCAACCCTCGCCCGCCCGCACCGGCTCTTACGGCGCCGATCCGGCCACGGGCCACCCCACCCGGGCCGAGATCGCGGCCGGGCGCGGCCCCCTGGACAGCGGCGACATCGACCGCCACGCCCCGCACAACGAAGAGGGCGTGACCCGCAGGCGCGGCGGCGAACCGCCCGATCCGAAACGCCCCTTCCGGCTCTAGAGGCTCAGCCCGCCTTCTCGGGCAGGTGGAAGAAGTCGATAAAGCGGGCGAAGACGGCGCGGTCGCCTTCGATGGTCATCGCCCCCTCGCCTTCCAGCGCCTGCAACGGAACCTTGCCGTAGACGGCGGCGGCCACGACCGCGGGCGGCGAGGCGCGCACCACGACGTCGCAGCCCTCGACCTCGCCCCGTCGCGTCTCGATCCTTCCGTCGGCCACAGTCACCACCATGCGGTCCTCGTCCAGGGCGAAGCCCAGACGCATGACGGCGCCCCGCGCCCTCGCCGGATCGAACATGGTCTCGAACGACTGCATGACGGACACCGCGCTGATCGGCAGGCTTGGATCGTGCTGGGGCGAGCGCGCGGCCCAACGGCCCAGCACCATGAAGACCGGCTTGATCTCATAGCCCCACTCGGTCAGCTCATAGACCTGGACCGAGGCGGGCGGCGGCAGCTTGCGGCGCTGGACGACGCCCGAGGCCTCCAGCCCCTCCAGCCGCTGCGTCAGGACGTTGGCCGACAGGCCCCACAGGTCTTTGCGCAGGTCGCTGAAACGCCTCGGCCCCATCATGAGTTCTCGTATGACCAGCAGCGCCCAACGCTCGCCGATCAGGTCGAGCCCGTGGGCGGCGCCGCAGGCGTCATGGTAGCGGCGCGAGCGGCCGGGGGATACGTTAGTTACTTTTTCTAACTTCATGGTTGACTAACATAACACGATAGGACACCGTTACGCCAGATCAGGGAGGATCGCCAAATGGCCAAGCTTGTCTTCATCAACCTGCCCGTCACTGACCTGCCCCGCTCCGTCGCCTTCTACGAGTCCGTCGGCGCCAGCCTGAACCCCAGGTTCTCGGACGACACGGCCGCCTGCCTGGTGTTTTCGGACACCATCCACGCCATGCTGCTGACCCACGACAAGTTCTCCAGCTTCACCGACCGCGCCATTCCCGACGCGCACAAGACCGCCCAGGTGCTGATCTGCGTCTCGGAAGACAGCCGCCAGGCCGTCGACGCCGTGATCGACCGCGCCGCCAAGGCGGGCGGCCAGGCCGACCCCAACGCCGCCCAGGACTACGGCTTCATGTACGGCCGCAGCTACGCCGATCCCGACGGCCACATCTGGGAAGTCATGTGGATGGACCCCGAAGCCGCCGCCGAGGGCCCCGAGGCCTTCGCCGCCCAGGTTGGAGGCGGCTGAGCCATGACCGACAAGATCATTCCCTGCCTCTGGTACGACCTGGGCCAGGCGAAGAAGGCGGCCGAATTTTACGTCTCGCTGGGCCTGCCCGACAGTCACGTCGACCGCGTTGTCGCCAGCCCCGCCGACAATCCGTCCAGCCCCGAAGGGTCCGAACTGGTGGTCGAGTTCACCCTGGCCGGGCGGCCCTATGTCGGCCTGAACGGCGGGCCGAACTTCCCCCAGACCGAGGCCGTCTCCTTCATGATCATGACGGACGACCAGACCGAGACCGACCGCCTGTGGGACGCCATCGTCAGCAATGGCGGCGCCGAAAGCGCCTGCGGCTGGTGCAAGGACCGCTGGGGCGTGAACTGGCAGATCACCCCGCGTCGCCTGATGGCCTTCTATGACGACCCCGACCCCGCCCGCTCCAAGGCCGCCTTCGAGGCCATGATGACGATGACGAAGATCGACATCGCCGCCATCGAGGCCGCTGCTGACAAGATTGGGTGAACTTAGTGGGCCGCGGTCGGAAGGCTCGCCTTGACTGCTTCGCGCCTCCCTGCGGGTCTCGACCCGACGCGGCCTGAGCTGTCGCTTTCCACCAAGCCTACGCCTGCGCCTTCAACGACCATCCCCACCCGCCCCTCAAGCAGCAAGCCGCCGCGCGGCGAGCGATAGGGGCCAAACCTCCGAAGGAGAAATCAAGATGTCCTATATCACCGGCTTCCTGACCCCTGTGAAAACCGAGAACAAGGACCGCTACATCGAGTCCGCCCGCGTCGCCTGGCCCCTGTTCAAGGGCTATGGCGCCCTGGCCCATGTCGAGAACTGGGGCGTGGACGTGCCGGACGGCAAGCTGACCAGCTTCCCCATGTCTGTGAAGCTGGAGGACGGCGAGGTCGTGGTCTTCTCCTGGCTGATCTGGCCCGACAAGAAGACCGCCGATGACGCCTGGGCCAGGATGCAGGAAGACCCGGCCATGGCGAACATGGACATGCCCTTCGACGGCAAGCGCATGATGTGGGGCGGCTTCGAGACGGTCTTCGACGAGAAGCAGTAGGCGTTTTCCGGCGGCCTTGCGCGCCCCGATCGGATGCGTTAGGCCGCCCTCGTCTTCCTCGCGAAGGCCGTAAGCGTCTCACGTCAGGCAACGCATCCTCCGGTCTCGGCCGGAACATCCCGTTCATCGGGCGGATGCACATGGCCGACGACCTCTTTGATGAGACTGCTTTCAAATGAGCTATCCCACCTTCATCACCTTGCGGCGCCTGCCCGCGCGCTACGCCGCCGTGGCGACCCCGCTGGTCCTGTCGCTGCTGATGACCTTCGTGGTCTCCGCCATCGCCACGGCCCGCAGCCTGGGCTTCACCCCGGCCTTCCCCTCGACCTGGATGTCCGCCTGGGGCCTGTCCTGGCTGGTCGCCTTCCCTACCCTGCTGCTGGTCCTGCCGGTGGTGCGCCGCATCGTCGGCCTGATCGTCGAACCCGCGCAGGGCTGAGACCAAAGAAAAAGGGCGGCTCGCCAGAGCCGCCCTTCGCCTTTTGTCGTCCGCGCCCCGGATCAGCTGTCCAGGAAGGACCGCAGTTTCCGCGACCGCGAAGGGTGCTTCAGCTTGCGCAGGGCCTTGGCCTCGATCTGACGGATGCGTTCGCGGGTCACGCTGAACTGCTGGCCGACTTCTTCCAGGGTGTGGTCGGTGTTCATGCCGATGCCGAAGCGCATCCGCAGGACGCGTTCCTCGCGCGGGGTCAGCGAGGCCAGGACGCGGGTCGTGGTTTCGCGAAGGTTCGACTGGATGGCGGCGTCGATCGGCAGGACCGCGTTCTTGTCCTCGATGAAGTCGCCCAGGTGCGAGTCTTCCTCGTCGCCGATGGGCGTTTCGAGGCTGATCGGCTCCTTGGCGATCTTCAGGACCTTGCGGACCTTCTCCAGCGGCATGGCCAGCTTTTCGGCCAGTTCTTCCGGGGTCGGCTCGCGGCCGATCTCGTGCAGCATCTGGCGGCTGGTGCGGACGATCTTGTTGATCGTCTCGATCATGTGCACCGGGATGCGGATGGTCCGCGCCTGGTCGGCGATCGAGCGGGTGATGGCCTGACGGATCCACCAGGTGGCGTAGGTCGAGAACTTGTAGCCGCGACGGTATTCGAACTTGTCGACCGCCTTCATCAGACCGATGTTGCCTTCCTGGATCAGATCCAGGAACTGCAGGCCGCGGTTGGTGTATTTCTTGGCGATCGAGATGACGAGGCGCAGGTTGGCCTCGACCATTTCCTTCTTGGCCTGGCGGGCTTCGCGTTCGCCCTTCTGGACCGTCTGGACGATGCGGCGATAGTCGTCGATCGGCAGGCCGGCCTCGGTGGCCACGGCGGCGACGTCAGCGCGGATCTGGGCGATCTGGGCCGCTTCATTGTCGCTGAACTTGGTCCAGCGCACGCCCATTTCCTTGACGCGTTCCGACCAGTTCGGGTCCAGCTCCGAGCCGAAGTAGGCCTTGAGGAACTCGGGACGCGAAATGCCGTAGCTGTCGGCCAGGCGCAGCAGGCGGCCTTCCAGACCGATCAGGCGCTTGTTGATCGCGTAAAGCTGCTCGACCAGGGCCTCGATGCGGTTGTTGTTCAGCTTCATCGTCTTCAGACGATCCGAGATCGTCTTCGTCAGCGTCTCGTAGGCCTTGTGGTCCTTGGCGCTGAGCACCTCGCCCTTCAGGCGGGCCTCGACCAGCTTGTCCTGCAGCTTGCGGAAGCCGCCGAAGTCGGCCGCGATCGCGTCCAGGACTTCCATGACGCCGTCGCGCAACTCGGCTTCCAGGGCCGAGATCGACATGCCGCCGCCGTCGTCGAAGTCGTCCTCGTCCTCATCCTCGCCTTCGCCCTCGGGCTTCTCGGCGCCGGGCGCGGGGGCCTCGCCGGCCGGGGGCTGATTGTGCGGCAGGGACGAGGGATTGAGGATGCCATAGGTGGCGTCCAGGTCGATCACTTCGCGCAGAAGGATGCGGTTGTTGGCCAGCTCCTCGCGCCAGACCATGATGGCCTCGAAGGTCAGGGCGCTTTCGCACAGACCCGAGATCATGGCGTCGCGGCCGGCTTCGATGCGCTTGGCGATGGCGATTTCGCCCTCGCGGCTCAGCAGTTCGACCGAGCCCATTTCGCGCAGATACATGCGCACGGGGTCGTCGGTGCGGTCATAGGCGGCCTTGGCCGGGGCTTCGGCGACCGAGGTCTCGGCGGCGGCGGCCACGTCGGTGCCGGTCGATTCCGCCGCATCTTCCTCGGCCTCGACGACGTTGACGCCCATTTCCGACAGCATGGCCAGGGTGTCTTCGATGGCGTCCGGGGTCACTTCCTCAGACGGGAGGACCTTGTTCAGCTCCTCCATCGTGACATAGCCGCGGGCCTTGGCCTGCTTGATGAACTTCTTGACGCCGGCGTCCGTCAGATCGAGCAGGGGCCCGTCGGTATTGGCTTCGGCATCCTGCGTCTCGGTCTGCGCGCTCATTCAGTCTGTCTCCACGACCGCTCGGGGGTGATCAGTCCCCTGCGGCGAAAATACAACGCCGGACGACTTCGTTAGTTACGAAGAAGCCGCGTCTTCCCAAATCGTTCCGGTCTTGATGGCCCGTCGCAAAGCATCGCGCTCGGCTTTCACCAGGGTGAAGGCCGAGTTGTCGAACGCCTGATGGGCGCCCGACTTTGCTGACGCCAGCGCCTGCTCCAACGCCGCTACGCGGGTCAGAGCGTCAAACGCCTGCGACCACCGGATCCTCGCCTCGCCGAGGGGCTTGTCTGCAGCCAGGAATGGCGCGCCGGACTTTGCCGCCGCCTTCTCGACCTCGTGCATCAAGGCATCATGACCCGAGTGGGCCAGATGGCGTCGGATCGCGGCGGAGTCAAGGCTCCGGCCGGAAAACCGTAGCCGGACCAGTTCCTGCGCCAGTCCGTCCAGCGCCGGATCGCCGAATCCGTGCCGGGCGATGGCCTCCAGATGGTCGTCCATCCGCTCGGGATCATCGACCGCGCCGTGGGCCAGGGCGGCTGCCACCGGCTCAATGGAGCGGAACAGGGCGTGCATGGCCTGGGCGCCCTCGGTCGTCTGCCCCAGCTTGGGCGGCGGACCGCGCCAGCGCCCGCCGGGGCCGGGCCGCCCCCCGCCCTGCGGATAGCCCTGCTGTTGCGGCTGACGCGGGAACAGGGCGTCGAACCGCTCGAACAGGTCGCGCCGGTATTGCTCGGCCAGGTCCTTGTCCTGAATGGCCGAGGCCGCCTGACGCAGCCGCCCCTTCAGCCCCGCCTTGCGTTCCGGCGTGTCCAGCGGCTCGGCCTCGACCTCGCGGCGGAACAGGACCTCGATGAAGGGCCGGGTGTCGCTGAGCGCATGGCGCAGGGCCGGCGCCCCCTTGTCGCGCAGGATGTCGTCCGGGTCCTGCCCGCCTTCCAGCAGGGCGAAGCGGAACGACCGCCCCGATTTCAGCAGGGGCAGCGACCGTTCGATCGAGCGGTAGGCCGCCCGCAGCCCCGCCGCGTCGCCGTCGAAGCACAGCACGGGCTCGGCCGAGACCCGCCACAGACGCTCCATCTGTTCTTCCGTCAGGGCCGTGCCCATGGGCGCCACCGCCGGCAGGCCCGCGCGCTGGCAGGCGATGACGTCCATATAGCCTTCGACGACGATGATGCCCTGCTCGCCGCGGCTCTCGGCCCCCAGGATGCGACGGGCCTCGGGCAGGCCGTAGAGGGTGGCGCCCTTGTGAAACAGCGGGCTCTCCGGCCCGTTCAGATACTTGGCCCGGTCGTCGGGGTTCATGGCCCGCCCGCCGAAGCTGACGATCCGTCCGCGCGCGTCCAGGATGGGGAACATCAGCCGGTCGCGGAACCGATCATAGGGCGCCCCGCCGCTGTCGGGCGAAATCAGCATCCCGGCCTCGACCAGATCGCCGGGCCTGGCCCCGCGCTGGATCAGGGCGTTCTTCAGCCCCTCGCGGTCGTTGGGGGCGTAGCCCAGGCCGAAGCGTTCCCACTGATCCTCGGGCAGACCGCGCTTTTCCAGATATTCGCGCGCCGCCTTGCCGACCGAGCGGCGCAGGTTGGCCGCGAACCACTTCTGGGCCAGGTCCATCCAGTCGGTCAGGCCCTGCTTCTTCGCCTCGCGCTCCGCCGCCTGCGGGTCCTCGGCGGGCAGTTGCATCCCCGCCTCGCCCGCCAGCCGCTGCACCGCCTCGACGAAGCTGAGCCGCTCGGTCTCCTGCAGGAAGCTGATGATGTCGCCGTGCTTGCCGGAACTGAAGTCGTGGAAGAAGCCCTTGTCGTCGTTGACGAAGAAGCTGGGCGACCGCTCCTTGGAAAAGGGGCTGAGGCCGACATATTCGCGGCCCTGACGCTTGAGCGTCACCGTCCGCCCGATCACGTCGGACGGCCGAAGGCGGGCCTTCAGTTCTTCAAGGAAACGATCGTCGAAACGCACGTCTTCAGACACCTTGGCGCGGGGATGAGGGGAAGGGCCGTCGCGCCGTCGTACATGGCCATCCCCGACTATGTTTTCCACAGCCCTGTGAAGATCGAGGAGAAGTCCGTCGCTTGCGGCCGCAGGCCTATTTCCACGCCTCGCCCGTCCGGCCCAGGGCCTCGCCCTTGAGGCCGAAGTCGCTGCGCGCCCCGCTGGCCCAGGCCGACAACAGCAGACCGGCGCTCAGGACGACAGCGACCGTTCGCATCAGGCTGAAACTCATGGGCGTCCTCCAGGACCCGCCACCTTAGGCGCGATCCATGACAGATGGAAAAGCCCAGCTCCGCAAAACTGCGTTAGGGCTTCATTAACCAAGAAGGCCGTCGCCGCCCCGCCATCGTCCGAATGCGAACGAAATGCCGCGCGACAACCCGATTATCCACAGCCTGTGGATTGATTCGCTTGAAGGACGATCCATGCTCATCGCCATCGCCCGCCCGGCGGTGGAGCCCCAAGGCCCCGACGCCGTCGCCGTCCCCGGCTCCCCCGCCATTCCGCGCCTTTCGCCCCGCGCCCTGCACGCGCGCCTGCTGGACAACGCCGCCGCGCGCCGTCGCCGCGGGCTGGAGAGAAGGCTGGCCCGCCGGACTGAGGACGCCGCCTACTGGATTTCGGCGGCGCCGATGGCGGTGCGAAAGGCCAGCGAACTGCGGCGGGATACGACTTTCGTCGAACTGCCCTGAGCCTTTCGCAACAGGCTTCATTACAGAAAAATTCAGAAACCGGGCGCACACCGTCAGGACGTTCTTTCCGAGTTTCCCGATGTCCGACGCCGCTCCGCTGCACGCCGCCTTCCTTCGCCCCCTGCTCGAGGTCATGGCGGAACAGTTGGGCGGCGCCGTCATCCTGCACGCCGCGCCGACGGGCCAGATCCTGATGGTGGCGGGCGGCGTTCCGGGGCTGGACATCCCCGACCCTGTCGGCGCTCGACCGGACGACTACGCCGACCGCTTCCAGATCTTCGCCCAGGACGGCTCCGTCGCGAAGAGAGAGGCCCTGCCGGTCGTGCGGGCCATGACCACAGGCGAGCCGATCATCGACGAGGTCTGGCTGCTGGGCGCCGGCGGCGAGCCGGCGCCGGTCTTCGTCGATTCCTATCCGCTCAAGGACGAGGGCGGCGCCGTCATCGGCGTCATCGCCACCGCGACCGACCCAAAACGCTGGAGCCTGCGCGCTGAACGGCTGCGGCAGTCGATCTCGGTCCGTGGTCGCTTCGGCCGAGACTGAGGCTCAGCGCAGCTCCGGCAGGCGCCGCATCAGGGAATCGCGCAGCTTGCGCCGGCGCTCGGCCGAGGATTTAGGGCGGACGCGCTCACGATGCTCCATCCCACCGCCCCAACGTTCGTGCACGGCCGCCGCCAACGCCGGATGCCGGTCGTGCTGGTGGACGATGGGGCTGGCCCCGCCGTCGGGGTTGAAGATGCGGCCGTCCTGCACGCGCAAGTCCGCGCTCGGCGTCAGGCCCAGGGTGGCCACCCTACCGTAGTTGGGCACGATCTCGCCCTCGATCAGGCCCAGGTGGACGGCGATGTTGCAGGCCGCCTGATCGGCCCCGAACGCCCCGCCGATCTCCGAGCGCGGCACGGCGGCCAGCATCAGCAGGGTCCGGCAGAAACGGA
The DNA here is from genome assembly GCF_036405315.1 of Brevundimonas sp. GTDB lineage: Bacteria > Pseudomonadota > Alphaproteobacteria > Caulobacterales > Caulobacteraceae > Brevundimonas. Next base: position 7,043 of record NZ_DASWXW010000136.1, on the reverse strand, counting down.
TCATGGCCTCGCGCGGCCCCATCACCGTGCCGACGCAGACGCAGGGCTTGTCGGCCAGGGCGCGCGCGACATCCTCGCCGCCGACGCCGCGCAGATACTTCATGTTGAAGGCGTGATCGGCCAGGACGCCGTCGGCGTATTCATTGAAGAACTCCAGCCCGCGCGGCTGCGGCGCGAACGGCGCGGCCTGGAAGACAACATCGCGCACGTCGGTCAGCAGGACGTTGCGGGCCTGGGGCCGCTCGCTCATCAGCCGGTCGAAGGCGGCGAAGCGCGCCATCACCGGGTGCGGCGCCCAGGCCGCGACCGGCGCGGGGGCTGCGGCCTCGATGCGGTTCTCGGCCAGGAAGGCGAGAAGTTCCGGCTCCTGGTCCACGACCAGAACCACCGGCCCGTCAAACACGGCCCGCAGCGAGCGCACGAAGGGCGCCACGTCGGCGGCGTCATAGCCGGTGGCGTAGCCCAGGATCAGGTCATCCGTCGGCGCCGAGGCCGCGGGCTTTCCCCGCTCGCCGAGCATCGCCCCGGCGAGCCAGCCCAGATACGCCGACTTCGCCGCGGGAGCCGTCATCTAGGCCTTCATCGACTCAGCGAAGCGGTTGAACAGATAGAGGCTGTCCGTCGGCCCGGGCGAGGCCTCGGGGTGGTGCTGGACGCTGAAGATCGGCTTGTCCTTGACGGCGATGCCGCAGTTGGTGCCATCGAACAGGCTGACGTGGGTTTCGACCACGGCGTCCGGCAGGCTGTCGCGGTCCACGGTGAAGCCGTGGTTCATCGACACGATCTCGACCTTGCCCGTCGTCAGGTCCTTGACCGGATGGTTGGCGCCGTGGTGGCCCTGCTCCATCTTGACCGTCTGGGCGCCCAGGGCGATGGCCAGCATCTGGTGGCCCAGGCAGATGCCCATCAGGGGCTTGCCGCTGGCGACCAGCTTCTTGATCTCGGGCACGGCGTATTGGCCGGTCGCGGCCGGGTCGCCCGGACCGTTCGACAGGACCACGCCGTCAGGATTGCGGGCCAGGATGTCCTCGGCCGAGGTGGTGGCCGGAACCACGGTGATCTTGGCGCCGGTCGAGGCCAGGGCGCGCAGGATGTTGCGCTTCACGCCATAGTCCACGACCACGACGTTCTTGTCGGTCGCTTCCACGCGCGGATAGCCGGCGGGCCATTCCCAGACGCCCTCGTTCCAGTCGAAGGCCTGAAGCGTCGAGGCGTCCTTGGCCAGGTCCAGGCCGACCAGGCCGGTCCAGGCCCTGGCCTGGGCCACCAGGGCCTCGAGATCGAACTGGCCGTCCGGGTGGTGGGCGATGACGGCGTGCGGCGCGCCCTTGTCGCGGATGATCTTGGTCAGGGCGCGGGTGTCCACGCCGGCCAGGCCGACCACGCCGCGGCGCTTCATCCAGGCGTCGAGATCGCCGCCCGCGCGCCAGTTGGCCGGATCGGTCGGGACGTCGCGGAAGATGGCGCCGCGCGCCGAGGTGCCGGAACCGTCGCCGATCTGCTCCACGTCCTCGACGTTCACGCCGACGTTGCCGACGTGCGGGAAGGTGAAGGCCAGGATCTGGCTCATGTAGGAGGGGTCGGTCAGGATTTCCTGATAGCCCGTCATGGCGGTGTTGAAGACTACTTCGCCGAGGGCCGTGCCGACGGCGCCGACGCCGATCCCCTGCAGGATGGTGCCGTCAGCGAGCGCGAGGACGCCAGTGGCGCCGGACAGAATCTGGGTCGTCATGGCGCAGGCTCCTAACAATGAATACGGGCAGACAAACGGCGGGGTGACTAAAGAGATGCCGGGGCGGGGTCAACCGCCCTTGGACCTTATCGCCCTCAAACCTTCCGGCCCTTGCGCACCCAGACCCAGGCCAGACTGGTCAGGGCGAAGAATCCGACGCTGGGCAGGATATAGCCACCCGCCGCCGCCGCGACCGCAAAGGCCGAGAAGACCACGCCGACCACGGCCAGGGCGCGCCAGCCGGTCTTGGTCGTCAGCTTCCACAGCGTCATCGAACACAGGGCGTAGAGGCAGAGCGTCAGCACCGAGGTCACGCCGATCAGGACGCCGAACTGCTCGCCCAGGGTCGGCTGGGCGCTGGCGACGACCAGGACGCTCATGACCACGCAGTTGAGGATGGGGTTGCTCAGCGGAGTCTTGCCCTTCTGCGCCCCGCCGAACCAGCGCGGCATCCAGCCGGCCTCGGCCGCCCCGCGCGAGGTCTCGCCCGCCAGCATGGTCCAGCCGGCGATGGTGCCCAGCACCTTGATCACGGCGCAGGCCGCGACCAGACCGGCCACGGACGAGCCCATGACCCGCGCCACGAGGTCGGCGTAGGGGCTGGTCGAATGCACAAGCACATCCGCCGGAATGACGCCGAAGACGGCGATGCTGGCGGCCACATAGACGATGAAGGCTAGAGCCACCCCGCCCAGCGAGGCGCGACCCACGTCGACGGACGGGTTCTTGACCAGGCTGGACAGGGCCGCGGCGCTCTCCACGCCCAGGAAGGCCCAGAAGATGATGGCCAGCGAAGCGGGGACGGTCTTCAACAGGGGCTGGTCGCCGGGGCTCCACGAGGCCGCGAAGGTATCGCCGCTGAAGGCGACGGCCCCGGCGATGATGGCCAGGACGATGGGGATCAGGCCGAGGCCCAGGGTGATGGCCCCGAACCGCGCCGCCGTCTTGGCCCCCGAGGCATAGGCCGCCGTCGTCAGCCAGATCAGGGCCAGGTTGCTGACCGCCGCCCACAAAGGCTCCTTCAGCGCCGGAATGAAGAAGGCCAGATAGCCGGTGCCCGCCACCGCCAGCGCCACGTTCCCGGCCAGGCAGGCGGCCCAGTAGGCCAGCCCCGTCTGATAGCCGATGAAGCGGCCCATGCCGCGCCGGGTGAAGTCAGACAGACCGTCGGCGTCCGGCTGCATCCGGCCCAGACCGCCGAACACCAGGGCCAGGGTCACGGCGCCCAGGCCGCAGATCAGCCAGCCGATGAGGCTGCTGCTGCCCGTCGGCGCCAGGGTCGCAGGCAAGAGATAGACGCCCGAACCGATCATATTGCCGGCCACCACCAGGGCGGCGAGCGCCCAGCCAATGCGGTGCGGCGGGTCGGGCAGGATTTCCGTCTGGGTCATGCCCGCCCTTTACGCGGGAATTCTCGCCCCGTCCCATGCGAATACGCCGCCGCTGTCAGCGGGCGTCAGACCCTCGATCACCGTCAGCAGGCTGGCCGCGGAAAAGGCCGGGGAGAACAGCTTCTCCGGCTTGACCCCGCGCTGGAAGGGCGCGCTCAGGGCCGTGTCCACCGTGCCCGGATGCAGGCCCGCGACCACCGCCTGCGGATGGGTGCGCGCCAGCTCCACCGACAGGGTCTTCAGGATCATGTTCAGCGCCGCCTTGGACGCGCGATAGCTGTGCCAGCCGCCCAGCCGGTTGTCGCCGATGGAGCCGACCCGCGCCGACAGGGCCGCGAACACCGCCCGCTGGTCGCGCGGCAAAAGAGGCAGGAAGTGACGGGCCGCCAGCGCCGGGCCTACGGCGTTGATCCGGTAGTCGCGCATCAGATGCTCCGCCGTCAGCTCGCGCCAGCTGCGTTCGGGCGTCTGGCCGGAGTGCAGCACCCCGGTCGCCGCCACGATCAGGCTCGGCGGCGGCCCCTCGGCGATGCGGGCGGCGGCGGCGGCCATGCCGGCCTCGTCCTCCAGATCGAGAAGACCATGCGTCACGCCGTCGATGGGCGCGACCGGCGTACGCGACAGGCCGTGCACCACGCGGTCGCCCGCCTGCCCCAGCTGCTGCGCCAGCGCCCGCCCAACGCCGCCCGACACGCCGATGATGATCGCCGAACCCTGCGTCATGGCTTTTGCTCTCCCTTGTCGTGGGGAAATACGTGGTTGAAGCGTCTCTGGACCGATCACGCCCTACCCTCGCCATCAGCGCGGGTTTAGGAAGCGGCCAGCCCCCGACTCACCCTGGACGCCCCATGACCATCACCACGGTCGGCCTCGATGCCGACGACACCCTGTGGCACAACGAGACCATCTTCCGCCTGAGCCAGAAGCGGTTCGTGGACCTGCTGGCCGATCACGCCGACGAGCCGGTGATGATGGGGCGTCTGGCCGAGGTCGAGCGGCGCAACCTGCGGCTCTACGGCTATGGGGTGAAGGGCTTCACCCTGTCGATGCTGGAGACGGCCATGGAGCTGTGCGACGGCGCCGCCCCGCCGCACATCATCCGCGAGATCCTGGCCGCCGGTCGCGAAATGCTGACCCACCCGGTCGAGACCCTGCCGGGCGTCGACGAAGCCCTGGCCGAGCTGTCGGAGACATACCGCCTGGTCCTGATCACCAAGGGCGACCTGATGGATCAGGAGCGCAAGCTGGCGGCGTCCGGCCTCGGCGACCTGTTCGCCGCCGTCGAGATCGTCTCGGAGAAGGACCGCTCGACCTATGACCGCGTCTTCGCCCGCCACGGCACCGGCGCCGCCGAGGCCGTCATGGCCGGCAACTCGATGAAGTCCGACGTCCTGCCCGCCATCGAGGCCGGGGCCTTCGCCGCCCACATTCCCTATGAGATCACCTGGGCCCACGAACTGGCCGAGGCGCCGGAGGGCCACCCCCGCTACGTCAGCCTCAGCCGCATCGGCGAACTGCCCGACTGGATCGCCGCCATTGAAGACGCGGACTGAATCCACAACCCGCCTCATTCTGGCCCTTGCCCCTCCGGTCCCTCCTCTCTAAACGGGCCGCTTAACCGACAACCTGAACGGATCGGTCGCGGGGGTTCGCCCTGCGTCCGGTTTCTTCGCGCGCGTGGAGCCCGCCGCTGACCAGCCATGAGGAAAAGGATGCTATGGTGCGCGCTGCTCTGGCCGAGCAGGGCGACAGCGGGATCACCCCGCGCCATACGCTGTTCTACTTCTATGGCGCCGGCGACCACGGCGACCTCAACGAGGTGGCCCGCCGCGCCGGGTTCCTGACACGGGGCCAGGACGACATGACCGTTCTGGAGACGACCATAGCGGTCGACGAGGCGTCGTTTTCGCCTGTGTCGGCCATGATGCAATCCTGGGCCGCGGCCTTCCAGCTCGATTACGACGGCTGGGAGTGCACGGTCGTGACGAACTGAGTAGACGCCGATGCCCAAGCGCACAGACATCCAGTCCATCCTGATCATCGGCGCCGGCCCGATCGTCATCGGCCAGGCGTGTGAGTTCGACTATTCCGGCGTTCAGGCCTGCAAGGCGCTGAAGGCCGAGGGTTACCGGGTCATCCTGGTCAACTCGAACCCCGCCACCATCATGACCGACCCGGAGGTGGCCGACGCCACCTATATCGAGCCGATCACGCCGGACATCGTCGAGAAGATCATCGCCAAGGAGCGCCCCGACGCCCTGCTGCCGACCATGGGCGGCCAGACCGCACTGAACACGGCCCTGGCCCTGAACGCCTCGGGCGCCCTGGCCAAGTACGGCGTCGAGATGATCGGCGCCAAGGCCGAGGTCATCGACAAGGCCGAGGACCGTCAAAAGTTCCGCGACGCCATGGACAAGCTGGGTCTGGAAAGCCCCCGCTCGCGCGCCATCCACCACATCGAGGAAGCCGACGAGGCCCTGGCCTTCGTGGGCCTGCCCGCCATCATCCGCCCCAGCTTCACCCTGGCCGGCACCGGCGGCGGCATCGCCTACAACATCGAGGAGTTCCACGAGATCGTGGAGCGCGGTCTGGACCTGTCGCCGACCACCGAGGTCCTGATCGAAGAGTCGGTCCTGGGCTGGAAGGAATACGAGATGGAGGTCGTCCGCGACACGGCGGACAACTGCATCATCATCTGCTCGATCGAGAACGTGGACCCCATGGGCGTCCACACCGGCGACAGCATCACCGTCGCCCCGGCCCTGACGCTGACCGACAAAGAATATCAGCTGATGCGGACCGGCTCGATCAACGTCCTGCGCGAGATCGGCGTCGAGACCGGCGGCTCCAACGTCCAGTGGGCGATCAACCCGGCCGACGGCCGCATGGTCGTCATCGAGATGAACCCGCGCGTGTCGCGCTCCTCGGCCCTGGCCTCCAAGGCCACCGGCTTCCCCATCGCCAAGGTCGCCGCCCGTCTGGCCGTCGGCTACACCCTGGACGAGCTGCAGAACGACATCACCCAGGTCACGCCGGCCAGCTTCGAGCCGAGCATCGACTATGTGGTCACCAAGATCCCGCGCTTCGCGTTTGAAAAGTATCCGGGTTCGGAACCCCACCTGACCACGGCCATGAAGTCGGTCGGCGAGGTCATGGCCATCGGCCGCACCTTCCAGGAGTCGATGCAGAAGGCCCTGCGCGGTCTGGAAACCGGCCTCAACGGCTTTGACGAGATCGAGATCGAAGGCGTCGCCGACGCCGACGACGACGCGGGCGCCCGCGCCGCCGTCATCCGCGCCCTGGGCGAGCCCACGCCGGACCGCATCCGCGTCATCGCCCAGGCCTTCCGCCACGGCCTGACGGTCGAGGAAGTCCACGCCGCCTGCTTCTACGAGCCCTGGTTCCTGCGTCAGATCGCGGACCTGATCCGCACCGAGGGCCATGTCCGCGTCCAGGGCCTGCCCGCGACCGAGACCGAGTTCCGCAAGCTCAAGGCCAAGGGCTTCTCCGACGCCCGCCTGGCGGCCCTGACCGGCAAGACCGAAGCCGAGGTGCGCGGCGCCCGCCGCGCCCTGAAGGTCCGCCCGACCTTCAAGCGCATCGACACCTGCGCCGCCGAGTTCGCCTCGGCCACCGCCTATATGTATTCGACCTATGAGACCGGCGCCCTGGGCCAGATCCCCGAGTGCGAGGCCGAGCCGTCGGACCGCAAGAAGGCCATCATCCTCGGCGGCGGTCCCAACCGCATCGGCCAGGGCATCGAGTTCGACTACTGCTGCTGCCACGCAGCCTTCGCGTTTGCGGACATCGGCGTCGAGTCGATCATGGTCAACTGCAACCCCGAGACCGTCTCGACCGACTACGACACCTCGGACCGCCTCTATTTCGAGCCTCTGACCGAAGAGGACGTGCTGGAGCTG
>NZ_DASWXW010000135.1:0-11230 GCF_036405315.1 Brevundimonas sp. | reverse complement strand
ACCAGCCCCAGGATCATGGCGCGGCTGGGCGGCGTTTTCAGATACTCGATGACATGCGGCTCGATCCCGACATGGCGGATCAGGGCCAGGGTGTTGCGCGACGTCCCGCAGGCGGGGTTGTGATAGATGACGACGTCCATGAGGTCCTCAGGCGCGGCAGGGCGCGAGTTCGGCCAGAAGCGGCTCGCACAGTTCAGCGCGGCCCTGACAGCAGTCCTTCAGCAGGAAGACGATCAACGCCTGAAGACGGCTGCGGTCGGCGCGATAGATGATCGAGCGGCTGCGGCGCTCCGAACTGATCAGGCCGGCGCGGGAAAGGACGCCTAGGTGCGCCGACATGGTGTTGGCCGGCACGGCGAGCGCGTCCGCGATCTCTCCGGCGGGCAGGCCCCCGGGTTCGTGCCGGACCAGCAGGCGGAAGGTCTCCAGCCGCGTGGGCTGGGCCAGCGCGGCGAGGGCGAGGATGGCGGCTTCTGATTCCATAATTCTGAGATAATGGAATTATTGGCGTCGTCAATCAAGCCGGGGAACGCTGCCATCGACTACGCCTCCTACGGCATCCGGGTGAGCTCGGTCTGCATGGCCAGCACCGCCACCCCCGTAGTCGAGCGCGCCATGCGGATCCTGCGCAAGCGCGTCCGTGCGACCGGCGAGGGCGCCGGCATCGCCATGATCATTGCTTCCGAGCGGGCGGCCAGCGACTGGGCGTGTGCGCGCCCGAGCGGAACTCCGCTCTACTATCGGCGTTCGCTCATCTCAGGTTTGGGACCGGGCAGGGATGACGCATCCGCAGTCTGTCGCATGGATAGCCGCAGCCGCTCTGGCGGGGGCGACGCCTGCTCTGGCGCAGGCCCCGCCGGATGCCGAGGCCCTGGCCCTGGAAGTCATCGAGTTGCGTCAGGCCGTCGCCGCGCTTCAGGCGCGGCTCGACGCCATCGATTCGGGACGACAGGCGCAGGCCAACGCCATCCCGGTCTCGATTCCGGTCTCGGCCCGTATGGCCGCGGCCCCGGATCTGGCTTCGGGGGCGGGGCGAATGGCGGCGGCGTCGGTCCTGCCGACCCGATACACGTTCGGCGATGAACTGACCGGCGTGGCGCGGGCCGACACGGCGGCGCCGCCGAACGACCCGGACCTGCGCGGCTTCATTTCCGTTCCCGGCAGCCAGACGATGGTGCGGTTTGGCGGCTTCGCCAAGGTCAACGCCATCTTTGACTTCGCGCCGGCGGGCAGTCCGGACCGACTGATCACGTCCGTCATTCCCATCGGCGCGGGCGATGGACGCAATACCAGTCTGGACGCCAACAACACTCGGTTCAGCTTCGAGGCGCGCCGGCCCAGTGCGATGGGGCCGATGCGCGTCTATCTGGAGAACGACTTCTATGGCGGAGGGGGCGGCACGGCCTTTCGTCTGAGGCAGGCGCATGGCCAGATCGGCAACACCTATGCGGGTTATGGCTACACCGCCTTCGCCGACGCCGACGCCTTTCCCGATACGCTTGACGACGAAGGGCCGGGCGGAGGGACCCTGGTGCGCGTGGCGGCGATCCGGCAAATTTGGAAACTGGGCGGCGGGGCGACGGCGGCCCTGTCGATCGAGGACCCCGCATCGGAGTTGATGCTGACGACCGGCCGGACGGCCGCGCAACCGGCCCCGGACGTGGTGGGGGTGCTGCGGCTGGAGCGGCCGTGGGGCCACGTCCAGACCTCGGCGGTGACGCGGCTGGTCGGCTACAGCGAGGGCGACCGCAACGAGAGCGCCTTCGGCTATGGTCTCAGCCTGTCAGGCCTGTTCAAGCTGGGCGACGACTTCGCCATGGCCGGCTTTACCTATGGCGACGGCCTGGGGCGCTATTTCAATGACCTGAGCGGGGCGGGGTATGACGGGCTGATCCAGCCGGACGGGGACGTGCGCACCCTGGCCGTCTATGGCGGCTACCTCGGCTATACGCGACACTGGAGCCCGCGCTGGCGCTCGAACCTGGTCGGCGGGATCCTGGTGCTTGACCGCGACGACCTGCTGGCGCCGACCGCGTTCCGGTCCAGCGGCTATGGGGCGGCGAACCTGATCTGGGCCGTCAGTCCCAGCTTCTCGGTCGGGGTCGAGGTCCTGTACGGGCGTCATGAATTGCAGAACGGGCAGGACGCGGACGTCACCCGTCTGCAGGCCAGCCTCAAGTATGATTTCGTCCAGTGAGCGCCGATGTCGCGGGCGGGGACGATGTCGCCCCCTGAGGCCGGCCCCTGAGGAGCCTGCCCCAGGGGCCGGCCGGTCTAGCTTCAGTCGACGGCCGGATACTCGAACGGGTCGGTCGGCGTCGGTTCGGTCGGCAGCGGCATGCGCGGCAGCGGAGCGTCGCGGTTGGCCGCGTTGAGCAGGAAGCTGGCCAGGATGATTGCCGCCTGACGCAGGTCTTCGGGCTTCAGGTGGTCATAGCTGTCGATGCTGGTGTGGTGGATGCGGCTGGAATAGTCGAGCGGGTCCTGGATGAACTGGTATCCGGGCACGCCCACCGTCTGCATATAGACGTGGTCGGTGCCGCCCGAGGGGCGCAGCGAGACGGTGGTCGCGCCCATGCTGGCGAAGGGGGCCAGCCATTCCTGGAAGATGGGGGCGGCGGCGACATTGCCCTCGGCGTTGATGCCGCGGATCTTGCCCGAGCCGTTGTCCAGGTTGAAATAGGCGACCAGGTCGCGATAGCCGGGGCGCGGCTCGACCGGCCAGCGGTTGCGCCAGGTGCGGTTGCTGGGCAGGGCGGCGAGGGCCGGATCCGACGACGGCGCGCGCGTGGCCAGATAGCGGTCGACATAGGCCAGCGAACCCAGGATGCCCTGCTCCTCGCCGTTCCACAGGGCGAAGCGGATGGTGCGCTTGGGCTTGACCTTCAACTGCGACAGGATGCGGGCCGCCTCCATGACCACTGCGCTGCCGGCGGCGTTGTCCTGGGCGCCGTCCGACGCCACCCAACTGTCCAGGTGGGCGCCGGCCATGACGTATTCGCCCGAGCGGTCCGTGCCGGGAATGTCGGCCAGGATGTTGTAGGCGTTGACGTCCTCGTCGTGGAACTGGACCTCGCTGAGCAGCGACAACATCGGGGGCGTGTCGGTGCGGGCCAGACGCGCGAGGCGGCGATAGTCCTCTGCGGCGATCTCCATGCCCGGCAGCTTGGGCGTGCCGCCGACCTGATAGGTATAGCCCGTGCCGTGCAGCAGGCCGCCGTCGCGCTGGGACATCCGCACCCAGGCCAGGGCGCCTTCCTCGGCGAGGAAGGCGTCGAGGCGGCCGGCGAACTCCGCCATCTTGAGCTGACGTTCGACCGGGACGTGACTGTGCTGCGGCTGGACGTAGGTGTTGCGGTCGCGCAGTTCGGCGTCGGTCCAGCGGCGGAAGGCCGGCTCGGTCGGCTCTGAGCCGGTGTTGGGCAGGGACAGCATGACGATCTTGCCGGCCAGCTTGCCGCGCCACTTGTCGAAGTCCTCGACCTTGGTGATCGGGGCGACGACGACGCCGGCGCTGATGACGCCGTTGGTCGAGGGCGTCCAGGCCACCGGAATGGCGCGCAGCTCGATGGCGCGCGGCGCCGTCATGCGGGCGCTCGAGCGGACGATCGACCAGCCGCGGCCGAACTCGAAGCCCTCGGCGCGGACGTTCGACAGGCCCCAGTCACGGAACTGCTGCTGGCTCCACTGCTCGGCCTGGCGCATCTGCGGCGAGTTGGTCATCCGCCCGCCGATCCGGTCGGTCAGATAGGCGGCGGTCTGCATGACCTCGCTGTGGTTCAGGCCCTGGTCGATGATGCCGTTGATGGCGACGCGATCGACTGACTGTGCCAGCGCGGGCGTGGCGATGCACAAGGCCGATAGGCCGACGAGAAGACGTTTCATATGGAAGCCCCAGAGATTCAACTGGGCGGCATTTGACGTGATCCGGCCGCGCTCTGCAAACCGCCGATCGCAGGCGCCGTCGCTGCGGGAGCCAGAGGGCGATCCAGCCGTTTTCCGATCTTCTCGCGGAGAGACTTCATCATGCAACCGACCTTCCGACTGAGCGCGCTCAAGCTTGATCCCCTGCAGTGGCGCGTGACCGCCGAATTCACGGACGAGGCGACCGTGATCACGGCTCATTTTCCGTTCCGTCCCGAATACGACATGCCGTTCGGGCGGGTCAGGGAGCTGGCCGAGCAACGCGCGCTGGAGCTTTTCAGCTATGCGCCGCAGGAGGTCTCGGCGCGCGAGGCCTTCTAAGAGCGCCGTCGATCGACGAATTCGGCGCAAGACGTGAGCGGACTTGCGCTTCGTTTGATATCTAGCTTGGCGACACGCGCCGCCGCCTGCCGGCCTCGAAAGGATTTTGCATGACCGACACGCTCGAACTCTCCCACTGGATCGGCGGCGAAAAGATCGGCGGCGCGCTGGCGGGCGAGAGCCTGAACCCGTCGGATGTGCGCGACGTGGTGGCCCGCACGCCCAAGGGTGGGGCCGCCGAGGTGGATCAGGCGGTGCAGGCGGCGCGGGCCGCCTTCGGACCCTGGGCCGACGCCTCGCCGGAAGCGCGCTTCGACGTGCTGGACCGGGCCGGTTCGCTGCTGATGGAGCGCCGCGAGATCGTCGGCCGCCTGCTGTCGCGCGAAGAGGGCAAGACCCTGGCCGAGGGCATAGGCGAGACTGCCCGCGCCGCCCGCATCCTCAAGTATTTCGCCGGCGAGGCCCTGCGCGTCCACGGCCAGAACCTGGCCTCGACCCGGCCCGGCGTGGAGGTCCAGACCTATCGCCAGCCGGTCGGCGTCTTCGGCCTGATCACGCCATGGAATTTCCCGATCGCCATCCCGGCGTGGAAGATCGCGCCGGCCGTCGCCTTCGGCAATACGGTGGTCATCAAGCCCGCGGGGCCGACGCCGGCGACCGCCGAGGCTCTGATCGCCATTCTGCATGAGGCGGGCCTGCCCAGGGGCGTGGTCAACATGGTCATCGGCGACGGCGACGTGGGCCGGGCCATCGTCGCCCATCCCGGGGTGGACGGCATCAGCTTCACCGGCTCGCAGGCCGTCGGCGCCGGCGTGGCCGAGGGGGCGATGAAGCGTCAGGCCCGCGTGCAGCTGGAGATGGGCGGCAAGAACCCGCTGATCGTGCTGGACGACGCCGATCTGGAGCGGGCCGTGAGTATCGCGCTCGACGGCAGTTTCTTCGCCACCGGCCAACGCTGCACGGCCTCCAGCCGCCTGATTGTGCAGGACGGCGTCCACGACCGCTTCGTGGCGCTTCTGGCGGAGAAGGTCGCGGCGCTTCGGGTCGGCGACGCGCTCGATCCCAACACCCAGATGGGGCCGGCTGTGACCGAGGCCCAGCGCGAGGTCTCCTACAGCTACATCGACATCGCCAAGGGCGGCGGCGGCCGCATCGTCACCGGCGGCGAGCGGCTGAGCCTCGACAAGCCGGGCTGGTACGTCCAGCCGACCCTGATCGCCGACACCCTGCCGGACGCGCGGATCAACACCGAGGAAGTGTTCGGCCCCGTCGCCTCGACCATCCGGGTCGCCAGCTATGAAGAGGCCCTGGCCGTGGCCAACGGCGTCGAGTTCGGCCTGTCGGCGGGCATCGTCACCCAGTCGCTGAAACACGCCCGCGACTTCCAGAGAAACGTGCGGGCCGGCATGACCATGGTCAACCTGCCGACGGCGGGCGTCGATTATCACGTCCCCTTCGGCGGGACGAAGAAGTCCAGCTACGGCCCACGCGAACAAGGCTTCGGCGCAGTGGAATTCTACACCCAGATCAAGACCAGCTATTCCGCGATCTGATCGGCGGCGGGGGCGGGGCCGGATGTCCGACGGCCCCGCCCCGCGCTGAGACCCCTGGAGGGCGGCCTAGAACCAGGCCTTGATGCCGACGACGACGCGCGTGGCGTCCACGTCGTCGCCGCGGGCCCTGGCGTAGTCGGCGGTGTCGCCGAAGGCGCGGCTCCACTCGACCCCGACGTAGGGGGCGAACTCCTTGCGGATTTCGTAGCGCAGGCGCAGCCCCGCCGTGACCGAGGTCAGGCCCGAGCCGACCTCCAGTTCGGGAATGTCGCTGGCTGACAGGGCGACCTCGATCGCCGGCTGCAGGATCCATTTCTGGGTCAGGCGCTGGTCGTATTCCGCCTCGGCGCGGGCGGTCAGGTCGCCCTCGGTCGACAGGAAGGCGGCGGCGCTCATCTCGAACCAGTAGGGCACTACCCCTTGGACGCCCAGGGTCAGGTGGGTGGTGTCGTCGCCGTCCGGACGGAAGTCACGGCGCACGCCGGCCTGTACGTCCCAGAAGGGCGCAATGGCGCGGCTGTAGAGGGCCTGGACCTCGGCGTCGTGCAACTGGCCGTCGAAGGCGCCCTCGCCCTCGGTCTTCCACCAGAAGCGGTTGATGTCGCCGCCGGTCCAGCCCTGAGCGTTCCAGCTGTAGCCTTCCTCGCCGTCGCCGAACCCGGCCTCGATGGAGTCGATCAGGACGGCGGTGGTGCGCACGTCGCCGTTCTCGACCAGCAGTTGCTTGCGCGAGGCCGCCATGACGGCGGGGTCGAACAGCAGGTCCGCCGCATGGGCCGGCGCGGCGCGCGCGGCGGCGGGCGGCGGCGTCTCGACCATGCGGCCGCCGACGGCGTCCACGCTGGTCGGGATATTGGGCGCACCGCCCGTCACGGCCGACATGTCGTGTCCGGCGTGGGGATCGGCGGCAGGCGTCTGAGCCGGAGCCATCCCGCTCATGTCATGGCCAGCATAGGGGGCCGCCGCAGCCGCAGGGCTCATGGCGTGACCGGCATGAGGATCGACCGGCGCCGGCTGGGCGGCGTGCCCCGCATGGCCGCTCATGTCGTGACCCGCGTGCGGATCAGCGGCGGGCGTCTGGACCGGCGCCGCCTGCATCCCGCTCATGTCGTGGCCGGCGTGGGGATCGGCAGCCGCAGCGGGAGCGGCGTGCCCGGCGTGACCGCCCCTGTCATGATCAGCGTGCGGGTCCGCCGCCACCGGGGCCGCAGGCGCAGCAGGCCGAGGCGCAGCGGCGCGCGGCTTGGGCGCGGGCCTCGGGCGGGCCTGCTGAGGGCGAGCTTGCACAGGGCGTGCCGGCGCGGCGTGGGCGCCATGACCTGCATGCCCGCCATGGCTCTGGGCGACGGCGGCGCCGGCGGCCAGAATCAGGGGTAGAACCGCGACAGCGGCGAACAGGGCGCGGCTCATCGGGCGGCTCCTTCCAGCGGGCGGACCGTGACGATGTTGAACATCCCCGCGTGCATGTGCATCAGCAGGTGGCAGTGGAAGGCCCAGTCGCCGGGCGCATTGGCGGTCAGGTCGAACGTCACCTTGCTCCCCGGCGCCACATTGACCGTGTGCTTCAGCGGCTGATGCCCGTCGTGGCCGTTGACCAGCTCGAAGAAGTGGCCGTGCAGGTGGATCGGGTGGGCCATCATGGTGTCGTTGACCAGGGTCACGCGCACTCGCTCGTTCAGCTCGAAGCGGATCGGCTCGACCAGTTCCGAGAACTTGCGCCCGTCGAAACCCCACATGAAGCGTTCCATATTGCCGGTCAGGTGGATTTCCATCGAACGCGACGGGGCGCGGGTGTCCGTGTTCGGTTCCAGCGAGCGCAGATCGGTATAGACCAGCACCCGGTGATCCACGTCCTGAAGACCCTGCGGCCGTTCGCCCAGGCGGTTGGCGGGCGCGGGCGAGACCATGTCCACCCCGACCCCAACGGCCATGTCGGCCGGGGCGTTGGCCGGGTCGCGCATGCTCATGCCGCCGTGGTCCATCGGCGCGGCGGCTCCGGCAGCGGCCGCCCCGTGGGCCGAGTGGTCCATGCCCGCCATGCTGCCGTGATCCATGCCGCCCATGCCCCCGCCCATGCCCATGTCGCTCATGGTCAGGTTCGGAACCTTGCGCAGCGGCGGCGCCTCGGCCGTCATGCCCAGGCGCGGGGCCAGGGTGGCGCGGCCCATGCCCGAACGGTCGATGGCCTCGGACACGATGGTGTAGGCGCGGTCCTCAAGCGGGCGAACGATGACGTCATAGGTCTCGGCGACCGAGATCTGGAACTCGTCCACCTCGACCGGGCGGACGTGCTCGCCGTCGGCCTGAACCACGGTCATGGCCAGACCCGGAATGCGGACGTTGAAGATCGACATGGCCGAGGCGTTGATGACGCGCAGGCGCACCCGCTCGCCGGGCCGGAACAGGCCGGTCCAGTTCTCTTCCGGGCCGTGGCCGTTGATCAGATAGGTATAGGTCGTGCCGTTGACGTCCAGGATGTCGCGCGGGTCCATCCGCATCCCGCCCCACATCCGCCGTTCGGCCAGGCTCATGCCGTCCGACCCGTCCAGCAGACCGGCCAGGGTGGTCTTCTGCATGTTGAAGTAGCCAGGGCTCTTCTTCAGCTTGGCCAGGATTTCGTGCGGATGCATGAAGCTCCAGTCCGACAGGACCAGGACGTGCTCGCGATCATAACCGACCGGGTCGACGCCCGCCGGGTCGATGACGATGGGGCCGTAGTGGCCCATGGCCTCCTGCAGGCCCGAATGGCTGTGATACCAATAGGTGCCCGACTGCTTGATCGGGAACTCATAGACGAAGGTCTCGCGCGGCTTGATGCCGGGGAAGCTGACGCCCGGCACCCCGTCCATCTGGAAGGGCAGCAGCAGGCCGTGCCAGTGGATCGAGGTGTCCTCGTCCAGGGTGTTCGTCACCGACAGACGCACGTTCTGGCCCTCGCGCATCCGCAGCAGGGGCGCGGGCAGCAGGCCGTTGACCATGAAGGCGTGGCCGGTGCGACCGCCGACGGTGAAGTCGGCATGGCCCACCGTCAGGTCGATGTTCGGCCCCGTCAGCGTCGGCAGGTCGGCGCGCAGTCCCGGCGATCCGGTTTGCGCCCAGGCGGGCAACAGGCCCTGAAGGCCCAGCAGGCCGCCGCCCAGGGCGGCGCCGCGCAAAAGGGTTCGACGGTCGAGGGGGGATGTAGCCATGGGACGTCTATACTCGGCGGATTGATCCTAAACGATACGCGGGACCGCCAGACATCCCT
Organism: Brevundimonas sp.; assembly: GCF_036405315.1. Classification (GTDB taxonomy): domain Bacteria; phylum Pseudomonadota; class Alphaproteobacteria; order Caulobacterales; family Caulobacteraceae; genus Brevundimonas. The sequence continues at coordinate 2,185 of NZ_DASWXW010000135.1, read as the reverse complement.
CGGACAGAGCTTCGCGACAGGGCGCCGCAGGTCCGGCCCTTCCTGTCACCGCGTCAGGATCGCCGCCAGCTTCTGACGCGCGCGAGCGATGCGGGTCTCGACGGCCTTGGGCGTGATCTTCAGGGTTTCGGCGATCTCGGCGTGGGAGCGCCCGTCAAGCGCCGCAAGCAGCAGGGGTGCCTTGAGCGCGTCGGGCAGGTCGGGCAGGGCGCGGTTCAGGGCCTGCATCCGGCGCTGATCGTCCAGGCGATCCTCGGGGCGGGCGGCGTCCTCGCTGATGGCCATGGCCTCGGGGGCGTCCAGCCCCATGACGCCGCGCACGATGCGCCGCACCGTCCGCTTGCGGCCCCAGTCCCGGCACTTGTTGACCGCTATGGCGCGCAGCCAGGTCGCAAAGGGGCGCGCCGGGTCGTAGCGGCGGATGGCCAGCCAGGCGGCGGCGTAGGTTTCCTGCAGCAGGTCGTAGGCCTCGTCCTCATCCCCGACATAGCGACGGACGAAGCGGTGCAGGTCGGCCTTGGTCGCGGTCATCAGCGCGGTGAAGGCCGCGCGGTCGCCGCGCGCAGCGCGCGCCTCAATGGTGTCCTCGGAGGGCACGCGACCTTATCGCGTCTCTTGAACCAGGGCGCCGGCGACGCCCTTGTCGAAGGTCTGCGCCTGTTCCGGGGTCAGGATCGAACGCATCTCAAAGACATGAGCGATAGTGGCCTTCTGCAAGGCCCCCATGGCGTCGTGGAAATGATCGACCGCCGCCTGCACCTGGGGGCTGTCGCCCTGGTTGGCGGCGATGGCGGCGGCCAGTTCGCGATTGGCGGCGCGCACGTCGGCTTCGAGGCTGGCGCGTTGGGGCGCGAAGCGCGCCTCGATTTCGTCGAGACGGGCGTCCTGCTCGGCGGTCAGGTCCAGTCGGCGATGAACGATGTCGTGCAGGCTGGGCGTCTGGTGCCGCTTCATCATCCATTCCGCGCCGGCCCAGGCGCCGACGCCGCTGGCCAGGGCGGCGAGAACCGCCGTCAGGGCGATGGACTTCCAGCCGCCGCTCATCCGCCGACCTCCAGGCTGGACAGGGGCGAAAGGCCTGCGGACACACTGAAGACCTGAATGTCTGAGGGGCGGGGCTTGGGCGTCAGCACGAACAGGCCGCCGTTGGCCGCGCCGACGATCAGCGCCATGACCATGATGGTCAGACGGACCTGCCCCGTGCGGCGGCTCGCCTGGCGCGCCTCGATGCGGCGCCACACCCCGGCTTCCAGCTCGGCGAGCGGCGCGGCGCCGACGGGCGCGGCCGCGATCATGCGGTCGATAGCTTCAGTCATCCTGCACCTTCCCAGCCCCGATCGTCATACGCACGGGGCGACGGCGTCCCTCAAAATTCAGATGAGGAATCGTCCTCGACCATGCGTAACTATCAGAGATCGGCCGCCCCGGCTGCCGGTCCTGGTCGGGGCGGGAGCCGATGAGACCTTCAGGGCCATCCAGTCGTCAGCCGCGCCATGAACGTCGCGCCGTTCGCGTCGCGCGCCAAAAGGCCGCCGTCCGATTTCGCCCAGACGGCAGCGGGCGACGGCAGGGGGACGCTAGTCCCAGACCGAACTCGATCAGCAGGCTGGCGCGCAGGTGACGCGGGCGTCCTTGGTCGCCGTCCCATGCCCGGTCCAGGTGAAACTGGCCGAGCCGTCCGGGTCTCAGCGCCGCCGCCGCCGCGCCCTGAGCGAAGGCGGCGAACAGGGCGTCAGGGCCCGGGCCGCGCCCCGTTCCATGCCGGCGATCATATAGAGATCAGCGAAGCGGGCCTGATCGCTTCCTCCAGCGATCCGGCCATCAAGGCGGTCTGGGCCGCCAGGGCGGCGGATGCGGCCGCGGGGGCGCTGGATAACCATCAGGAGGGCTCCAAGCCGGGCGTTGAAGCCGCTAGGGATTGCGCGTCCCCGCGTTCTAGCTCTCACGGCGCGCCGCGCCTGAAGCGGACAGGGCGTTCTCAGGCAGATTTTCGCCCTAATTGGGGGGATCGGAGGAAAGCGCGAAAAGGTCGTTGACTCCCCCGTCGGCTTTCCCTAGATAGCCGCCTCCGCCGCTTCTCCGGGAGCGGCTTTTGTGAAAAGAAAGTTCTTTAAAAAGAACTGCTTGACACGGAAAACTGAGGCGTCTAGAACGCCGCCTCCGCCGCGGACCGGCGCTAAACAGT
>NZ_DASWXW010000134.1:0-14138 GCF_036405315.1 Brevundimonas sp. | reverse complement strand
TCGGAGCTGTTTCAGTTTCAACGCGTCAATCTCGCCCGAGGCGATCTTGCACAGGATCAGGGCGGACAGTTGGGCGCGTTCGACGAAGCTGGCGGGCCAGGCGAACTCCTGATCCGAATGGATCTCGCCGCCGACGACGCCCAGGGTGTCGACATTGGGCAGGCCGGCGGCGTGCAGGTTGTTGCCTTCGCAGACGCCGCCTGACGGCTTCCAGGCAATCGTTTGCCCCAGCAGCTCGCCCGCGTCGCGGACGGCGTGGAACAGGGCGGTCTGGCTGGCGTCCATCGGCTTGGGCGCGCGGGTCATGCCGCCGTGCAGGTCCAGCGTCAGGCCGGGGAAGGGGGGCTCGGCGGCGATGGCGCGCACCGTGGCGTCGATCCAGGCGGCGCTCTCGGCGTCCGGCACGCGGACGTTGAAGCGGACCACGGCGTTGTCGGCCACGACGTTCAGCGGCCCGCCGCCGGCGATCTTGGCGACATTGACGGTGACGCCCTCGCGCTGGCCGTTCAGGCCGTGCAGGCGGGCGGCGATCATGGCGGCGCCGGCGACCGCATTGGCGCCTTCGTGGAAGGCGCGGCCGGCGTGGGCGGCCTTGCCCGTGACGATCAGGTGGAAGTTGCCGCTGCCCTTGCGCTCGCCGGCCAGGGTCCCGTCCGACAGGGCGGGCTCATAGGTCAGGCCGACGTGGCCGCGCGCGCCCAGTTCAGCCAGCAGGGGGGCCGAGGCGGGCGAGCCGATCTCTTCGTCGGGGGACAGCAGCACGGTCCAGCCGACGCGGGCCTTGTCCGGGTGGGTTTCAAAGGCTTCCAGTGCGGCCAGCATGACGCTGATCCCGCCCTTCATGTCGGCGACGCCGGGACCGTTCAGGGCGCCGTCGGGGCGGGTGACGACGGTCTGGAAGGCGCTGTCGGCGGGAAAGACCGTGTCGTAGTGGCCGGTCAGGACCACCTGGATCGGGGCCTCGGGCCGGGCGGTGAGGGTCAGGCAGTCGGCGTAGCTTTCGGGGATCACGGCGCCGCTGTCGGCCACGGTGGTCGAGGCTTGCGTCGGCACGCGCACGACGGCGGCGGGCAGGCGGCGGCCCTCGGCCTCCAGCACGTCCAGCATGCGCGCCAGACCGGCGGCGTGGCGGCTGCCGGAGTTGATGTTGGCCCAGTCTATGGTCCGAGCGACGATGACGTCGCCTTGGGCCGCGACATGGTCGAGCACGGCCTGGTCGTGGGGTTCGATCCGCATGGCGGCGACCCTAGACGGGGGCGAAGCAAAGGTGAAGGCGGGGCGGTTTCTCGCTCACGGACTTGGGATATCAGGGCACCGCGGGATAGGTTTGCCGCCGCATTCAAGGAGTCGCGCATGAACCGTCGTTTCAGCTTCCCCAATCCGTTCGGTCCCGTCGATTCGAGTTCGACGGCGCAGGCGATGGCGCGTCTCAGCGCCTTGGGCTTCTGGCTGTGGGCGGCGATGGGGCTGATGCAGGCGGGGCTGGTCTGGTTCGGCGCAGACGTCGGGCAGGCCGCTTTCCGAGGCGCGACGACGGGCTTCGCGATCTTCTTCGCCGGGGCCGCCGCTGTGCTGGGTCTGATGCAATGGCGCCGTCCCAACCGGGTGATGCCGGTCTTCGGCCTGGCCTGGGCGCTGTATGAACTCAGCTCCTTCGGCGTCGGGCTTCTGGTTGGCGCGCCGCTAGGCGTGGCGGGCGTGCCGGCGTGGGGCAGCGCGGTCGCCGCTGTCGCCGTGCTGGTGTGCGCCATCCTGCACGTCGGGGGGCTGCGCGGCGCGGCGGCCCTGGCGCGAGACGGTCTCAAGGCTTGATGCTGGAGCGAAGATCTGAGTTCGGATGCGGTCGCGTCTGGACCCATTTCGCACTAGGTGAGGGCCTCAGACAGGAGTTTCGCCATGGCCGTCACCATCTTCCACAATCCGAAATGCTCGACCTCGCGCAAGGCGCTGGAGCTGCTGCTGGAGAAGGGCGTCCAGCCCACGGTGGTCGAGTATCTGAAGACCGGCTGGGACGCGGCGACGCTGGACCGGCTGGCCGAGCAGACGGGGGGCGGCCTGTCCGGCCTGCTGCGCCAGCGCGAGCCCCGGACGGCTGAACTGTTGGCCAGCGGCGCGTCCGAGGACGTGATCCGCGCCGCCATGATCGCCGACCCGGTGCTGGTCGAGCGGCCCATTGTCCAGTCGGCGAAGGGCGCCCGGATCGGGCGTCCGGTCGAGAACATCCTGCACATTCTGTAGCGGCTGAGCGCGAACTCAATCCTCCGCCGCTGCGCAGGTGAGGACTACCTTTTGGCCTAGCGGCTTCTGCGGCGACGGTCGGCGGCTGTGGCGCCGCCGGGGCGGTCGCTTTCGCGGCGCCAGCGGATCGACAGGCTGGCGTCGCCTTCGCCGCCGAACTTGGAGCTGACGGCCAGGTTGCGGCGCACCTGCCACTCGACGTTGACCGCCGCCCCGCCTTCGCCGCCGCCGATGACCTCCAGATAGACGTCGTCGGTGATGTAGCGGCCGCCGGCCACCGTCAGGCTGGAGGCCTCGCCGCCGAAGGACAGGCGGTCCAGGCCCGCCAGCTGGCGCAGGTTGCCGATGACGTCGAAGCCGCCGCCGCCGGCGAGCGAAGCCACGGCCGAGGCCAGTTGCGCCGCCTCAAATCCTGACAACTGCGAGGCCGAACGCCCGAACAGGACCTGCGACAGGATTTCGTCCTGGGGCAGGGAGGGGGTCGAGGTCAGTTCGATCTTGGGCTGGGCCGCCGTGCCAGTGACCTTGATGGTCGCTGTCAGGTTCGGGTCCTCACGCACCGCCGCGAGGTTCAGGCGGATGCGCGCCGGGTCGGTCGACAGGGTCACAGAGCCCGTGTCGTCAAAGACGAAACGCTTGCCCGCGAACTCATAGTCGCCGCGCACCACATTGGCCGTGCCCGTCAGCTGCGGCTGGGCGATGGTGCCGCGCACGCGGGCGTCGGCGGTCAGTTCGACGTTCAGGCCGCGTCCGCGCACGTGGATTTCACGCCCGGTCAGATTCAGGTTCAGCCCGATCTGCGGGCCGCGCGACTTGGTCTCGACCTCGACCGGGTCGCCGCCGGGGCGGTTGATTTCGACCACGTCCATCTTCACCACGCCGTTCGAGCCGGGCAGGTTGGGCGAGATGTTCGCGTCGTCGATGTTCAGGTCGCCGCTCAGTTGGACGTTGCCGTCGGCGCCGCGCACCGCCGTCAGCACCCCGTTGGCGCGAGCCTCGGCTATGTCGTTGTCGATGACGCGGAAGCGGGTCAGTTCCAGCCGCAGGGTGGAGCCCGAGCCCTGACGCAGGCCCAACTCGCCGCGACCCGTGACCGTGCCCTTGACGCCGTCGGCGCCCTCGAACCGCTCGATCACCGCCTGATTGCCGTCGAAGCGGCTGGCCAGGGTGACGCCTTCAAGGCGCAGCCCTGTCGCGGCGTCGCGGAAGGCGCCCTGGGCCAGGTCCAGACGGCCGTTCAGGCGCGGTTCGTTCAGGGTGCCGCCCAGCGACGCGCGGGCCGCCACCTGGCCCGACAGCGACTGGGCGCCGCCGAGGAACAGGTCCCAGATGGGCTGGATCTGGCCGTTGACGGCCACCTGGCCGGATATGTCGCGAGTGCGGGCGACGGCCAGGCGCAGCGGCGCGGCGGACGCCTCGACCGGCAGGCTGACGTCGGCTGAGGCCTGAACCGCCGTGCCGTCGTTGCCCTGGGCCCGGATGCGAAGAACATTGTCGGTCAGGTCGGCGTTCAGCGTCCCGTCCACGGCCAGACCGCGCGGGGCGTCGATGCTGCGAAGCTGCTTCAGGTCCACATTGGCCGAGCCGTTCAGCGTGTCGCCCGAACCTTGCAGCGAGACGCGGCCGGTGATCTGGCCGCGCAGGTCGGGGGTCAGGGAGCCCATCTCGACATTGGTCAGTTCGGCCTGGATGACGCTGCCGGCCTTGTCCTGACGCAGCTCGCCGGCCAGAACGCCGCCGCCGACGCCCAGATCGAGGCGGACCACGCGGCCGTCGCCGTTCAGGGCGATGATGGCGGGGGCGCGGGTGGTGAAGGCGACCTCGCGCACGCGGCCGCCGCCGCGCAGGGTGATGCTCTGGGCGGGGCCTTCGCGCGAGTACTCGCCCGTGCCGTTGAACTGAACCGGGGTGGCGCCGCCGACGTCGGCCGACAGGGTGAAGGGCAGGCGCTCCAGCGTGCCCTGGCCCTTGAGGGCCAGATTGCGGACGATCCAGGTCGAACCGGCGAAGCGCACGTTGCGCCCGGTCACGTCCAGAATGGCGCTTTGGTCGCCGCCGCCGTCGGTCAGGCGCACGCGACCGTTGGCCTCACCCGAGGCCAGGAAGGCGCCCTGACGCGCGGTGAAGGTCAGGTCGGCGCTGGAGGGGAAGTTGTTGGACAGGGCGATCGACCCCTGCGCTATGACGCCGCCGGCGTTGACGTCCACCTCGGTCATGCGGATGCGGTTCCCGCCGAGGAAGAAGTTGCCCGAGGCGCGGGCGGGTCCGTAGTTGGAGCCGGAGTTGACGACGATGCGCCCGTCAGACGCATCGGCGCCCTTGCGGAAGCTGAGGATCAGGTCGGCGTTGGTCAGGGTCAGACCGCCCGCCGAGACCTTGTCGAAGGCGGCGCGCAGGTCGGCGCGAGGCTGGGCCAGGGTTCCGGTCAGGGCGCCGTCGCCGGTCATGGCGCCGTCGATGGCGACGGGGCCGACGCCGAAGGGGCCGCGGGCGTCCCAGTCGAGGGCCAGGCGCATCTTGCCGCCCTCGATCAGGCCCTTGGCGCCCATGCGGCCGGCGGCGCCGGTCAGTTCGCTGCTGTCGATGGAGAGGACGCCGTGACGCCAGGACCCGGCGGCCTTGAGGCGGGGCGTCTGGCCCAGGAGGCGGTCCAGTTCGTCCATGCCGATGGTCATGCCCGAGCCGCGTCCGTCGAAGCTGAGCGTCCAGGGCGTGTCGCCATGCGCCTTGCCCGCCTGGATAGGTCCCTTGAACGAGCCCTTGGCGCCGGGGCGGATGCGCGAGATATCGGTGATGTCGGCGTCGCCCCTGAAGCTGAGGCCCCCGGTGAGGCTGCGCCCGCCCGAGCCGGTCAGGGTCAGGGCCTGGCCGCGACCGTCGATCTTTTTCAGCACATAGGCGCCGTCGGCGGTGCGCGAGCCTTCCAGCTGAACGCGCGGCGTCGCCCCCAGCAGGGCGCCTATGATGCCGGCGGTCGAGCCGCCCGCGGCGCGGGCGTCGGTCGTGACGTCGAACCGGCCCTTGCTGTGGGTCAGGCTGAGCGGCCCTGACAGGCGAGCGGCGTGGTAGCTGGCGATGTCGGCGTCGCGCAGGTCGGCGGCGCCCTGCACCGTCCAGGTCTTGGCGTCCCCCCTGAACACGCCCTCATAGGTCGTCGCCCCGGCCAGGGTGAAGCCGACCAGACGGCTGAGCGAGGGCGTCGCGAGGTTCAGGGCCACGCCCTCGGGCGCGGCGCGCTCCTTGAGGTTGATCAAACCCTGCGCCCGCGTCGTGAGGTTTTCCGACGTCAGGGTCCAGGCCATGCCCTGAACCTGGTCCTGGCCATGCACCGGACGGCTGGCGAAGCCGAAGCGGGCGGTCTGGCCGATGCGCCGGGCGAAGGGGTCCAGCAGGTCCGAACCCGAGAAGTCGGCATGGCCGCCGATGCGCGCGCCGTCCTTGCCGTAGCGGCCCTTGACCGACAGGGGGGTGAAGTCGCCGGTCTTGACCACGACATCGACGATCCTGCCGTTGACCACGGCGACGGCCGAGAAGGGCTGGTCGGGCGAATAGCCCAGCGACCCGGCGATGGGACCGCCCCGGGCCTCGATCGCGCGCAGGTTGACGCGCAGGTCCTCGGGCTTCTTGCCGATGACGGCCTTGAGCAGCAGATGGTCGCCCTTGTGGTCCAGGCTGAAGGCGTTGACGTTGACCGTCTTGTCGCCGTGACGCGGGACCTCGGCGTCGCCGCTCAGAGTCCAGCGGCCATACTCCTTGGAGAAGCCCTCCATCAGCTCGACATTGGCGCTGAACTTGTCGATGTCGATGGAGAGGGCTTGCGGGCCGCCCGGTTCCTCGCGCGGCTCGAACTGCGGGCGGCGGAGCAGGCGGATCTGGTCGGCGCGGATCTCGGTGGCGTGGAAGCGCCGCATCAGCAGGGGCCAGTAGGACCAGTCGAGGCGGACGTTGGTGGCTTCCAGCCAGACGCCGTTCGCATCGGTGATGGTGACTCGACTCAGGGTGAAGTCGTCGAACAGGTCGCCCTTCAGCCCCTCGACGTTGATGCGGCCATAGCGGCTGATCTTCTTGCCGGCGACGAAGCTGGTGATGAGTTCACGGCCCGAGTCCGAGACCAGATAGATCCGCCCGCCGACGGCCAGCACGATGGTCAGCGCCAGCAGGGAGGCGACCACGACGCCCGACACGAAGGCGATCAGTTGCAGGCGCGTGCGTTTGCGCTTCGCCCGTTTCACCGGGGTGTCGGCGGCGCTTTCCGCTTCGGTTTCGTGAGGCGGAGGAGTGTCGGTCAAAACGCCTGGCCGATGCTGATGTAGAGCTGGAACCCGGAGTCGCCCTCGCGCTTGTTCAAGGGGAATGCGACGTCGGCGCGGACCGGGCCGAACGGCAGCTTGTAACGCACGCCCACGCCCGCGCCGTAACGCATGTTGGTCAGGTTGGGGGTTTCCTGGAAGCCGATGGCGCCGGCGTCGACGAAGCCGACGGCCTGGAACTTCTGGCCGATGTCGCGGCGCAGTTCGAGCGAGGTCTCGAACAGCGACACGCCGCCGCGCGGGGTGTTGTCGGGCAGGCGCGGGTTGATGCTCTGGTAGGAATAGCCGCGCACTGAACCGCCGCCGCCGGAGTAGAAGAGGCGGTCCGACGGCACCGTCAATTCCTGGCCGCCGATGATGGAGCCGATGCGCGCCCGGCCCGCCAGCACCGTCCTGGCGCCGTCCTGCAAGGGCAGATAGCCCGTGGCCTGGCCCTCGGTGCGCAGGAACAGCACCGTGTCCTCGCCCGTCACGGCGGTCGGCTGGGCCGAGACATAGAGGCGGAAGCCCGTGGTCGGGTTCAGCGGATCGTTGGAGCGGTCCATGAAGGCGGCGGCGCGCCCCGTCACAATGGCCAGGTCGCGGTCGAAGGTGATGGGCGCCTGGGTGATCGGATCGAAGCGGTTTTCCGTGTACTGGCCCGCATCGACCCCCAGGCCGTAGGTGAAGAAGGAGGTCTTGCCGATCCGTTGCGACAGGTCGGCCGACAGGGCGACGGCGCTGCGGTCGTAGGCGTCCGTCTGCTCGTTGACGAGGTAGGCCGACAGTTTCAGCGTCCGGCCCGGGCGCCGCCAGTGGGGGAAGCTGGCCTCGCCGCCCAGGCGGCTGTCGATGCTGGCGAAACGCCCGCCGTATTTCAGCGTCGCGGCGCGGCCGAAGCGGTTGTAGCGGGTCTGGAACACGTCCACGCCCGCGCCTTCGGCGGTCGAATAGGTGGCGCCGGCCTCCAGCAGGCTGCGCGGCCGGTCGGACAGGGTGACGATGACGGGGCGCAGGCCGTCGGCGTCGACCTGATCGAGCGGCGACAGGGACACGCCGACGCCGTCATAGACGCCGGTGTCCAGCAGGCGACGCTCCAGTTCGGCCACGTCCTCGGGGTCATAGCGGTCGCCCGCCGTCCAGGGAGCCAGGCCGGCGACCCATTCGGGATTGCTCGGTCCGCGCGTGCGCACCCGCACGCCGTCCAGCCGGACCAGGGCGCCCGAGGCGATGTTGAAATTGGGTTGAACCGTGAAGGTCGCGTGGTCGACGACGACCCGGCGCGGTTCGGCCTTGGCGTCGGCGTAGCCCTGGCGCGTCAGCCCGGCCACGATCCGTCCCTCGGCCGCCAGGACGTCGGCGGCGCGGCCAGGATCGCCCGGCGCCAGCCCCAGGTCGGCGGTGGCGTTGCGACTGGCGTCGGCGTCCGGCACGGGGGCGACCCAGTTGACCTTGGTCTCGCCGAGCACGAACCGCCGACCGGGCGTGACGGTCACGACGGCGACCGGCTTGTCCTCGCCCTCCACGTCATCCTGAAGCGTCGGCTGGTAATAGCCTTCCGAACGCAACAGGGCTTCGGCGGATTCCATCGCCGTGCGGGCGCGACGACGGGCCTCGAACCGGCTGGACGGCGCATCGTCCACGGTTCCGACGGCGCGTTCCAGTTCACGGCGCAGTTCGGCGTCGATGTCCCCGCGAATCTGGGCGCGAGGCTCGGCAGCAGCCGCGTGCGCGCTGACAGCCCAGAGCGCCATGCCGGCGAGAAGGAGGTGTGGCCTCGACGTCAAACTGGAACCTTGGCTCAGGGCGCGAACGAGGGAAGCGAAGGCCCTCGCCGATGGAATCAGTAGAACAGCGTATCGCTTTCCGGCTGAACCGTCTGTTCCGAGGTCCGTTGTTCGGGCGGCAGGGTGTCGACGGGAGGGGGCGCATCCGCCGCAGGCGCCTCGGCCACGGCCGGCGCCGCCGATTCCTCGGCCGCGGGCGCGGCGGGCTCCTGAACCTCGACCTGAACCGACTCGGTCTCGACCGGCGGTTCGTCACAGGCCGACGTCGCGGCGGCGGCGCCCAGGGCCGCGATCAGCAGCAAGCGGTTCAGATTCAATCGGTTCATAAGAATTTCCCCCTTGTGGGGCAGCAAACGTCATCCGGCGAGCCCGGTTCCCTCCCTTTGTTGAACGATCCAAGGTGAACCGCAACTGACCGAGAGGGATGTTCTCATAAATTACGTGCCTTACGGCATCGTGGCCCTTGACCTCTCGGCGCGAATGAACCAGAAACCGCCTCCGCAAACAGGCCTCGCGCCGGTTCGCGGTGAAGCAGCCCAAGTGGTTGATTTCAAAGAGTGTGCGCCCCTAGCTCAGTTGGTTAGAGCATCTGACTTTTAATCAGAGGGTCCTCGGTTCGAGCCCGAGGGGGCGTACCATCTCCCCTTTTTTCTGATCTCCCGGCCCGGCGACGGAACGTCCGTCTGCGCCCCTTGTTTTGCTCAGGAATCCAAGGGAGATCGGCCATGCCGCATCAGAACACCACCTCTTCCAAGGCCACGTCGCAGAACGCGGTGAACGATCCCATCGCCCCGAATGATCAGGCGCGTGAGCAGAATCGGTCGGTTCGCCCCGAGCCGCGGTCCTACGCCGCTCACGACGTGGCCGATTCGACCCTGGCGGGACCGGCGGCGGGCGAGGTGGGCGATTACGCCGACGAAGGCGAGGCCATGGGGATGGCGGGCCATCAGCAGGGCCGCAATCACAACACCCGTCCGATCCGCACCGAGGCGCACAAGGGCCAGGGCAAGAAGACGCGTCAGGCCAACCACGAACGGTTCAACAACCGCGGGCCGCATTAGCCTTCACCGTAAGGACGCGGCGTGGTCTAAGGCGGGATGCGCCATCCTGCTCTCGCCGCCGTTTCCGTTTCGCTGCTCCTGACCGGATGCAACGCCGGGGCGTCGGCGCGCGGCGGGGCCGAACAGGTCGGCGCGGGGCTGGGCGACGCCGTCACGGCGCCGCTGGACGACTTCAACCTGCGGCGGCAGCAGATCCCGATGGTTCTGCTGCAGGCGGAGAACAACCCCTATGACCTGCGCAATCTGAACCACTGCCGCACCATCGCCGCCGAGATCGCGCGGCTGGACGAAGCCCTGGGGCCGGATACGGACGCGCCGCCGACCCAGGACGGGTCCTATCTGAGCGAGCGGGCGGCGGATGCGGCGGCGAGCGCCACGCTGGACGCCGTGCGCGGCGCCGTCACCGACTTCATCCCCGCGCGCAGCTGGGTGCGCCGTCTGACCGGCGCCGACGCCCACAGCAAGCATGTGCAGTCGGCCATTCAGGCGGGCCTGCGCCGTCGGTCCTTCCTCAAGGGCGTGGGGATGCAGCGCAACTGCGCCCCGCCGGCGGCTCCGGCGGGGTTCACGCCGCGCCAGACGCGTGGTCAGGCTCGAAACTAGGCCTTCAGGTGCCGGGCGCGGAAGTCGCGCCGGAACTGCTCGAAGCGGCCTTCGCTGATGGCCTCGCGCATGGCCGCCGTCAGGGCCTGGAAGAAGGCGATGTTGTGCCAGCTCAGCAGCACCTTGCCGAGGATCTCGTCGGCGCGGATCAGGTGGTGCAGGTAAGCCTTTGAATAGTCTTGCGAGGCCGGGCAGGGCACGCCCATGTCCAGCGGGTCCTGATCCTCGGCGAAGCGGGCGTTCTTCAGGTTGATCGGGCCGTCCCAGGTCCAGGCCTGACCGTGACGACCCGCCCGGGTCGGCAGGACGCAGTCGAACATGTCGACGCCGCGATACACCGCCTCGACCAGGTCGATCGGCTTGCCCACGCCCATCAGATAGCGGGGGCGGTCTTTCGGCAGGAACTCCGGGGCGAAGTCGAGGACCTCGCACATGGCCTCATGGCCCTCGCCGACGGCAAGGCCGCCGATGGCGTAGCCGTCGAAGCCGATCTCCTGCAGGCGTTCCGAGGATTCGCGGCGCAGGTTCTCATAGGTCGAGCCCTGCTGGATGCCGAACAGGGCCTGAGCATCGCGCGCGCCGAAGGCGTTCTTGGACCGCAGGGCCCAGCGGGCCGACAACTCCATGCCCTGGCGGGCGCGCTTTTCCTCGGCGGGCCAGGCGACGCATTCGTCCAGTTGCATGACGATGTCGGAGCCCAGGCGGTCGGCCTGAATCTGAATCGAGCGTTCGGGCGTCAGGACGTGCTTGGACCCGTCGATATGGCTGGAGAAGGTCACGGCCTCCTCGCTCAGCTTGGAAATGCCCGACAGGCTCATGACCTGGAAACCGCCCGAGTCGGTCAGGATGGGCTTGTCCCAGCGCATGAAATTGTGAAGCCCGCCCAGACGCTCCATCCGCTCCGGGCCGGGGCGCAGCATCAGGTGATAGGTGTTGCCCAGCAGGATGTCGGCGCCGGTCTGCTTCACCTGATCCACAGTCATCGCCTTGACCGTGGCGGCGGTGCCGACAGGCATGAAGGCAGGGGTGCGGATGTCGCCGCGCGTGGTCTTCAGCACGCCGGTGCGGGCGCGGCCTTCGGTGGCGGAGATTTCAAACGGGAAGGGCACTAACAACTCCGCTCATCCCCGCAGGGGCGGGGCGGTATGGATTTCAGATTGCTCAAACACGGATGACGCGGCTTGTCACCCTCAGCGTCCTTCTCCCCTCCGGGGAGAAGGTGGCTCGCGGAGCGAGACGGATGAGGGGGAGGCTGGAAGCAGACGAGACCCTGGCCGGGGTGCGCGTGGACGCAGCCCCCTCATCCGAGCGCCTGCAGCGCGCCCCTTCTCCCCCGGGGGGGAGAAGGGGAAATCTAGCGCAGGCTTTCCAGCATTTCGGCGCGTTGCAGGTCCTTGGGGCGGCCGAACAGACGGCATGTCTCGATCTGCTCGGTGATGGACGGCGTGAAGACGGTGAAGTCCTCCAGCGCGATCGGCACGCGGGTCGTGAAGGTCACGGGAACCCAGTCGCCGCCGGCGCGCACGTCCATGTTGGCCATGACGTCCAGCGGCACCGGCGTGGTCAGGATCTGGCCGAAGACCTGGGAGCGGAACAGACCCTCGCCCGGGTCGGGCGTGACCTGGCCGTGCAGGGCCTCGATCAGGCGACGCGCGTCGCGCGGGCTGGCCATGATGTCGATGTCGGGCGCGCGCCAGTCGCGCAGGCCCCACAGGACCATGGCCGCGCCGCCGAAGATCCACCACGGGTCCTGCATCTCGCTCGCCGCCGAGGCGAGGATGTCCAGAGAGGCGGCGAAATCTTCCGGCAGGTCGTCGGTCATGCGTCCTTCCTGAACAGCAGGCTCCCGTCGCCATAGGAATAGAAACGATAGCCGCTGTCGATGGCGTGGGCGTAGGCGGCGCGCATGGTCTCCAGCCCGGCGAAGGCGCTGACCAGCATGCAAAGGGTCGACTTCGGCAGGTGGAAGTTGGTCATCAGCACGTCGCAGGCGCGGAAGCGGTAGCCGGGCGTGATGAAGATGGCGGTGTCGCCGTGGAAGGGCTGGACTACGCCGTCCTCGGTCGTGGCGCTTTCCAGCAGGCGCAAGCTGGTGGTGCCGACGCAGACGATGCGGCCGCCGGCGGCGCGGACGGCGTTCAGGGCGACGGCGGTCTGTTCAGAGACCTCGCCCCATTCGCTGTGCATCTTGTGGTCGGCGGTGTCGTCGGCCTTGACAGGCAGGAAGGTGCCGGCGCCGACGTGCAGGGTCACGGCGTGGGTCGCGACGCCGCGCGCGCGGATGGCCTCCAGCAGGGCGGGGGTGAAGTGCAGGCCCGCCGTGGGCGCGGCGACCGAACCGTCATAGGTGGCGAAGACCGTCTGATAGTCTGATCGGTCGCGGTCGTCCTCGGGCCGCTTGGCCGCGATATAGGGGGGCAGGGGCATGACCCCGACGTCGCGGATGGCGTCGTCCAGCGCCGGTCCGGCCAGGTCGAAGCGCAGGGTGATCAGGCCGTCTTCGTCCTTGGCCTCGACCGTGGCGTCGAGGCGGCCCAGTTCGCAGGCGCCGTCGGATTCTCGTCCGAACCTGACCCGGTCGCCAGCCTTCAAACGCTTGCCAGGCTTCATGAAGGCGGACCAGACGTCGGGAGCGTCGCGGTGGTGCAAGGTGGCCTCGACCTCGACGGTCAGGGTCTCGCCTTCCGGCCCGATGCGCTGGCGCACGCCCGACAGCCGGGCCGGGATGACCCGCGTGTCGTTGAACACCAGGGCGTCGCCGGGCTGCAGGAAGTCCGGCAGGTCGCGGATGATGCGGTCGTCCAGCGCGCCGTCCCTGACCACCAGCAGGCGCGCGGAATCACGCGGCTCGGCGGGGCGCAGCGCGATGCAGTCATCGGGCAGGTCGAAGTCGAAATCGGAGGTCAGCATGAGGTGGGGCAAAGGCCATGCCCGCGCCGCCGGGTCAAGGCGCAGGCGGTTGGCTCCGCTGCGCGAAGCGACTATCTGACGGCCAGTTCGCATGAGGAAGACGACATGGCCGATCGCTATCTGGACGACCTGACGGTCGGCGAGAGCTGGGAAGGCGCGCCCTTCACCATCACCGAGGCCGAGGTGATCGCCTTCGCCGAGCAGTTCGACCCCCAGCCCATGCACATCGACGCCGCCGCCGCCGCCGAGGGCCGTTTCGGCGGCCTGATCGCCAGCGGCTGGCACGTCGCCTCGCGGGTGATGCGGGAATATGTCGAGGCCGCCCATTTCGGCGCCGTGCCCATGCTGGGCATCAGCATCGACGATCTGCGCTGGCTGCGCCCGGTGCGGCCGGGCGACATCCTGACCGTCCGCCGCGAGATCCTGGCCGTCACCCCGTCGCAGAGCCGCCCCGACCGCGGCACGGTCAAGACCAAGACCTGGGTGCGCAACCAGGACGGCGACCTGGTCATGAGCTTCGAGAACCTGATGCAGTTGCCCAAGGACGCATCGGTCAGGCTCTGATCCGCCCGCTGCGGTTGACCGCGGGCGTTCAAGGCTTCAAAGCCCGGTGCATGCTTCAGAACCTTGAAACCCTGTCCCGTGAGGCCCGTTCGTGGCCGTTTGAGCAAGCGCGCAATCTGCTGGCCCACGTGCTCAAAAAACGGCTGTCGGATGCGGAGCGCGATGCGGCGAAACTGCTGATCGACGCGGGCAAGGCGGATGAGGCTCTGGCGACCTTTGAGGCGCTGAACCGGCCGGTGATCCTGGAGACGGGTTACGGCCCGTCGGGCCTGCCGCACATGGGCACGTTTGGCGAGGTGGCGCGCACGACCATGGTGCGCAATGCGTTTCGCGCCCTGACCGGCGACCACTGGCGCACGCGCCTGATCGCCTTCTCGGACGACATGGACGGCCTGAGGAAGGTGCCCGAGGGTGTGCCGAACCCGGAGATGCTGCGCGAAGACCTGCACCTGCCGCTGACCAAGGTGCGCGATCCGTTCGGCACGCACGACAGTTTCGGCGCGCATAACAACGCCCGTCTGCGCGCCTTCCTCGACAGCTTCGGTTTCGACTACGAGTTCATGTCCTCGACCGAGACCTATCGGTCGGGCCGGTTCGACGCGACCCTGCTGACCCTGCTGGAACGCTTCGACAAGGTCATGGGCATCATGCTGCCGACCCTGGGCGAGGAGCGCCGCGCCACCTAT
>NZ_DASWXW010000133.1:0-7630 GCF_036405315.1 Brevundimonas sp. | reverse complement strand
ACGCACATGGCGTTGACCAGGATGTTGCCGTTGTAGCCCTTGTGGAAGTTGGTCTCGCCCGCGACCGTCGGCACGCCGACGCAGTTGCCGTAGCCGCCGATGCCGGCGACCACGCCCTTGACCAGGCGCTTGGACTTCTCGTGCGAGGGATCGCCGAAACGCAGGGCGTTCAGCAGGGCCACCGGGCGGGCGCCCATGGTGAAGACGTCGCGCATGATGCCGCCCACGCCCGTCGCCGCGCCCTGATAGGGCTCGATGTAAGAGGGGTGGTTGTGGCTCTCCATCTTGAAGATGCAGGCGTCGCCGTCGTCGATGTCGATGACCCCGGCGTTCTCGCCCGGGCCGCAGATGACGCGCTCGCCCGTGACGGGGAACTTCATCAGCTGCTTCTTGGAGGATTTGTAGGAGCAGTGCTCGGACCACATCACCGAGAAGACGCCCAGCTCGACCTGGTTGGGCTCGCGGCCCAGCCGGTCCAGCAGGACCTCATACTCGTTCGGAGCCAGACCGTATTCAGCGGCCAATTCTGCGGTGGTCTTTTGCGGAGCGCTCATGGGCGGGGCTTCTAGCCGGGTCTGAGCCTCCTGTCAGCCCGTCCCATTATCGGGGTCGCTCAACACCGCGTTTCAGACCGAACACAAGGATGACGGCGGCCACGACCAGCAGGAAGGCGGCGCCCAGGGCGGTGAAGCCCAGCAGGGGATTCCGCTCCTGCTCCGCCACAAAGGCCCCGATCAGGCCCCAGGCGATGGGCAGGGGATAGGCCATGGTGCGCAGGTAGAGCGTGACCTCGATCGCCACCAGTACCGTCACCACGATCGCTGCTATGGCCCAAGCGGTTGGCGAGGCGAAGGCGGGCAGGGCGTCGAACGCCGTCGCCGTGGTGATCAGGTTCAGCGGCGCGGCGATGGTCAGCCATCCCGCCAGCGCCGCCAGCGGCCAGATCAGGAACCAGCGGTCGCGATCCATTGGTCCGGTCGTGCGGATGGTCCCGGCGACGGCCAGCAAGGGAACCAGCAGGGCCAGCAGCGAAGCGAAGATGATGACCACGCTGGCCGCCTTCAGGTTCAGGGCCGCCGCCACGATCCACATGCCGATGCCGAAGAAGGCCACGACCGAGGGCCAGCCCATGCGGCGGATCAGCGGGCTTTCGCCCGTCTGGGGCAGGGCCTGGCGAGCGGCATAGGCCAGAAGCCCCAGATAGATCAGACCCCATATGGAAAAGGCGTAGCCCGCCACCTGCAGGGTCTGGTCGCCGTCGGCTGCGAACTCGGCTTGCGACAGTCCAAACCCGCCCAGGTTCTGCACAATGGGGACCACCACGGCAAAGACGGCGGCGGCCAGGACCGCCAGGCGACGGGTTTGCTGACGGGGCGTGGGGCGTTCGATGGCGGACATACGGGCGTCTCCGGCTCAGCTTCGCACTATCTACGCACCGGGCGCCGCTTTGGTTCAAGAGCGCCGACGGAACCCTCTGCGCGCCGCCCCGCTTAGGTCAGGACAGACTTCTCGTTCAGGAGACGCGCCATGGCCGACCCCGACAACCTGCCGGAAGACCCGGCCCTCGACACCGAGGAGGTGGAAACTAACCGCGCCCTTGAGCAGGGCCTCGGCGTCGGCGCCCGCGAACTGGCGGCCATCGGTGAATCCGGGGAGAAGGGCACGCTGGAAGGTCCGCTTGATGACGACGGCGAGCCTGTGGAGGAAGAGGTCGAGGTCGGCGACGCGGGGCGCAGCGCCAGCGTCCTTGATCGCAAGGAGGAGGCGCGGCCGGAAGACGAGCAGTTGGACAAGGAGTCCGACGCCTGATCAATGGGCGCTTGACCCGGCTCGCGACGCATCGTTCCATCGCTTGATGAGCGATGTTCGGCTTGACGATCCCCAGGCTCTATTGGCGCAGGCGCGCGCGGCGCGGCAGCGCGCCGATCTTGAGGCGCTTGCGGCCGCCGCCGACGCCTTGCTGCATCTGAACCCGCGCGAACCGCGCGCTCTGGTGCTGAAGGCCGACGCCCTGGCGGGGCAGGGGGATCATCGTTCGGCCATGACCTTCTACGGCGCCGCCCTGGCCCAGGGACGCGCCATCGTCATGCCGCCGCCCGATCTGCGCGCCGAACTGGAGCGAGCGGCGCGCGCCCAGGCCGAGGGCGCGCGACGGTTCGAGCAGGGCCTGCGCGACGGACTTCAGGCGCGGGGTTTCGATCCGGCCTCGTCCAGCGCGCGCTTCGCCGCTTCGTTGGACCTTATGACGGGGCGTCGGCGGCTCTATTCCCAGCAGCCCAAGTTCTACATGTTCCCCGGTTTGCCGCAGATCGAGTTCCAGCCGCGCGAGACGGTCGCCTGGCTGGCCGGGGTCGAGGCGGCGGCGCTGGCGATCCGGGCCGAGCTGGACGCGATTCTGGCCGAACCCGCCCTGTTCGCGCCCTATGTCGAGGACCGCGCCAATCGCCCCAAGCATGATCAGGCCGGGATGCTGGACAACGCCGCCTGGAGCGCGGTCTTCCTTTGGAAGGACGGCGCCGAGGTTCCTGAGATCGCCGCCCGCTGTCCCGAGACCCTGCGGGCGCTGGCCGAGGCGCCCCTGTGCCGCATCCCCGGCCGGTCGCCGTCCATCCTTTTCTCGAAGCTGCAGGCGGGGGCGAAGATCCCGCCGCACCACGGCCTGATCAATCCGCGGCTGATCTGCCACCTGCCGCTGATCGCGCCGCCCGGCTCGCACTTCCGGGTCGGCGGCGAGGTGCGCGAATGGAAGGAAGGTCAGGCCTGGGCTTTCGACGACACCATCGAGCACGAGGCGTGGAACGACAGCGGCCGCGACCGCACCATCCTGATCTTCGACGTGTGGAAGCCCGAGATCACGACCGAGGAACAGGACCTGATTCGCGCCCTGTTCGCCACCATCGACGCGACCGGAGGCGACGCGCCGAAACTGGGGGTTTAGGCCGCGGCGTAGATGCTCTGGAACAGGACGGCGCCGTCGGCGCTGCCCAATTCGGCTTCGAAGGCGCGGTCGGGGTGGGGCATCATGCCCAGGACGTTGCCGCGCGCATTCTGGATGCCGGCGATGTCGGCGACCGAGCCGTTGGGGTTGTCGACGTAGCGGAAGACCACCTGGCCCTCGCCCTCGAGGCGGGCCAGGGTTTCAGCATCGGCGAAGTAGTTTCCGTCGCCGTTGCCCTGGGTCATGACCACTTCGCGCTGGCCCTGATAGCCCGAGGTGAAGCGGGTCTGGCCGTTGGCGACCGTCAGGCTGATCGGCTTGCAGACGTATTTCAGACCGGCGTTGCGCAGCAGGGCGCCCGGCAGCATGCCGGCCTCGCACAGGACCTGGAAGCCGTTGCAGATGCCCAGGACGGCGACGCCGTCGTCGGCGGCCTTCTTGACCGCCTGCATGATCGGGGCCTGGGCCGCCATCGCGCCGCAGCGCAGATAGTCGCCGTAGGAGAAGCCGCCCGGCAGGACGATCAGATCGAGGCCTTTCGGCAGCTCGGTCTCGGCGTGCCAGACCATTTCGACCTGCTCGCCAGTGGAACGTTCGATGGCGACCTTGCAGTCGCGATCACAGTTGGACCCGGGGAAGACGATGACAGCTGCGCTCATGGGCGGGCCTCCTAGCACCCTTCGGGGCGAATGTCAGGCGTCGCTTTACGCTGTCTTGCGTCCGGTCAGCCAGGCGACGATCCAGACCGCGAAACCGCCCAGCGACAGGGCCACCCCGACCCAGCCGGTCGAGGTCCAGCCCCAGCCCGCCGCCACGGCCATGCCGCCCAGCAGGGGGCCGATGGCGTTGGCGGTGTTGAAGGCCGAATGATTCAGAGCAGCGGCCAGGGTCTGCGCGTCGCCGGCCACGTCCATCAGGCGGGTTTGCAGGATGGAGCCCAGCCCGCCGCCGCCGCCGATCAGGAAGACCACGATCAGCATGGCCCACAGGTGCGGCGCGGCGAAGGGATAGATTGCCAGCGCCGCCGCGCTCCACAGCAGAAGCCCGCCCGCCGCCTTCATGCCGTAACGGTCGGCGGCCCAGGCTCCCAGCAGATTGCCGCTCATCATGCCCAGGCCGAACATGGCGAAGACCCAGGGCAGGACCTCGGGTCCGACGCCGGTCACGGCGCTCAGGGTCGAGGCCAGATAGGCGTAGACTGCGAACATCCCGCCAAAGCCGATGGCCCCGACGCCCAGCGTCAGCCACACCTGACCGCGCTTCAGGGCGCCCAACTCGCGCAGGGGGCTGGCGTCGGCGTGAGCCGGATCGCGCGGCGCGAACAGGGCGACCAGGGCCATGGTGATCACCGCCAGGACGCTGACGATGGCGAAGGTCCAGCGCCAGCCGAACTCATGACTGATCGCGGTGGCGACCGGCACGCCGATGACGGTCGCCACCGTCAGGCCCAGCAGGATGGTGGAGACGGCGCGCGTCCTGAGCCTGAGCGGCACCAGAGACGCCGCCACAAGGGCCGCCACGCCGAAATAGGCCCCGTGCGGAATGCCGCTGAGGAAGCGGAAGGCCAGCATCCATTCATAGTTGGGGGCGAGGGCGCTCAGCGCATTGCCGATTGCAAACAGGGCCATGAAGCCGATCAGCAGCCGCCAGCGCGGCAGGCGCGCGCCCAGCACCGCCAGAATGGGCGCCCCGACCACGACGCCGGCGGCATAGGCGCTGATGACATGGCCGGCGGTAGGCTCATCGACGCCGAGGCCCGCCGCGAAGTCGGGCAGGACGCTCATGGCCGCGAACTCGGTGACGCCGATGGCGAACCCGCCCATGGCCAGGGCCAGCAGCACCAGCGCCACCTTGCCGGGGGCGGCGACCGCCTCCACTGCGGGCGACGGCGCGAGGCTGTCGTCGATACAGGAGGCGGCGTCGGTGGGGGCCATGAACTATCGCGATGCAACAAAATTACGTTGCGTCGCAAAATAGAGCGCACGCCCTCCGCTTCAACCTTGGCCGGACGCCCGGCCCATCACACTTTGTATGCAGCGAGGTTCAGGCGCCGACCAGTTCGGCCCGAACCCGGGGGTGCGACACCGACAGGCCCAGGGTCTGGGCGGCGTAAAGCTCCAGCAGCAGACGATCCTGATCGTCGGCCAGGGGCAGCCAGCGCGCCTTGATCGGCTTGCGGCGACCGGGGCGGGGCGAAGACTCGCTGACGCTGATCCGAGGCGCGCCGCCGCCGATCGGCTTCTGCACTCTGGCGGCCAGCGACAGGCGCAGCGACGGCGCGAGCATCCGCTCCTCCAGATACGGCGGGCTGCCCACATGGATCGGCTCGTCGCCCTCATAGAAGACATAGACGGCCCCGCGTGCGGGCAGACGCGCCCGCGTCAGGGGTTCCAGCGGCTGCGCCATCAGGCGGCGGAACAGGCCAGGGACCGCCGCCAGCCTCTGGTGATGATCGAGCGTCGCCGTCATCACCTTTCGTAGGTCGCGGTGATCGAGGCCTTGGCCAGGGTATGGAAATGCAGGTTGAAGCCGAAGATCGCGCCCGAGTTGTCGACCGTCACCGGCAGTCGGTCCACGTCCACGGCGAAGACGGTGAAGATGTAGCGGTGCGGGCCGTGGCCAGGCGGCGGGGCGGCGCCGCCGAAACCGGCCTCGCCATAGTCGGTGCGGCCCTGGACCGCCCCCTTGGGCAGACCGGCGCCGCCGACGGCGCCCGCGCCCGCCGCCAGTTCGGTCACGTTGGCGGGAATGTTGGCCACGGTCCAGTGCCAGAAGCCCGAGCCGGTCGGGGCGTCGGGGTCGAAGCAGGTGACGGCGAAGCTCCTGGTCCCTTCGGGCGCGCCGGACCAGGACAACTGGGGCGAGGTGTCGCCCAGGGCCTTCACCTGGGCGTCGGGCAGGACGCCGCCGTCATGAAAATCGGCGGAGGTGAGGGTGAAGGTCATGCGGCGCTCCCTTGATCTGGCTGTCGGACGGAACGGTCTGGCTTCGATACCGTTGCGCAGCGACAGTCTGTTCCTAGCCAAGCTTGATCCTGGTTCAAAGCGCGGAGCGCCGGATGCTGCAAGCCCTTCTCGACCAGACCTTTCTGACGCGCGCCGTGCGAGTGCGTCTGCCGGGCGGGCGCGAGCTGACGGCGGGGCCGGGAACGCCGGAACTGACGGTCGAGATCCGCGACATGAAGGCGGCCCTGGCCATCGCCGCCAACCCCGATCTGGCGCTGGGCGAGGCCTTCATGGACGGGACCTTCCGGGTCGCGGACGGCGACATCTACGACTTCCTGCAACTGACCACGTCGCAACTGGCGATCCGGCCGCGCGCAGGCAAACTGACCCTCCTGCAGCGAATCCGGCGCGGCGCGGAACAGGCCAACGACCGGCTGCACGCGCGCAGCAACGTCCATCACCACTATGACCTGACGGTCGACTTCTATCGCCTGTTTCTGGACGAGGACCTGCAATACTCCTGCGCCTTCTTCGAGACGCCGGACGCCACACTGGATCAGGCCCAGGTCGCCAAGAAGCGACGGCTGATCGACAAGCTGCTGCTGTCGCCGGGCCAAAGCGCCCTGGACATCGGTTGCGGCTGGGGCGGCCTGGGCCTGTCGATGGCCGAGCGCGGGGCGCGCGTCACCGGCGTGACCCTGTCGATCGAGCAGCACCGCACGGCCAACGAGCGGGCGGCGGCGCGCGGCCTGTCCGACCGGGCCGAGTTCCGGCTGCAGGACTATCGCGACCTGAACCAGACCTTCGACCGCATCATCTCGGTTGGCATGTTCGAGCACGTCGGCGCGCCCAATTATCAGGAGTACTTCGATACGATCGCCCGGCTGCTGGATGACGACGGCGTGGCGGTGATCCACTCCATCGGCCGCAAGACTCCGCCCAGCCGCACCCAGCCCTTTATCCGTAAGTACATCTTCCCCGGCGGCTATATCCCGGCCTTGTCCGAGGTCCTCCCCGCCATCGAACGTTCGGGGCTATGGGTCACGGATATGGAGGTGCTGCGGCTGCACTATGCCGAGACGCTGAAGGTCTGGCGGACGCGGTTCCTGGCGCGACGTGAGGAGGCCCTGACCATGTATGATGAGCGGTTCTGCCGGATGTGGGAGTTCTACCTCGCCGCCAGCGAAGTCGCCTTCCGCGAACTGGGGCATATGGTCTTCCAGTTGCAGCTGACGAAGAAGCAGACCGCCGTGCCGTTGAGCCGGGACTATCTGTGCGAGTGATCTCTCTTTCCTCCCCATGAAATGGGGAGGTGGCGCGACGGCTGACGCTTGCGTCGCCCCCTCCACCGCTGCGCGGTCCCCCTCCCCACAGAGTGCGGAGGAAAAAAGAAAAAGGCCGCTCTTGCGAGCGGCCTTGATCGTCTGATCTGTCGTGGCCTTACGCCACTTCGATCCGGTAGCTTTCGATGACCGTGTTGGCCAGCAGGGTGTCGCACATGCGCTTCACCTCGGCTTCCTTGTCGGACACGCTGTCGTCGAGGTCGAACTCGATCATCTTGCCGACGCGGGCGTTGGCGACGCCGGCCCAGCCCAGACCCTGCAGGGCGCCTTCGACGGCCTTGCCCTGAACGTCCAGGACGCCGGGCTTCAGGAAGACGTGAACTTTCACCTTGGCCATTAGTGCAGTCCTCCTTGGATCACGGTCGGCATGTCCTTCATGATGCCGAGGCGGCGGGCCACCTCGG
>NZ_DASWXW010000132.1:0-2929 GCF_036405315.1 Brevundimonas sp. | reverse complement strand
GACAAGCCGGACGCCAACTCGCAGAAGATCGTCAACGAGCTGCTGCAGTACGAAGTCATCGCCGAAAGCCTGGGCGGCGACACCCAGATCATCGAGGTGTCGGCCAAGAACCGCACCAACCTCGACGGCCTGATCAACGCCATCCTGCTGCAGGCCGAGGTCATGGACCTGCGCGCCAACCCGGACCGTTCGGCCGAAGGCGTGGTCATCGAGGCCAAGCTGGACAAGGGCCGCGGCCCGGTCGCCACCGTGCTGGTCAAGCGCGGCACGCTGAAGCGCGGCGACATCGTCGTGGCCGGCTCCGCCTGGGGCAAGGCGCGCGCCCTGCTGGACGAACGCAACGCCCAACTGACCGAAGCCGGTCCCTCCGTTCCGGTCGAGATCCTCGGCCTGTCGGAAGCGCCTTCGCCGGGCGACGTCTTCGCCGTGGTGGAGAGCGAGGCCCGCGCCCGCGAACTGACCGAGTATCGCGAGCGTGCGCGCCGCGAGAAGAACCAGGTCTCGGGCGGCTCGGTCTCGCTGGTCGACATGATGTCGAAGCTGCAGTCCAAGAAGGTCAACGAACTGCCGGTCGTCATCAAGGCGGACGTGCAGGGTTCGGCCGAAGCCATCGTCGGCTCGCTGGAGAAGATGGGCAACGACGAAGTCCGCGCCCGCACCGTCTATTCGGGCGCCGGCGGCATCACCGAGAGCGACGTCAACCTGGCCAAGTCGGCCGGCGCGCCGATCCTCGGCTTCAACGTCCGTGCGTCCAAGCAGGCGCGCGAACTGGCCGATCGTGAAGGCGTCGAGATCCGCTACTACTCGATCATCTACGATCTGCTGGACGACATGAAGGGCGTGCTCTCGGGCATGCTGGCGCCGCTCCAGCGCGAAACCTTCCTCGGCAACGCCAAGGTGCTGCAGGTCTTCGACATCACCAAGGTCGGCAAGATCGCCGGCTGCCGTGTCACCGAAGGCGTGGTCCGCAAGGGCGCGCGCGTCCGCATCATCCGCGACGACGTGGTGGTGCTGGAACTGGGCGTCCTCAACACCCTCAAGCGCTTCAAGGACGAGGTCAACGAGGTGTCGGCGGGCCAGGAGTGCGGCATGCAGTTCCAGGGCTTCCAGGACATCAAGGAAGGCGACTACATCGAGTGCTTCACCGTCGAAGAGGTCAAGCGCACCCTCGACTAGGGCGTTTGACGGCTCGATCCGGGCATTTGGGGCGCGGTCTCGCAAGGGACCGCGCCCTTCGTCTTTTTGGGTCTAGGCTTCACGGCGGCCGCCGGCCCGGCTAGGCTCCGCGTGTCGCCGGGGGGCGTGTTCATCGACGGGTTCGCCATGCGCCGCCATATCCTGATCTCGGCCCAGATCTCGGCATTGATCGCCGCCGCCGCCCTATCGGCGTTTTGGGCGGGGCCCGCCGCCGCCTCCACCCGCTTTCTGGCCTTCGACGCGCGTGATCGCACGACCCAGGCCCTGACGCGCGGCGTGACCCTGGAGGTCGAGCGCGGCCTGTTCGGCGCGACCGCCGTGCGCAATCTGTTTTCCAGCACCTCGCGCGGTTCGGCCAGCTTCACGCCGGGCGGGCCGGACGCCGTGCGCCGCACCCTGCCGGCGGGGGCCAGCGAGAGCGGCGTCTATTCCATCGTGCAGGAGGGCGACGGCCGGGGTCTGGCCCGCGCCCTGTGCCCTGGAGCGGACGAGACCTGGGTGGTGGTCGGCCGGGTGCGGGCGGGCCGGCCCATGACCATGCACGCGGTGGGCCGCTGGAGCGACGGTCAGCATCGTCACTGCGTCCAGTTGAACTACGACTATCGCGGCGAATGGGCGACGCAGCCGGGAAGCAGCCCCGCGCGGGACGCGCCCGCGGCCTACGGCCCGAACTGAGGGGGGCGTGCCGGGCCGGTTGCTGATCGCGACCCTGATCGGTCTGATCGCGGCCCTGTGGACCCTGACCCGACCCGGCGATCCGGCCCTCTATCCGGCCCGACCGGACGAGACGGGGGTGATGGTCTATCTGCTCGACAACGGCTTCCACACCGATCTGGTCGTGCCGCGCGCGGCCCTGATCGAGGGGGGCGGACCTCTGGCCGAGGCGACGGCCATTCTGGGCCCCGGCGACTGGGTGCTGGTCGGCTGGGGCGACGCGACCTTCTATGTGGATCAGAGCCCGATCCCGGGGCGGCTGGCCGACGGGGCGCGGGCCTTCTTCCGGCCCGGCAACGCCTCCGTCGTCATGCTGGACCCGGAGGCGAGCGATCCGACGCGCCGCTTCCGGCCTGAGGACCGGCAGGTGTTGCGGCTTTCCAGGGCGGGCATGGCGGGGCTGCGGGCGCGGGTCCAGGCTTCGCTGGCGACGGATGCGGCGGGCCGTCCGATCCTGGCGGCGGCGCGGTCCGGCGACGACGCCCGCTTCTTTGAAAGCCGCGAGACCTTCTGGATCGGCCACCTGTGCAATCACTGGACGGCGGAGCTGCTGGCCGCGGCCGGCCTGCCTGTCCGTCCCTTCCGCGCCGTGACCTCGGGCGAGGTGATGCGGGCCGCCGCCCTCGCGGAGCAAGACGCCGCCAAGCTGGACTTGAAGCCCGTCCGCGACTAGACCGCGCCCTTCGCTTTTTCAGCCGGCGTCCGATCCCCGGCGAGCGAACAAGGGAGGCGCGCCATGAGCCGCAAACAGCATACCCGCAACGCCACCGGACCGATGGGTCCGTCGCAGCGCCAGCTGCGCGCCGGCGAACTGATCCGTCACGCCCTGGTGGATGTCCTGCGCGAGCAGGAGATCCACGACGAGGCCCTGCTGGGCGTGTCGATCACCGTGACCGAGGTGCGGCTGTCGCCGGACCTGAAGCACGCCACCTGCTTCGTCGAGCCCCTGGGCGCGGGCGTCGAGGCGGCCGTGACTGCAGGCCACGAGAGCGAGATCATCAAGGCCCTGAACGCCCAC
>NZ_DASWXW010000131.1:0-39052 GCF_036405315.1 Brevundimonas sp. | reverse complement strand
GGCGATCAGCTCGGCCAGCGACGGCACGGCGAAGTCGGGGGTTCCCATGAAGGCTAGGCGCATGGCCACGCCTTTAGACCGTGGGGCGGATTACATCCAGCGCGTATAGACGCCGCCGCCCTCGTCCCACTCGCCGCCCGCATCCAGGGCGTCGTCGAAATCGAGCAGGCGATCCAGCAGCAGACCCGCCACCACGCCCAGGGCGCCGACGGCGACGATGGTGGCCAGGCTGGCCACGCCGACCTTCTGATTGCGCGTCAGACGACGACGACCGCTGGGGTCGATGATCTGGGTCTTGCGGGCCATCAGGCGGCGAGCCTTGCGTTCTTTTTGACCTTGGCGACGGCCCGTTCACGGCGCAGGCGCGACAGGTGGTCGATGAACAGGACGCCGTTCAGGTGATCCAGTTCGTGCTGGAAGCAGACGGCGTAGAGACCCTCGATCTCCTCCTCGATCTGCTTGCCGGCGTAATCCATGTAGCGGACACGGACGCGGGCCGGGCGTTCGACGGCGTCGAAATATTCCGGCACCGACAGGCAACCTTCCTCGTAGGAGAACATCTCGTCCGAGGCCCAGACGACCTCCGGATTGACGAAATAGCGCGGGTTGCGGCGCGCCAGGGCGTCTTCCTCGGTTTCCGGCTCGTCCGGCTGCCCCTCGACGACCTTGTCGCCCAGGTCCATGACCACGACGCGCTTCAGCTCGCCGATCTGGGCGGCGGCCAGACCGATGCCCGGCGCGGCGTACATGGTCTCCAGCATGTCGTCCATGAGGGCGCGCAGCGCGTCGGTCACGCCGCCCTCCACAGGCTGGGAGACGGACTTGAGGATCGCCAAGTCGGCGGCGTTATCGATGGTCAGGATGCGACGAATAGCCATGGCCCGCAGGTAGGATGCGAAGCCTCGAACGTCAAGAATTACCGAGTGCGGCGCTTGGTCTTAGCCTGGCGCCGCACCGGCTTTCCAGGCGGTTTCAGACCGGCGGCAGCGGGCGCGGCTTGCGGTCCGCGTCGATGGCCACATAGGTGAAGACGCCCTCGGTCACGCGCACCGACTGGGCCTCGGGCTCGCCGCGCGAACGCTTCCAGGCCTCGACATGGACGCGGATCGAGGTGCGGCCGGTGTGGACGACGCGGGCATAGGTCGAGACCTCGTCGCCGACCGAGACCGGCTGGTGGAAGACCATGCCGTCCAGGGCCACGGTGGCGCAGCGGCCGTTGGCGCGCTCGAAGGCGGGGGTGGCGCCGGCGAGGTCCATCTGGGCCAGAAGCCAGCCGCCGAAGATGTCGCCCTCCGGGTTGGTGTCGGCGGGCATGGCGATGACGCGGCCGACAGGCTGGCCTTCGGGAAGCTGGGCGGGGGTCTGTTCGACGTCGGTCACGATCGGGGCCTTGGAAGTCTTGGGGAGAAGGCCCTCTCCATGCGCCTCCCGCTCGGCCGCATCAAGGCCCCTATCCTCTGGGCCGCAGCCGATCCAGCAGCCCCTGAAGCCCCTGCCGCTCGGCCACCGGCGAGCGCCACAGCTCACCCGCCCGCGCCCGTTCGCGCGCCGCATCGAACAGGCGTTGCATCGTGGCGGTGTCGAAGCTGAGCATCCCGCCCTGATCCGGGGCGTCGGGGATGGAGGCCACGCTGATCGGCAGGCCCTGCGCCGCACAGAAGGTCGTCGCCGTCCCCAGGGCCTGGCGATAGGAGAACCGCAGCATGGCGTCGAAGCTGCGCGTCAGTACCGCCGCCACATTGGGCGCCGTGGTGCGCGGCGCGGGCTCCAGCACCGTGTTGACCAGGACATGCACCCGGCCGCGATGCAGCCGCCGCCCCAGCCGATTCCAGCGCAGCAGGCCTTCGGGCATCAGGAACAGGGGTGCCGCGACGCCGCCGTCCACGTGCATCTCCTCGAACTTCTCGCCATCCGCCTCGCCCTCAACTGTGCAAGGGATGCGGCGCGGCGGGAACAGGCCTGGCAGGCTGGCCGAGGCGGCCAGAACCTCGCGGAACAGGGCCACGGCCCGCTCGCCGCCGTGCGCGGCGATGGCCCCCATGTCCCAGATGCAGGCGCGCTGACTGTCCAGATCGGTGGTCGCCACCAGCAGCCGCCGCCCCCGCGCGTGCTCGGCCGCCACGGCGTCGATCATGGCCTCGTCCACGAAGGGATGGATCAGGGCGTCCAGGGCCTCGCCCCGAAACAGGCCCCCGGTGAAGCTCGAGGCCAGACGGCGCAAGCTCAGCAGGTCCGCGGCGTGCCCCCCGACATAGGCGTCCGCCAGACGATCGTCCCAGGCAGGCCCCAGAAAGGCGAAGGGCGCGATCAGGGCCCCGGTGCTGACGCCTGTCACCAAAGCGAACTCGGGCCGCACCCCCGCCTCGGTCAGGCCGACCAGGGCCCCGGCCCCATAGGCGCCGCCCGCCGCGCCGCCGGAAATGGCCAGCATGTCGAACCGCCCCGACGCCCAGCCCGAGCGCGGCAGCGACAGCCGGTCCGCAGCCGCCTCCAGCGACGTCTCGGCCTGCTCGATGCTCAGTCGGATGTCGGAAAAGCCCTTGACCCGCCCCTGACCCGGAGGGGGCGCGGGCAGGCGCCCCTTGGGGGCGCCGCGTCGGACAGGAAGGATGGGTTCGCTCACACGCTTTCATCAACCGCAGCGTCGCTTCGGTCAAATGGCGATGATGTCGCGTTCCGTGGAAGGCGACTCAAATCCCATCAAACGGACTCGGAATAGAACAGCTAGCCGTTTGCAAGCGTGTTCCCCGCTGAAAGCGTTATAGATTTGACCTTCAACGCTTGCTGGATTTGGCCGCCATCCAGTCCATCAGCGCTAGCAGCACTCCGGAACATACAAAGGTCAGATGGATGATCACGAGCCACATCAGGTAACGTTCGTCGAGGGTGGTCTGCTTGCCTATCTCCATGAACTGCTTAAGCAGATAGATGCCGGAAATGGCGACGATGGAAGCGATCAGCTTCATTTTCAGGTCAGAAAAGTCGACCGTGCCCATCCAGGATGGTCGATCGACGTTGTCGGCTATATCGAGTTTGGAAACGAAGTTCTCGTAACCCGAGAAGAGAACGATCAACAGGAGATTGCCCGCGAGTGTCAGGTCGATCAAGGTAAGAATGACGAGAATTGCCTCTTCAGAATCCAGGCTGAGCGACTGGGGCACATAGTAAACGAGTTGGCGCAGGAACACGACTGTCAGCATGGCCAAGGCCACTACCAACCCCAGATACATGGGTGCCATGAGCCAACGCGAAGCGAATAAGCCGCGTTCGAATCGAACTTCCAAATCAGGCTTGATAGACATGGTGGACTTTCAGGGAGGGGGGGGCTTAAGCGTCGCTGTGGCCACCAGACCTTATTCGATGCGCTTTGAGGTTGGAAGCGCCACTTGCTGATCAATTGCGGGATTCGAGCCGAACGACGGACCATGCAACCAAGTCAAGCCTTCACTGCGCGGCTTCAACGTCCTGCTCACCGATCGAAATGCAACGCTGCCGGGCACCTGGTAGCCCTGGCTCGGTGCGCGGCACGAGGCTGGCCACTTCGCCGCCTGGACCATAGGTCGCGAGCCATTGGCAGCCAGTCTGCAAGTCGGTCAGGACGAACAGGTTCGCTTCGGCTGTGGGCGTCTTAGTGAAGGTGGCTCCAAGGGCCACCGTCCGCAGAACACCGACAGGATCGTTGATCGCCCCCTGTATTTCGGAAGCACGACTGTTCAAGCTGTCGGCCGTGGTGCGGGCCGCTTGCGCCGCTTCTTCGACTTCCCGCAGGGCGGAGGTATCGATCGGGTCGCACGCTGCAAGAGCGACGCCGACCGACATCGCCGCAAGAAGAGGTCGGAGCGTGTGTGTCCTCGGGAGAACATGAGCCGGACGGTCGCTAAGGGTCGCGTTTAACTCGTTCATCGGGTGTGAAATCTCCAGAAATGGATTTATGCGCCGAAGGGGATGCGAGCCTCAGCAGGGATCAGCGGGCGTCGCGCGATTTAGCGCGGACCGAGCGAACTGCCCTCATCAGGATCGCAAAGGCGGTCATCAATTTCAAAGCCATGATAGTGCTGTATCGCCTGATGTGGCGGGTCGAACGGGTCGTCATAGCGCCTCTCCTCTTGCAAGGGGCGCTCTCCGCCGAGGCCAAGGGATACTGGAAGGAACCGGACCCCGGCATCGAGATCGCACCCGATGCGGTCCGACATCACGATCACAATAATCGTCAGAGGATCCCGGTCCGCCCAGTCAAATTGAACGTCCTGATCGGGAGTTGCCAATGAGTTGTGCTCAACTTCATCCGGCGACTTGGGCACATATCTTCAATGCATTGGTCAAAGGAACGCTGTCCTTCCGGATAGACCGCGTGGAGAAGGCTTGGTCCTGTTCCATTCGAATCGACCGAATGGAGATGGGCTGTGCTCTTGCCAAACTCCCCAACTATCCTCTGCCGCAAGGATTGCGTCTATCGATGGGTAACGCCGCTGTCCTGTTGGGCGAAAGTGCGACGTCGTTAGGATGTGCGGCACGCATTGGCCTGTTGACGGCTGAACGACACGATACCGGCTACAAGGTGGCTTTGCCGGACCTGGATGATTTTCGGCAGCGTTACGTCTTCAACCACGAACTAAACAAAACATATGCCAACTCAGATGTTTTTTGGCGGACCTATGTCAAGCTCGCGGGGTTGGAACCGGTAGCGCGCTTGGGAGGTCGTCACTGCTGGGACAGGCGTGCATTGAGCGAAATTATTGGCTGAGTCGGTCAAAGCGGAACATTTGTTGGTCAGAGTCGATCAACGCGGAATTCGGAGTCTACTCAGAAATGGTCACTCGTCTCTAAGCGACTGATCCCCAAGAAAATTTTTCTGATCGCTGGAGTCGCTCACGATGGAACGCGACAGATGAAGGAGGAGATGGCGCACCCGACAGGATTCGAACCTGTGACCTCTGCCTTCGGAGGGCAGCACTCTATCCAGCTGAGCTACGGGTGCGTCTGCGGCTCTAGAGCCGGACGGCGGTGCTTACAGCATGGGCCGGGCGGCCTCAATCCCTGAAATCCCGGCGGCGGCGCCTTCATGGCCTCGACTTGGCGTAGGGGCCGCAAACGCCTAGCGTCGCGCCGGAGAGAGGGAGTTTCCATGCGCATCGCCACCATCGCCGCCCTGACGGCCGCCGGCCTGCTGGCCGCCTGCGCCACGACATCGAAGACAGCGCCCGACAGCCTGGACATGGTGGCGCGCGACTATGTCGCTCTGACGCTGGAGATCGGCGAGCGCGAGCCGGGCTATGTCGACGCCTATTACGGTCCGGCCGAATGGGCCGAGGCGGCCAAGGCCCACCCGCGCGCCCTGCCCCAACTGGCCGAGGGCGCCGCGGCCCTGGCGACGCGGCTGGAGGCCCTGCCGACGACGAGTCTCGACGCCCAGAGCCTGCAGCGCCGGGCCTATCTGTCGGCCCATGTCTCGGCGGCCTCGGCACGTCTGCGGATGCTGCAGGGCGAAAAGATGAGCTTCGCCGACGAGGCCGAGGCCCAGTTCGGCGTGCGGCCGGAGCTGCGCCCCCTGTCGTCCTATGATCCCGTGCTGGCGCGCATCGACGCCCTGATCCCCGGCGAGGGGCCGCTGGCCGACCGCGTCGCGGCGTTTCGCGCCCGCTACGTCATTCCCAAGAATCGGCTGGAGCCGGTGATGCGGGCCGCCATCAACGAGTGCAAGGCGCGCACCGAGCGGCACATGACCCTGCCCGCCGACGAGACCTTCACCCTGGAGTTCGTCAACAACAAGCCGTGGTCGGGCTACAACTGGTACAAGGGAAACGCCTTCAGCCTGATCCAGGTCAACACCGACCTGCCCATCTTCATCGACCGCGCCGTCGATCTGGGTTGCCACGAGGGCTACCCCGGCCACCACGTCTACAACGCCCTGCTGGAACAGACCTTCGTCAAGCAGAAGGGCTGGGTCGAGATGAGCGTCTATCCCTTGTTCAGCCCCATGTCCTTCATCGCCGAGGGCAGCGCCAACTACGGCATCGACCTGGCCTTCCCCGGCCATGAGCGCACCGATTTCGAGAAGCGCGTACTCTATCCTCTGGCCGGTCTGGACCCGGCGACGGCCGAGGCTCAGACCCAGCTTCTGGCCCTGACCCGCGAGCTGGGCCGAGCCGAATACACCATCGCCGACGCCTATCTGGCGGGCCGGATCAACCGCGAGACAGCGCTGGACCAGCTGCAGAAATACAATCTGGTGGCGCGCGACCGAGCGGCGCAGCGCCTCAGCTTCATCGAGACCTACCGCAGCTACGTGATCAACTACGGCCTGGGCCGCGACATGGTGCAGGCCTGGGTCGAGCGTCATGGACCGGATCACTGGGCCACGACCGAACGGCTGCTGGCCAGCCAGACCCTGCCGGTGGATCTGGACTAGGGCGAGGCAACCCCCTTCTGCTTCCGACGTTTAGCGCCGAGGTTCAACGCAAGAAGGGGGACATCCCATGCGCATCCGCACGCCCGCCCGCATTCTGGCCATCACCGCCGTCTCGGTTCTGGCGCTCGGCGCTAGCGCCTGCACCCAGGCCGAGCAGAAGACGGCCGAGGCCAATGTCGATGCGGCGGGCGAGAAAGCCGCCGACGTCGCCGCCCAGACCGGCGAAGTGGTCGAGTCCGGCGCCATGAAGGCGGCTCAGGCCGTCGAGAGCGGCGCCGGCAAGGTCGCCGACAAGCTGGAAGCCGAACAGGCCGAGGCCGCCCGCGAAGGCCGCCCCGGCGCCGTCGACCCGGCCACGGACACGCGCGTCCCGGCCAAGGACTGATCGGACAAGACCCCTTCTCCTGTCGCGGAGAAGGGGCGTCTTCAGGTCAGCTTGTTCGCCTTCCTCAGGCTGGGGAAAACCCTGGCCCAGACGCCGGTCGCGGCCAGGGCGCCGATCCCGCCGAACACCGCCGCCCCGATGGGGCCGAGCAGACGCACCATGACGCCGGAATAGGCCTCGCCCAGTTCGTTGGAGGCGCCGATGAACAGCATGGACACCGACGACACGCGGCCGCGCATATGATCGGGCGTGGCCAGCTGGATCAGGGTCTGGCGGATATTGACGCTGATCATGTCGGCGGCGCCGCCGATGAACAGCACCGCGCCGGACAGCCAGACGCTCTTGGACAGGCCGAAGATCAGGGTGCAGATCCCGAACACGGCCACCGCCGCGAACATCCAGCGCCCGCCGTGACGACGGATCGGGAAACGGCTGAGATAGAGGGCCATGCCCAGCGCCCCGACCCCGAAAGCGGCGCGCAGCAGGCCGAAGCCTTCAGGCCCGACGTGCAGAATGTCGCGCGCGAAGATCGGCGTCAGCAGGGCCACCCCCGCCAGCAGCACCACGACGAGGTCCAGCGAAATGGCGCCCAGAACGATCTTGGTCTTCCAGACATAGGCCAGACCTTCCTTGACCAGCTCCAGCGGCCCGACGCCCGTCTCGACGAATTTCGGCTGGCCCGAGGTGCGGATCAGCAGGAAGCAGCCGATGGCGACCAGGAACAGGGCCATGGCCGAGGCGTAGGCCCACGGCACGGCGAAGCCGACGATGACCCCGCCGAGCGCCGGGCCGGCGATGGCCCCGGTCTGGAAGGCGATGGACTGGGCCGCGATGGCCGGCGGCAGGGCCTTGCGTCCCACCACCATGGGCAGGAAGGCCTGGCTGGCCGGGGCGAGGAAGGCGCGCGCCGCGCCGAAGACGGCGGCCACGGCCAGCAGGCCCCACAGCGGCGGCGCGCCGTGCAGGGCCATGCCGAGGAAGGCCAGGGCGCACAGGCTCTCGACCACGATGGACAGGGTCACGGTGTGCTTGCGGTCGCGCCGGTCGGCCATGGCCCCGGCGGGCAGGGTGAAGGCCAGCAGGGGCAGGAACTGACACAGGCCCACCAGCCCCAGATAGAGGCTGGCCTCGGCGATCGGATGGTCGCGCCGGGCGATCTCATAGACCTGCCACAACAGGGCCGAGGACTGGATCTGGATGCCCAGGACGGCGGCGACGCGGCCCAGCCACAGCAGGCGAAAATCCCGCAACCCCCACGGACTGGACGGCCCGCCGTCATGCGTATCAGGCGGCAAGGGCGGTTGGGGCGGAACGGTCGGGGCGGTGTCTACGGATTCAGTCGTCACGTTCTTCGGGGCGTCTTCGGATAGGGGGTTCCATCGCGGTGGAGATAGCCGCCGGCGCCCTGAGGCAGGATCATGTCGATGTCGGGATAATCGCAGGCGTCCTCACCCGGCCGACGCGAGCCGACCTCCAGCAGCACCGCCTCGCGGTCCGAGCGGTTCTCGATCTTGTGGCCGTTGGCGACCCCCGCCTTGAAGCCGGCGCAGTCGCCGGCTGTCAGAATCGTCTCGCCGTCGTCGTCGATCAGGACCACCTCGCCCTCAACCACCCAGACGAACTCGTCCTCGACCGTGTGCCAGTGCCGCTGGCTGGACCAGGCCCCGGCGGGCAGGCGCAGCAGATTGACCCCGAACTGGTCCAGACCGACGGCGTCGCCCAGCCGCCAGCGGCGACGCGGCTTGCAGGGCGCGGCGAATTCCTCGGGGTAGCCGGTGCCGTGGCCGGTCGGCGCGGAGTCGATGTCGATCTTGGGCACGGTTTCGGGCCTTCTCGCGGATGCGGGATATGCCTAAAGCATTAGTCCCATGAGCGCCGCATCACATTCCGTCATCGATCCTGTCGAACTGACCCGCGACCTGATCCGCATTCCCTCCGTCACCCCCGCCGACGAAGGGGCGATGGACGTGCTGGAACGCACCCTGACCGGGCTGGGCTTCGCCTGCCGCCGCATGGTGTTCGAGGGCCCGACCGGCGTGGGTCACGACGCCCGCATCGAGAACCTCTACGCCCGACGCGGCACGGCCTCGCCCAACCTCTGCTTCGCCGGCCACACCGACGTGGTGCCGACCGGCGACCTGACCGCCTGGACCGCCGCCCCCTTCGAGGGCGAGACCCGCGACGGCATCCTCTACGGCCGCGGCGCCGTGGACATGAAGGGGGGCATCGCCGCCTGGGTCGCCGCCGTGTCCCGCGTGCTGGCTGAGGGCGACGTTCCCGGCTCCCTCTCCTTCCTGATCACCGGCGACGAGGAAGGCCCGGCCCTGCACGGCACCAAGCGCGTGGTCGAGGCCCTGATGGCCGAGGGCGAGGTCATCGACGCCTGCGTGGTCGGCGAGCCGTCGTCGGCCCACCACCTCGGCGACATGATCAAGGTGGGGCGGCGCGGCTCGCTCAACACCTGGATCACGGTGCACGGCAAGCAGGGCCACGTCGCCTATCCCGACCGCGCCGCCAATCCGGCCCCGGTCGTGGCCAGGCTGCTGGCCCGGCTGGACGCCCATATTCTGGATGAAGGTTATCCCGAATTCCCGCCGTCCAACCTCGAGATCACCACCATCGACGTGGGCAATCCGGCCACCAACATCATCCCGGCCGAGGCCAGGGCGCGGCTCAACATCCGCTTCAATCCGACCCACACCGGCGACGGCCTGATCGACTGGCTGAACCGCGAGGCGGGTCTGGTTCAGGCCGAGACCGGCCTGCGCATCGAGCTGGAGCACATGTGCTCTGGCGAGGCCTTCCTGACCGAGCCGGGCGTCTTCGTCACGGCAGTGCAGGACGCGGTCGAGGCGACCCTGGGCCGCCGCCCCGAGGCCTCGACCACCGGCGGCACCTCCGACGCCCGCTTCATCCGCGCCCTGTGCCCGGTGCTGGAACTGGGCCTGGTCGGCCAGACCATGCACCAGGTGGACGAGCGCGTGCCCGAGGCTGAACTGCGGGCCCTGACCGACGCCTATCAGGCGGTCATCGCCACCGTGTTCGAGCGGCTGGAGACATAATTCGACGGGCCATGTCACAGGCGGGCGGCCTGTCTCGTCATGGAGGCGACGCGCACTCAGGCGCTGAGGAGAGATGACATGACCCCGCGTATCGCAAGCCCCTTCAAGGCCGCCCCCGACGCCTATCAGGCCATGATCAGCCTGGAACAGACCATCGCAAACAGCGGCCTGGAACACAGCCTGCTGGAACTGCTGAAGACCCGCGTCTCGCAGATCAACGGCTGCGCCTTCTGCCTGCATATGCACACGGCCGACGCCCGCAAGGCCGGCGAAAGCGAGGTGCGGCTGCATCTGCTGGCCGCCTGGCGCGAATCCTCGCTCTACACCCCGCGCGAGCGCGCCGCCCTGACCTGGGCCGAGGCCCTGACCCGGATCGAACAGAGCCAGGCCCCGGACGCCGATTACGAGGCGCTGAAGGTCGAGTTCAGCGAAGCCGAGCAGGTGAATCTGACGTTCGCCATCGGGGCGATCAATGTGTGGAACCGTCTGGCGGTCGGCTTCCGTCTGGCCCATCCGGCGGAACCGGCGCGTGTCGCGGCCTGACCCCGCCACCGAGGTCTTCGAGGCGCACCGGCCCCGGCTGGCGCGCCTCGCCTACCGCATGCTCGGCTCGCTGTCCGAGGCGGAAGACGTGGTGCAGGAGGCCTGGCTTCGATGGAGCCGGGTCGATCCGGTCGAAATCCGCGAACCCGCCGCCTGGCTGACGCGGACCACGACGCGGCTGGCGCTGGACCTGCTGAAGTCGGCCCGCGCCCGACGCGAGACCTATGTCGGCTCCTGGCTGCCCGAGCCGTTGATCACCGGCCCGGAGACGGACGCCGAGACCTTCGCCGACGACCTGACCCTGTCGCTGATGACCGCCATGGAGCGGTTGTCGCCGCTGGAGCGCGCCGCCTTCCTGCTGCACGACGTGTTCGAGGTCGGCTTCGACGAGGTGGCGGCGACGCTGGAACGCGATCCCGCCTCGGTGCGCCAGTTGGCCAGTCGCGCCCGCCGCCATGTGCAGGAGGCCCGTCCCCGCTACGCCGTCGAACCG
This sequence comes from Brevundimonas sp., assembly GCF_036405315.1. Taxonomy (GTDB): domain Bacteria; phylum Pseudomonadota; class Alphaproteobacteria; order Caulobacterales; family Caulobacteraceae; genus Brevundimonas. Next base: position 28,160 of record NZ_DASWXW010000131.1, on the reverse strand, counting down.
GAAGAGGGCGAACGGATCGCGCGGGCCTTCTTCGACGCCTCGCGGTCCGGCGACCTGGCGGCGCTGGGCGCCCTGCTGGCGGAAGGGGCGACCCTGAGGGCCGACGGCGGCGGCAAGGTGATCGCCTTCCACAACCCGATCCGCGGCGCCCGCAAGCTGCTGCGCCTCTACGCCGGCCTCAACCGCAAATACGGCGCCGAGGCCTACGAGATGATCCGGCCCATGTGGATCGACGGCCTGCCCGGCTATGTCAGCTTGGAGCGCGGGCGGGTGCTGCAGACGACGGCCCTGGCCATCGAGGGCGGCCGCATCATCGACATCTTCATCACCCGCAACCCGGACAAGCTAGCGCGCGTCGCCGCCCTGCTGAACCTGCCCGGCCGCGAAACGGCGAACTAGGCCTCGCCCGCCGCCTCCAGACGGGCGATGCGGCGGTCCATGTCGGCGACCTGATCCTTCAGGCGCTGCTTTTCCGAGGCCATGTCGACCGGCGTGCCGTCCTCATAGGTCAGTTGCGCCCCCTTCTCGATCAGATCGAGACGATAGAGGGCGGTGACGCGGGTCGCCTTGAACCGCTCCAGCTCGCTTTCCTTGGTGCGTTCCTGGGACATCAGATCGCCGCCGTGACGATGATCTCGACCAGGTAGTCGGGCGTGGCCAGCCTGGCCTCGCTGGTGGCGCGGGCGGGCGGATTGGCCGGATCGACCCAGGCGTCCCAGACCGCGTTCATGGCCTCGAAGTCGGCGATGTCGGCCAGCCAGATGGTGGCCATCAGGATCTTGGACTTGTCGGTGCCGGCCTGGGCCAGCAGGGCGTCGATCTCGGCCAGGGTGGTTTTGGTCTGGGCGGTGACGTCGTCGCCCGGCTCGCCGACCTGGCCGGCCAGATAGACGGTGTTGCCGTGGATGACGGCCTCGCTCATGCGGGCGCCGGGCTGGATGCGAGTGATCATGGGAGGGCTCCTGAAATCGAGCCTCCGGCTTATCCCAGCAAAAGGTCCATCGCCAGCAGGGCGGCGATGAAGACCGCCGCGAAGGCGATGCAGAAGAAGGCTGCGTCGCGCAGACGACCACGAGCAGGCTGATTGGCGGCGGGCGGAAGCTTGATAGGCAGACGCGACATCGGCGAACCCTCATCGGACGCTTGAGGATGCCCCGTCATGCTTACTCCTTGATAAACAGAAACAATCAGTTTTCCGGTCCCGTTTGTGAAGTTCCTGTGGCCGAGGCCGAGATGACTTGTGCAAGCCGCCGCGAACACCGATCTTCAGGCGAATGAGCAAGACGCCCAAGACCTTCAAGGTTTCCAAGACTCGCTGGAACGAGGTGGTGCTGGTGTGCCGCAGATGCTCGAAGAAGCTGGACGGCGGCTTCGGCCCGGACGGCGACAAGACGTTGAAGAAGGCGCTGCGGCGCTATCTGCACGCGGGCAAGGGGCGCAAGGCCGATCTGGCCGTTGTCGGCGCCGACTGTTTCGACGTCTGCCCGAAGAATTCGGTGGTGGCGGTCAACGCCCGCCGCCCCGAGGAACTGCTGATCGTGCCGGCCGGCGCTGACCTGTTCGAGGTCAAGGCGCGGCTGGGTCTGGACGACGGGCGACGGCTCAAACCGCCCCTGCCCGTTCCCGATCCCGTCGAGACGACTTCCTAAAGTCCAAAAGCCGTGTCAGAGGCAAATCCATGGACACGACCCGTATCGAGAAGCGTATCGGCGTGCGCGCGCCGTCGGACCGCATCTGGGAGATCCTCAGCGATCTCGAGAACTGGCATCTGTGGAACCCCTATGAAACCGGGGTGACGGGCGCCCTGGCCTTCGGCGCCGGCATCAACCTGACCGAAGCCCTGCCCGGCATGGTCGAGCGTCAGGTCCAGGCGCGCCTCGGCGACTGGCAGCCCTACTCGCAACTGGTCTGGGCCGAAAAGCGCGGCTGGCTGTTCAACGCCATCCGCTACTACGAGATCGAGGAACTGGAGCGCGGCAACTGCATCGTCTCCAACGGGGTGATCTTCACCGGCCTGCGCGGCGAGTTGTTCCACGACAAGCACCGCAAGACGATCCGCAGCGCCTATGAAGAAATCGCTGAAGGCCTGAGGCGCGCCGCCGAAGGCTGACGCGACCCGCCCCGACCGGGGAACGGCCGATCAGCCGCCCTTCATCATGTCCTGGATGTTGATGATCGCCGGCCCCAGGATGACGACGAACAGCACCGGCAGGAAGAAGACGATCATCGGCACGGTCAGCTTGGCCGGAAGCGCCGCCGCCTTCTTCTCGGCGGCGGCCAGACGCAGTTCGCGGTTTTCCTTGGCCATGACCCGCAGGGCGTTGCCCAGGGGCGTGCCGTAGGTCTCGGCTTGGGTCATGGCGGTCGCCACGGCGCGGATGCCGGGATGGTTGGTCCGCCTGGCCATGCCGTCATAGGCCATGCGCCGGTCGGGCAGGTAGGACAGCTCGGCCGACAGCAGGCTCAGTTCCTCGGCCAGTTCGATCGATTGGCTGCCGACCTCCTGACTGACCTTCTGGATCGCCGCCTCGATCGACATGCCGGATTCGACGCAGATCAGCAGCAGGTCCAGCGAGTCGGGGAAGGCCGCCACGATCGATTGACGCCGCGAGGCGATGCGGTTCTGCACATAGAGGTTCGGGGCGTAGAAGCCCGCCGCCGCCGCGAACACCAGGGTGCACAGCTTCAGCGTCAGATTGAAGCCGAAATCATTGATCGCGAACAGGTAGACCGCCGTCAGCACCATGAAGATGAAGGGCGTGGCGAAGCGGAAGAAGTAGAAGGTGGTCAGCGGGCGCGGCCCGCGGAACCCGGCCTGAGCCATGTTCTCGGCGACCTTGGGGTCTTCCAGAAGCTTGGTCAGGTTCAGATGCTCGACGACGCGCTTCTTGAAACCCTCGTCCGAGTGACGCAGCGTGGCGGCGGGCGAGCCGGCCGCGCCGCCCTTCATCGCCTGACGCGAACGGCGCTTCAGGTCTTCGCGGCGCTCGGCGACCGCCTTCATCCGCTTGTCCAGGCGTTCGCCGCCCATGAAAGAGCCGAGCAGGGTCAGGATGCTGGCGAAGACGGCGATCCCGACGCCGATGCTCAGCAGGTTCTGCAGGTCGGTGATGAAATGCATGAAGCTGTTCATGGTGCCCTCCCCCTCAGAACTTGAACGAAATCATGCGCTTCATCATGAAGATGCCGCACCCCATCCACACCGCCGATCCCAGCAGCATGACCTGGCCGCGCATGTCCGTGAACAGCAGCATCATGTAGGCGGGGCTGGAGATCATCACCAACATCATCACCGCCGGCGGCAAGGAGCCGATGATGGCCGCCGAGGCGATGGCTTCGGACGACATGGCCTTGATCTTCTCGCCCATCATGCGCCGGGCGCGCAGAACAGACGTGAGGTTGCCCAGGGCCTCGGCCAGGTTGCCGCCGCTCTTCTGCTGGATGGCGATGACGATGGCGAAGAACTTCAGTTCCGGCACCGGCATCCGCTCGAACATCTTGTCCAGGGCCTCGGCCAGGGTCATGCCGACCCCCAGTCCCTCGACCAGCAGTTGGAACTCCCCTGCGAGCGGCTGCGGGCTTTCGCGGGCGATGATCTTGAAGCAGTCGTGGACCGGCAGGCCGGTCTTGATGCCGCGCACCAGGATGTCGACGGAATCGGGGAAGGCCAGCGAGAACTTCTTCATCCGCTTCTTGCCCATCATGCCCACGACCCAGCGCGGCAGGCCCAGGCCCATGGCCACGCCGATGCCCAGCGACAGGAAGGGGTTGAGATGGAGCAGGAAGGCCATCAAGGCGCCCGAGACGCCCAGGACGACGCTGATGATGATGAAGGTGCGCAGGCTGATCGACATGTCGGCCTGCTTGAGCTTGGCGCTCATGGTCATGCGGGCCTTGCGGTCCCGGCGGTCGACCTCCTGCAGCTGCTGCATGATCTGCTTGCGGCGGGCCTCCGGCGTATTCACCGCGGCGGCGCGCTTGTTCGTCGCTTCCGGCCGGGCCGCGCCTATGGTCTTGGCGCGCTTGACCGCCTGGGCCGCGCCGTCGTCGCCGCCGCCGACCAGAACCCAGCCCACGCCGCCGATGGTGATGAAGGCCAGGAAGGCCGCGAGAATGGGAAGCATCAGGCCCTACTCCGCCGCGTCCAGGGCTTCGGCCAGTTCGCGCTCCAGACCATAGTAGCGGGCGCGGTCCCAGAACCGCGGACGGGCGATGCCGGTCGAACGGTGACGGCCGGTGATCTTGCCGTGGGCGTCCTCGCCGGTGATTTCGTAGACGAACAGGTCCTGGGTCACGATGACCTCGCCTTCCAGACCCACCACCTCGGTGATGTGGGTGATGCGGCGAGAGCCGTCGCGCAGGCGGGCCGCCTGGACGATGACGTCGACCGAACCGACGATCATCTCGCGGATCGTCCGCGACGGCAGGCCGTAGCCGCCCATGGTGATCATCGACTCCATCCGGCTGATGGCTTCGCGCGGGGAGTTGGCGTGCAGCGTGCCCATCGAGCCGTCGTGGCCGGTGTTCATGGCCTGCAGCAGGTCGAAGGCCTCGGGTCCGCGCACCTCGCCGACGATGATGCGTTCGGGGCGCATCCGCAGGCAGTTCTTGACCAGATCGCGCATGGTGATCTGGCCCTGGCCCTCCAGGTTCGGCGGGCGGGTTTCCAGACGCACCACGTGGGGCTGCTGCAGCTGCAGTTCGGCGGCGTCCTCGCAGGTGATGACGCGCTCGGTCGGGTCGATGAAGGCCGTCAGGGTGTTGAGCAGGGTCGTCTTGCCCGAGCCCGTGCCGCCCGAGATGACCAGGTTGCAACGCGAGGCGCCGATGACGCCCAGGACGCGCGCGCCCTCGGGACTGATGGAGGCGTACTCCACCAGGTTCTTCATCGTCAGCTTGTCTTTCTTGAACTTACGAATCGTCAGCGTCGGCCCGTCGATGGCCAGGGGCGGGGCGATGACGTTGACGCGCGAGCCGTCGGGCAGGCGGGCGTCGCAGATCGGGCTGCTCTCGTCGACGCGACGGCCGACCTGCGAAACGATCCGCTGGCAGATGTTCATCAACTGGGTGTTGTCGCGGAAGCGGACGTTGGTCAGTTGAACCTTGCCGCCGACTTCGATGAAGACCCGGCCGGCGCCGTTGACCATGATGTCGGCGATGTCGTCGCGGCCCAGCAGCGGCTCCAGCGGACCATAGCCGAGGACGTCGTTGACGATGTCCTGGACCAGGTGCTCCTGCTCGGCGACCGACATGGAGACGTTCTTGATCGCCACCAGCTCGGCGACGATGTCGCGGATTTCCTCGGACGCGGCCTTGGTGTCCAGCTGGGCCAGCTGGGACAGGTCGATGGTGTTCATCAAGGCGTTGAAGATGGTCGTCTTCGTGGCGTGATAATAGTCGGACTGCTCGCGGACGATCTCGGCGACCGCCTGGGCCCGCTTCAGCTGCTCCAGACCCGGCGTGGCGCGCGGCCCCTTGGCCGGACCGCCGGGGGTCGGGGCCGCCGCCTCGGGACGCGGGCGGGCGGCCAGGGCGTCCAGCCGGTCGGTCGAGGCCGAGGACGGCGCGACGTCGGCCTCCAGCTCCTCGATCGGGAAGGCGTCGACGGGATCAAGCGCGCGCATCTCCGTCGCCGGAGCGGGAGCCTGCGCCGGGGCGGGTCGCGGAGCGACCGCGACGCCGGGCTGGGCGGTGCGCTTGCCGAACATGGCCTCAGCGCCTCTTGCTGAACAGGGAGGCGAAGAGCGAGCCGCCCTTCTTGGCCGGCGCGGCCGACGGCGCCGGCGCCCTGCCCTTCACGGGAGCCGTCGGCAGTTCACGTCGCGACACGATCTGGGCCAGGGTCTCGAAGGCCTCGGCGGCCTTGGTCTTGGCCCCGGAGTCGATGATCATCTGACCGTTGTTGGCGGCCGCGCCGAACACCTTGGCGTCGAAGGGGATGATCAGGCTGGGGTGAATGCCCAGGGCGGCGCCGAAGTCCTTGGCCGGGATCTCGGGGCGGCCCGGCACGCCGACCTGGTTCAGCACCAGACGCGGCGGGGCGTCGTTGGGACGCGCCTGCTTGATCAGGTCGATCATGTTCTTGGCGTTGCGCAGCGAGGCTAGGTCCGGCGTCGCCACCACCACGACCTCGTCCGCCGAGATCAGGGTCTTGCGCATCCAGCCCGACCACAGGTGCGGCAGGTCCAGCACCACGAAGGGCGCCGTGGAGCGGATGCGGCTGGTCACTTCCTCGAAGGCGTCGGGCCCGATCTCCCAGTCGGCTTCCAGGGTGGCGGGCGCGGCGAACAGGCTCAGCTTATCGGTGCAGCGGACCATCATCCGGTCCAACAGGGTGGCGTCCAGACGATCCGGCTGACTCAGGGCGTCGGCGACGCCGCCCAGCGGATCCTGGTTGAAGTCCAGCCCGGCGGTGCCGAACGGCAGATCATAGTCGACGATCACGGTGTTGACGCCGATCCGCTCGCTCATGGCGTAGGCGGTGTTGTGAGCCACGGCCGAGGCCCCGGCCCCGCCGCGCGCGCCGACGAAGGCGATCGAACGGCCGATGAAGGGCTGGGCCGGGTCGGCGAACAGGTCGCCGATGGCCGAGATCAGCTGCAGCGGCTGCACCGGGGCGACCAGATACTCGCTGACCCCGCGCCGCATCAGTTCGCGGAACAGCAGGATGTCGTTGGTGGCGCCGATGATCACCACCTTGGTGCCCGCGTCGCAGACCTCGGCCAGCTGGTCGATCTCCCAGAGCAGGGTCTGGGCGTCCTTCATGCTTTCGACGACGATCAGCGGCGGCGTCGGCTCGGACTGATAGGCCTCAATGGCGGCGGCGACCCCGCCGATGCGGATCTGGGTCGTGGCGCGCGACATGCGGCGGTCCTGACCGGCGCGCTCGGCCGAGGCCAGGGTGTCCTGACGCTCGGCGAAGACGTGGACGGCGATGCGCGGGATCGACACCTCGACCCCGGCGTTGGAGGCGATCGGCAGTCCGGCCGGTTCATAGGTCGCCAGAGCCGCTACCGGGGCGGCGACCGGGATGGGCGCCTCCTCGACCGGATAGGCGGGGGCGATCTCTTCGGGCGTCATCGAGGCAGATATGGGGGACACGACGGCGGCGACCGCCGTCTCGGTCTCGGCGACCAGGCGCCCGACCGGATTATAGCTTTCGTCAAGCGGCGCCGGCTCCGGCGCCGCGGCCCCGGGCGGCGGCGTGAACTGCAAAGGTTCGCGCGCCGGAGCGGCGGCGTCGATGAACTCGTCATCCAAGTCGAACGTGTCGAGAGCGTCGAAATCCTGAGCAGCGAAGGGCTTGGTCATGTCCATCAATCCACGGCGCGGGAAATGCGTGTTCCGACGATCAGTTCTTCGCGGTTCGCCGCGGTCCGCTCGCCCTTGGCGTAGTGGTCGAACACCACCGCCCGGCGTTGGGCGTCGGCCGGGGTCATGGCGCGCGGCGAGACGATGTCACGCGGATTGGCGATCTGCGCCGCCAGGTTGGCGGTGACCGCGCAGCCGAAGTTCGAGGCCGACTGATTGTCGCCGGTGCGGCTGAGGCTGCCCCACTGGGTCCCGCATTGCGGCACGGCGGCGCGAACGGTCTCGAACCCGGCCAGGACAGGCGCGCGCGGATCGGGGCCGGCGTAGCTGACGACGCGGATCAGGCGATCAGGCGCGCCCGCCGCCACCAGAGCCGCCTTGACGTTCCAGGCCGTCTGATTGGCGACCGGGTCGTCGCCGGCGGGCGCCTCGACCACCAGAACAGGCGCGCCTTCGATGGCGAAACGGGCGACCAGATCGGCCAGGGCCGACTGCTGGTTCGCCGACAGGCCCGTCTCGTGCACCGCCAAGGCGATGCGATCCATCCCCGGCTCGACCTGCAGGCTGTAGCGCGAGGTCGGCGTCAACGGCGGCTCGCCGCCCAGGCTGGCGGGGCCGCCCATGCAGCCGGCCAGCAGCAGGCCGCCGATGGTCAGGGCCGAGGACAGGGACAGAAGGGATTTGGCGTTGCGGGTCATCGCGCTCACTCGATCACATAGCCGACGGGGCCGTGCCATCCGGCGCCCGGCTGGGCGGTCGGGGCGGGCGAGCCATAGGCCTGGTTCAGCTGGCCGAAGAAGATGGTCTGGGCGTCATGCGCGATGCGCAGGCCGTCGGCGGGCGTCTGCATCCGGTCCGGCGAGGTGGGGCTGACGATATAGGGCTCGACGATCACGACCAGCTCGGTCTCGCCCATCAGATAGTCGCGCGAGCGGAACAGCTGGCCCAGCACCGGCAGATTGGTCATGCCAGGCAGGGAGTCGACGTTCTGACGAGTGGTTTCCTGCAGCAGGCCGGCGATCATCATCGAGCCGCCCGAGGGGATTTCGATGGTGTTCTCGCTGCGGCGAACCGAAAGGCCCGGCAGGCTGATCGAAGAGGCCGTGCCGGCGCCGATGGTCAGACCGCCCTGAGGCGTCAGTTCGGACACCTCGACCTTGACCTGCAGCGAGATGCGGCCGCCTGTCAGGACGATCGGCCGGAACGACAGAGCCACGCCATAGGGCTTGTACTCGACCGAGATCTGACCTTCCCGGTCGCGACCCGTCGGCAGGGGGAATTCGCCGCCGGCCAGGAAGCTGGCCGCTTCGCCGTTGACCGACGTCAGATTCGGCTCGGCCAGGGTGCGGACCAGGCCGACGCGCTCGAAGGCCTTGATCGTGGCGTTGCCCTTGTTCAGGCCGTCCGAGCCGGGGCCGGTGCCCGGCTGGGCGGTGTCCCAGTTGGACGCATCCTCTGGACCGTCGACGGTGAACGGACACAGGGCGCCCGCCGGCCAGCCGGGGCCGCAGGGCCCCTGCATCTGGAAATTCTTGGTCGTATCGCGCGACACCCCGCCGGTGATGCCGCCGAGCAGAGAGCCGTTGACGCCCCAGGTGGCGGCGTTGCCCAACAGCCACTGGGTGTCGCCGACCCGGCCGATCACCGCCTGGGTGTCGAATCCGAGCTGCTTGATGGCGCTGCGCTGGACCTCGACCACCCGCACCTTCAGAGTCACCTGGTCGGACCCGGCGACGCTGATCATGTTGACCACCTTTTCAGGGGCCGAAACGAAGGCGCGGGCCACCTGGGCGGCGCGTTGGGCCTCAGCCGGGCTGGACGCGGTGCCGGTCAGGATGATGCTGTCGTTGACCGCCTCGGCGCGGACGTTCGATCCCGGCGCAACGCGGCTCAAGGTGTCTTGCAGGGCGCTGGTCCCGGCGTCGACGCGCACACGCAGGGCCAGGATGGTGCGCCCGGCGGCGTCGAGGAAGACGGCGTCCGTCTCACCCGCGGCCACCCCGATTACGGTGATGCGGCGCGGCGAATGCAGCATGGCCTCGGCCACCTGGGGATTCGACACGATCACGTCGCGGGCGTCGGCGGGCAGGTCCACCGCGAAGGAGGTGCCGCGCGGCAGGTTGACCATCTGGGGCGCCGCGCCGGTCGAAACGGCGGCGCGGGTCTGAGCCAGGGGCGCGGCGGCGCCGCCGGCCAGGGCGATCAGGGAGGCGCAGGCCGCCGCGATCAAACGATTCATGCCTGGTTTCCTCATGGGACCGCGACCGCTTCGGCCTGGCCTTCGCGATAGACGCGCACGACGCCGCCGGAGGCGGCTGCATTTCCGCGGTTGACCGCACCCGGGACATGGCCCGACGGCCCGGCGGTGTCGGCGTAGGAGCGCAGCACCAGCGACAGATCGCCTTCGGACTTGGCCAGGGCCAGAACCTCGGCGTCGCGGCCGCTGACTTCCATGGTGGCGGTGGCGCCGACCACGGCCTGCTCGTTCTCGGCGGCGCGGGTGTTCTGGTCGATGGCCAGCACCTTGACGTTCCGCATCACGGTGGCGGAGACGAATTTCGACGTCTCGCCGCCAGCCGTGCCCGCCGGCAGCTTGACCTCGCGGGTCAGCAGGACGTCGACTCGGTCGCCGGGCAGGATGAAGCCGCCGGCGGCGGTCTCGACCGTCACCCTTATGGCCATGGCCCGCATCCCGGGCTCCAGGTAGGCGGCCATGTAGCCGCTGTCGCCGGCGCGGACGATCTTGCGGCCGACGATGGGCTCGCCGGCCAGAATGGGCTCGCGGACCACCGCGCCGATGAAGTCGGCCTTGGCCCCGCCGGTCGCCAGATCGGTCGCCGCGCGGGTCACGCGAGCGGCGGCGCCCTCGACCTTGTCGTCCGACTTGGCGGCGTCGGCGGGCTTGGCGTCGGCGGGCGCGGCAGCCGTCGGCGCGGCCGGGACCGGCACGCTGCCGTCAGTGATGAAGACGGGGTTGAGTTCGTCGACCGGCCAGTCCTTCCAGCTCAGGTCGCCGTCGGTCAGACGACGCCCCGGCTCCAGGTCCTTGGCGGCGACCAGGACCTTGGCCATGGGGCGCGCCTCGACGGCGGCGACGGCGGTCGCGGCGGGCTCGTTGGACGAGGAGCCCATGGCGCGCACGACCAAGGCCAGGCCGACGGCCGAAATGGCGGCGATACAGATGACGGCGATCTTGGCGGGCTTCATCGACGGTCTCCGGCATGAGCGGCGACGCGGATTCGGTTCTTCGCCCCCTGCCGTTAACGACAATGAGGCCCGCCGGTTAACGCGCTCCTAAGCGAGGCGAACCGGCGTCAGACGCCGGCAAAGGCCTGAACCAGTGCGCTCGACGGATAGGCCAGCAAGGCGCCGACGGCGATGGCCACGCCATAGGGGATGTCGCCCTTGGGCTGCATCAACCGCGACACCCAGCCCGGCGCGTTCGCCGCAAAGGGCTGAAGCTGCGACCGGGCGGTGATCAGCAGCAGGCAGAAGCCGCCGCCCGCCAGGGCGGTGAACAGCAGGAAGGGCGCGACGCCCGACCAGCCCAGCCACAGACAGACCGAGGCCATCAGCTTGGCGTCCCCGCCGCCGATCCAGCGCAGGGCGAACATCCCCATGCCGACCAGCAGGGCCGCGAAGCCGACGCCCAGCGCGATCGCCATTTCGGTCAGAGAAACGCCCGTGACGAACGCCGCTGGAAAGAACCCCAGGATCAACAGGCCCGAGATCCAGTTGGGAATCTTCATGGTCGTCAGATCATGCAGCCCCGCCACGATCACCAGAACGGGCAGGACGCTCAGCAGGACGAGGGAGAGTTCGGTCATGCCGCCACCTTTGCGGCGCAACCTTTAAGGCCGGGTTTCCGGGGTCGCGCCCTGAAGGCCGGGCTCCAGACAAGGAAAGGGCCGGAACGTTTCCGTTCCGGCCCCAGCCTTCAGACCTGGATGCTGACCTTAGGCGGCCGGCAGCGAGGTTTCCACCTTGGTGAACACGCCGGCCAGTTTCGGGCCGAGCGTGGTCAGGACGGCGACGATGGCGACGGCGATCAGAGCAGCGATCAGGCCGTATTCAATGGCCGTGGCGCCCGATTCATCGTTGGCGAAGTTCTTGATGAAGTTACGCATGAATATCTTCCTTCTTTGTCTAAGCGAGCAACAGTTCCATCACCAGGGTCACCGGTTTTGCCCGCTTGACCCCCGTTTGCATGGCGACAATGCGACCACGATCATTAAGGGCGAGTAAAACGATGAAAGCTGCTTCGTGTTTTTGATGGTTACTTCCATGTTTACTATAGTTTTATCCAGCCAAGCCCGCTCCTGGCGCGCCTTCAGGATTTCTTGATCTTTCAGCGCGAGGTTTCACGCCTAGCGCTCGCGCGCGCCCATTCATTCCTCCGGAGCCGTCGCCCATGCCCAGGACCCTCAGGACGCTCGCCGTCGGCGCCGTCTCCGCCCTGGCCGCGCTGAGCGCAGCCGTCACCGTCCAGGCCCAGTCGCGCCCGCTGAACGTCGAGATCGATCACGCCACCCGGGTCCAGTTGCGGGCCCCGGCCGGGTCGGTGATCGTGGCCAACCCCCGGATCGCCGACGTCACCGTGGTGGACGCCAACACCCTGTTCATCACCGGCAAGGGCTATGGCGTGACCGAGGTCGTCGCCGTCGATGCGGTCGGGCGCCCCCTGTTCCAGAGCCAGGTCGTGGTCAGCGCCGGCTCGGCCGGTTCAGTCCGCGTCTGGCGCGGCGCCCAGGCCACCGAAATGGCCTGCGGAACCAGTTGCTCGCCCAGCGTTCGGGCCGCCCCGGCGCCCTGAGCGATGACCGGGCCGGTTTCCCGCCGCTCCGACCGACCGTCGCTTCTGCGGCGACGGAGGCGCGCCCGCGAAGGCTCCACGGCGGTTGAGTTCGCCATGGTCGCCCTGCCCTTCTTCATCCTGATGTTCGGCATTCTGGAGGTCGGGATGCTGCTGCTGCTCGACGCCGTGGTCGAGACCGCGGTGTCCGACACCGGACGCCTGGTGCGCACGGGTCAGGCCCAGCAGCAGGCGCTCAAACCCGCCGAGATCAAGCAGAAGATGTGCGAACGCATGAGCGTCTTCGCCGCCGACTGTCCCCAGCGCGCCTTCATCGACGTTCGCGTGGTCGACAACTTCAGCAACCCGATCGCGCCCGACCCGCTGGCGTCCGGCGTGTTCGATCAGAGCAAGCTCGACTATCAACCCGGCGGGCCGGGCGATCGCGTCCTGGTGCGGATCTGGTACGAACAGCCCATCGCCACCCCCTTCATCGCCCAGGCCCTGTCGCACACCACCGACCACAAGGTGCTGCTGACCACCTCCCTGGCCTTCCGCAACGAGCCCTATCAATGAGCCGCCGCCTCGCCTCCAGCGGGATCCGGCGATTCTGGCGCGACGCGCGCGGGGTGTCGGCGATCGAGTTCGCCCTGATCGCGCCCCTGATGCTGCTGATCTATTTCGGCCTGGTCGAGTTCTGCCAGGGCTATATGGCCAGCCGCCGCGCCAGCCACACCGCCTCCATCGTCGCCGACCTGGTGGCCCAGTCGGACGCGACCACGACCCAGGACCTGACCAGCGTCTTCGCCATCGGCGACATGATCATGCGGCCCTTCCCGTCCTCGCCCCTGTCCATCCGCGTTTCCAGCGTCACCATTGACGCCAACGGGGTGGCGCGCGTCGACTGGAGCCGGGGCAACAACAAGACCCTGACCGCGCGAGTCAAGAACTCGGTCGTCAGCGACCTGCCGCCCGGCCTGATCGAAAAGGGCGAAAGCCTGATCCTCGGCGAGACCCAGTTCGAATACACCTCGCCCTTCGCCCAGGTGATCAAGACGCCGATCAAATTCGACCGCAGCTACTATCTGCGGCCGCGGACGGTGGACAAGGTCCTCTGCAGCAACTGCTAGGGACCGACCAGGGCCTCTTTCAGAGCCCGGATCTTGGCGTCCGTCTCCTCGCGTTCGGCGTCCGGATCGCTGTCGGCGACGATGCCCGCGCCGGCCAGGGCGCGCCAGCGCCAACGCGCCTCGCTCCTTACGAACGACGCGGTGCGGATCAGCACCGAGGCCGTCAGGCTCTCGTCCCCCGCCAGCCCCAGGCCGAACAGCGAACCGCACCAGGGCCCGCGCGGCGGCTCATGGCCGGCGATCACCTTCATGGCCTGATGTTTGGGCGCCCCGGTGATCGAGCCGGGGGGGAAGGTCGCCTCCAGCACCTCGGCCGCGCCGACGCCGGGTCGGGCCGTGGCCGTCACCGTCGAGACCAGATGATGCACGGTGGGGTGGCTCTCGACCTCGAACAGCCGCTCGACCCGCACGGTGCCCGCGACCGCCGCCCGCGCCAGATCGTTGCGCATCAGATCAACGATCATCAGGTTCTCGGCCCGGTCCTTGTCGCTGGCGGCGAGGGCGGCGGCCAGAGCGGCGTCGCGCGCCGGATCGGCGTCGCGCGGCCGCGTGCCCTTGATCGGCCGGGTCTCGATGCGGCCTGACGCCGGATCGAAGGTCAGGAACAGCTCGGGCGAATTGGACACCAGGACCCGATCCCCCAGCCGCCAGAAGGCGCCATAGGCCGCGCCCCGCTCCGCGGCCAGCCTCAGGAAGACCTCGAACGGATCGCGCCCGCCCTCCAGCCCTCCGCTCCAGGCGCGGGCGATGTTGGCCTGGAACAGCTCGCCCGCCGCGATGCGCCTCACGACGTCGGCCACGGCGGCCTCATAGGCCTCGGGCGCCGCCTCGCCGGTGAAGGCGCCTGCGGGCGCGGACGGAATCGACGGCGCGACCGCCTCGGCCAGCCAGGCCGCGGCGCGTCGACCTTGCGCCTTGGCTTCGGCCGCGTCGGCGCCGCGCCCCACGGCGCGGACCTCCCGCGCCGCATGGTCGAAAGCCAGCAAAGCCGGATAGCGGGCCAGCATCAGGTCGGGCCAGACCTCGGCGCGCGGCCCCGTCGCCGGGCGCGCCCCGGCGTCATAGCTCATCAGCCCGACCACGCCGCCGCCGGCAAAAACAGGATCACCCAGGGCGTCGAACGCCGCTGCCTCATCGACCGGGCCGACAAGAACCCGATCCGGCTCGCAGCCGACGAAGGACCAGCGCCCGCCGTGCGCCGTCGGATCGCCCGCCCCGGCCAGAAGCGCCAGCGCGCCCTCGCGCGGGTTCAGACCCGCCGCGACCGCCATTGGTTCGACCCAGTCCAGCCCCTCGATATGGACGACGGGCAGACTCATGCCGTCAGCCTCGCCCGGATGCGCGCGGCGGTCAGGGCGTCCACGCCCAGAACCTGCTCCAGATAGGCCGCGACCGAACCGTGCCGCGCCGCGATCTCGGCAAAGGCGCCGTCCAGATAGTCGGCCTCGACGCCGAGGAAGGCGACCACCGCCCCGTGCGAAGCCGGACGCCCCGTCATCGCCGTCAGTTGTCGGGCGATCCCCTCGGCCCGGCCTTCCAGATCGACGGCGACATTGGTCAGCAGATAGTCGGCGATCAGGTCGTCGCGCGACACGCCCAGCAGGCTGTGGGTCAGGGCGGCCAGCAGGCCGGTGCGGTCCTTGCCCGCCGCGCAGTGGATCAGCACCGGGCCGTCGCCGTCGGCCAGGGCGCGGAAGTAGCGGGCGAACAGGTCCACATGCGCCGGCTCGAACGGCAGGCGGCGATAGATGCCGGCCATGAAGGCGCGCCCGGAATCCTCGGTCAGGTCGCAGGTCTTCAAGAAGGTGATGTGCGGGGCCTCGCCGCCGTCGTCGTGATCGCTCTCGATCACCTGTCCGGCCCAGTTCGCCGGTCGTCGCGAGGGCTGGTCGCGCCGCTCGCTGGGGCGACGCAGGTCGACCACCGTGGCGAGGTTCAACGTCGCCAGTCGCGTCAGGTCAGCCTCGGTCGCCCGCGCCTGATGCGCCGAACGATACAGGCGCCCGCGCCCGATCCGGGCGTCGCCGACGGCGTAGTCGCCATAGTCGCGGAAGTTGTCGATGGCCTGAAACGGCGAAAGGCGGTCGCTCATGACCGCCTTCCTAGGACTATTCACGGATCAAAGCTAACGGGCGCCGACCAGACCGGACATGGCGTCCAGATAGGCGAGGAAGGCGTCACGGCCCGCCTCGGTCATGGTCGCCCGCGTCAGGGGTTTGCGGCCCTGGAAACTCTTGGCCACCTCGACGAAACCCGCCTCCTCCAGCTTGCGCAGGTGGACCGACAGATTGCCGTCCGTGGCCTGCAGCCGGGTCTTCAGCTCGTTGAAGTCGGCGGTCCCGACGCCCGACAGATAGGCCATGATCCCTAGGCGCACCCGGCCGTGAATGACCTCGTCGATGCGGCCGATGTCGAAGGCGCCAGCCGTATCCCCAGCCGTATCCGAGGCCATCAGATCACCTCCGACGGTTCCTGGCGCACCAGCAGGACGCCGGGCAGCAGAGCGAACAGGAAGAGACCCGCCGCATAACCCAGCCACATCAGCGGACTGCCGGTCAGGAAGGCGATCAGGGGCGCGGCGATCCAGCAGCCGATGGCCAGCTTCCACTGCCACTTCTGGTCGCTCATCGTCGCCGACACCGCCCAGCCCGAACCGTAGAGGGCGAAGATCAGCGAGGGGAAGATCAGCGACGGAATGGCGCTCTGCGTCTTCCAGCCGATCACCGCCATCGACAGCGACATGACGAAGACGCCCAGGCCCACGCCCATCCAGCCGGCGCCGGACGCTCGATTGGCCGCCGACTGCGCCCCGGGCTTGTTCCCGATCCGGCGAATCTGCAGCGTCATGACCAGGAAGAAGACCAGCATGGCCCCGCCCCAGAGGACCGCATAGGCGACCGGCGGCACATTGAGGATTCCGCTGTCGATTCCATAGGCGGCGATCGAGGCCAGACCGAACACCAAGCCGGCGGTGATCAGGATCGACCCTCCCAGCAGCGGGGCGCGCCGCCCCTCCTGGGCCAGGGCCTTCATATAGGCGATGTCGTCGTGAACGGATTGAATCTGGTCGCGGGTCATGGCGTCTCTCCCTGCCTGTTGATGAGAGAGTGCGACAAGAGCTTTATTTTGTAAAGTTCTTTCTTTGAGACGATGCGCGCGACGCATTCTAGGCCTTGGCCATGCGCGTCGCCTTTCATCACATCGCCTATCAGCCCCTGGCCGTCTGCAACGCCCTGTCCATGGACCGGCTGGAGGCGATGGTGCGCCGCGCCGGACTGAAGCCGGAGGCGCCTGTCATGGACATCGGCTGCGCCTATGGCGAAGTGTCGATGCGTCTGGCCCGCGCCTTCGACGCCCGGGTGACGGCGGTCGAACTGGACCCGGTCATGGCCGAGGGCGCCGAGGCGCGCATCCGGGCGACGGGCCTGACCGACCGGATCAACCTGCGGCGCGAAACCTCGGCGGCGGCCCTGGCCGCCCTGCCCGCCTTCGATCTGATCGTCGCCATCGGCTCGACCGAACCGGCGGGCAAGGGTTTGCGCGAACCCGCCGCCGTCTTCGCCGCCCTGGCCGAGCGCCTGACGCCCGGCGGCGCCCTGCTGTGGGGCGACCTGTTCTGGAAGGAGGAGCCGCCCGCGCCCTTGCGCCAACTGGTCGAGACCGGCGGCTATTACGTCGGCCACGACGCCTGGCAGGCCGCGGCCCGCGCGGCGGGGCTGACGGTCGCCTCGGCCGAGGTCAGCGGTGAGGCCGAATGGGCCGCTTATCGCACGGCGATGGAGACGGCGATCGCCGCCTGGCTGGACGCCCATCCCGATCATGCCGACGCCCCGGGCGTCGCCGCCACGGCGCACCGCATCAAGATGATGCTCGACTTCGGCGCGCCCTTCCTCGGCTTCGGCCTCTACCTGTTCAGGAAGGACTGAAGCCCAAAGAAAAAGGACGCCCGGAGAAATCCCCGAGCGCCCTTTTCCATCAGAAACATCGCCTTTGCGCTCAAGCAGCGAGCCGCCGCGCGGCGAGCGATAGCGCCCTTCTAGTCATTACCGGAATGGCGGTTCGTCGAAGGCGCGCAGCTTGCGCGAATGCAGGCGGGTGCCCTCGGCGCGCAGCAGGTCCACCGCCTGGATGCCGATCTGCAGGTGTTCCGAGATCGAGCCTTCATAGAAGCGGTTGGCCTGGCCCGGCAGCTTGATCTCGCCGTGCAGCGGCTTGTCCGAGACGCACAGCAACGTTCCGTAAGGCACGCGGAAACGATAGCCCTGAGCGGCGATGGTGGCCGATTCCATGTCGATGGCGACGGCGCGGCTCTGGTTGAAACGCAGGGCCGACTTCGAATAACGCAACTCCCAGTTGCGGTCGTCGGTGGTGACGACCGTGCCGGTGCGCAGGCGCTTCTTGACCTCTTCGCCCGGAGCGCCCGAGACCAGCTTGGTCGCGTCGTAGAGGGCGCGCTGCACCTCGGCGATCGACGGGATCGGGATGTCGGCGGGCAAGACCGCGTCCAGCACGTGATCGTCGCGCAGATAGGCGTGGGCCAGGACATAGTCGCCGATGGTCTGGCTGGCGCGCAGGCCGCCGCAATGGCCGATCATCATCCAGGCGTGCGGACGGGTGACGGCCAGGTGGTCGCAGATGGTCTTGGCGTTCGACGGCCCGACCCCGATGTTGACCAGGGTGATGCCCGTGCCGCCCGGCGCGGTCAGGTGATAGGCGGGCATCTGATGGCGGCGCCAGGCCGCGTCCATGATGGCCGTTTCCGGGTTCAGCGTGGCGCGGTCGATGATCACGCCGCCGGCGCAGGACAGGGTCTCATAGGGGCTGTCCGGGTCGGCCAGTTGGGCGCAGGCCCAGCGCACGAACTCATCGACGTAACGGTGATAGTTGGTGAACAGGACATAGGACTGCACGTCCTCGACCGGGGTGCCGGTGTAGTGGCGCAGGCGGGCCAGCGAGAAGTCGGTGCGCAGGCCGTCGAACTGGGCCAGGGGGAATTCCTCGCCCGGCGCGAACAGGCCGTCCGAGATCTCGTCGCCGATATGGGCCAGGTCCGTGGTCGGGAACCAGCGCGCGATGGCCGCCGTCATGGTGCTGTCCAGCGCAACGCCCGAGCCGTCCAGGACATAGGGGAAGGGAATTTCCTGATCCGACGGCTCGACCGAGATCGACGCGCCGTATTCGTCGGCTAGAAGCGTCAGTTGCTCCAGCAGATAGGCGCGATAAAGATCGGGGCGGGTGACGGTCGTCGTATAGACGCCCGTGCGCGACAGGCGGGCGAAGGCCCGCGTCTCCAGATCCTGGGGACGGTCGCCGAACCAGCTGACGGTCAGCCGGGGATAGGCGAACAGGCCGGCGGCCCGCGCTTCGGGATCGGCGCGCTCGCCGGTCTCGAGGAAACGCTTCACTGCACCACGCAGATTGGCGACGGATTGATTGTAGAGGGTTTCGAGGCGGTCCAACGCCGCCTGGGGGGTCATCTTGTCTGTCATGACCTCCTCTAGCCGAAAACCGTGACCGTGGCGAGACGGGGGAAACACAAGGACACGACTGTTGACCGCAGACGCCGGACAGGGTTCCGCTGCGGACAGGAGGATTCCCCATGCCCAGACGCCTGATTTCGACCGCCGCCGCCCTGCTGGCGCTGACCGCCGCGCCCGCCTTGGCCGAGGTGAAATCGGCGACGCCCGTCGGTTTCGAGGTCGGAGGATCGGTGGCGATCAGCGCCCCGCCTGCCCGCGTCTGGGCCGTGCTGACCGCGCCCGACGACTGGTGGAGCCGCGAGCACCGCTGGTTCAGGAACTCGACCCTGACGCTGGACCTCGCCGCGGGCGGCTGCTGGTGCGAACAGGCGGCGGGCGGCCGCACGGCGCGCCATCTGGAGACCCTCCTGGTGGAACCGGGCGCGAAACTGATCCTGCAGGGCGTGCTGGGGCCGCTGATCGACCAGGGCGTCGTCGGCAGCGCGGTCTTCGACATCAAGGCCGAGGGCGAGGGCAGCATCCTGACCTGGTCCTACTCGGTCGGCGGCTATACGCCCGGAGGGCTGGAAGCCTGGGCGCGGCCGGTCGACGGCGTCCTGTCGGCGCAGCTGGCCAGCCTGAAGACCCGGGCCGAGGCCGCCGACTAGGCCAGTTCGCGACGCAGGAAGGCCGCCGCCTCGTCCAGCAAACCGGCGCCGTCCGGTCGGACGACGCTCCGCGCCCGCCCGCCGACCGCCTCGACCCGCGCCGCCAGCGCCGTCTCGGCCGCATTTCGACCGCCGAGCCAGAGCGGCGCGGCGTCGGCGCGGACATAGGCGTCCGGTCGCGTCAGGGTCGCATCAAGCCTCTCCGAAGCTGAAGCGCGGCCCAGCGCCGCCGCCGCCCGGATCAGATCGGGCTGTCCGGCCCCCGCCATGTAGCGCCGATCCAGAGCGATCATCAGGGCCGCGTCGGCGCTGACGCCCAGACCCAGGACGCCCAGCCGCCCCGCGTCGCCGCCGAACCCCTTGCCCCGCCCCGCGACCCAGATGGTCGCGGCGGCGGCGTCAGCGATCAAGACCGCGCCGGAGGGCCGCATAGCCCGCAGCCCCGCCAGGGCCACGACAAAACCGCGTCCCGCCAGCGCCCGCGCGGCCCGGCGCGCCTCGGCCAGCTCGCCGCCGCCGAACACGACCAGCATCGGCAGTTTCTGGGCCTGGCGCGGCGCATGGATCTCGATCGTCTGATGCGGATCCTCGCCGTAGCGCAGACCGCCCTTCGCACGCCCAGCCGCCGCCGCTCCGCCGAACGGAGCGCCCAGCAGGCCGCCGAGCAGGCAGACGAACAGGCCTCTGCGGGTCATGGCGCTCCGAAGACCGAGGAAACTCGCCCTTTTAGGCACGAAGCGAAGCCTGCTCTCAATCCCCGGCCGCCGCCCGTCGGCAAACGTCACACTTCACTCATCGATTTGTCGCATAATATTTACATTCGAGAAATTGAGCGCATAATTCACTCTGAGTCCGGAGCGAATTCCGGCCAAGGGAGGATATCGCATGCGCCTGATCGCCGTCGCCGTCTCGGCCCTGCTGCTCGCCGGAGCCGCGCCCGCCCTGGCTCAGAGCCCCGAGCAGAGTCCGCAGAGCCAGAGGCCGCAGCCGACGCGCGTCTCGGCCGTCCCGTCCCAGCGCGTGGTGCTGATCTGCGAGACCGACGCCGCGACCCGCACCGCCTTCGCCCGCCAATTCGGCGTCGAGCCGGTCTTCCTGACCGCGCGCGAGGCCGTCGAGGCCAAGACCGCCGGCCAGGCCTGGACCACCCCGCGCTGCATGACCGAGCGCGAGCACGGCCGCTACGTCCAGCTGACCCAGGCCTACGCCGCGCACTAAGCCTCGACTCTGTAACGACAAAGGGCGCGGCCATCGCTGACCGCGCCCTTATTCTTGGGTCAGAGACCCGGTCTTATTTGGCCAGATGCTTGTCCAGCCAGCCGAAGACCTCGTTGTGCCATTGCAGGCTGTTGGCCGGCTTCAGCACCCAGTGGTTCTCATTGGGGAAGAAGACCAGACGGCTGTCGATGCCGCGCCGTTGCAGGGCGGTGAAGGTCGACAGGCCCTGGGCCGTCGGGATGCGGTAGTCGAGATCGCCTTGAACCACCAGCATCGGCGTCTTCCAGTTCTGGACGTGGTTGGCCGGATTGAACTTCTGATAGCCCTCCGGATTTTCCCACGGCGTGCCGCCGTATTCCCACTCGGTGAACCACAGCTCTTCGGTCGAATAGCCCATGCCGAAGGTGTCGAAGACGCCGTCATGGTTGACCAGGCACTTGAAGGCGTCCGACCAGTTGCCGGCGATCCAGTTGATCATATAGCCGCCGTAGGAGGCGCCGAGCGCGCAGGCGTTGTTCCCGTCGAGGAAGCCGTACTTCTCCTGAGCCGCCGCCCAGCCCTTCTGCAGGTCTTCCAGCGGGCGGTCGCCCCAGTGCTGGCTGATGGCGTCAGTGAACTCCTGGCCGTAGCCGGTCGAGCCGTGGAAATCGATCATCACCACCGCATAGCCCGCGCCCGCATAGGTCTCGGGGTTCCAGCGGTAGGACCAGCTGTTGCCGAACGAACCCTGCGGTCCGCCGTGGATCAGGAAGGCGGCCGGATATTTCTGACCCTCGACGTAGTTGGCCGGCTTGATGACGAAGCCATGCACCGTCTCGTCGTTCCAGCCGGGGAAGCTGAACTGCTCGAACTGACCGAAGGCCTTGTTCGCCAGCTGCGGGTTCACATTGGTCAGGCGACGCGGCATCTCGCGGCCGCGCCAGGTCTTGAAGTAGAGATCGCTGGGCGAGGTCAGGGTGTCGACCGCCATGACGAAGCCCGAGGGCGTCTGCTGGAAGGCCGAGACATGGCCTTCGCCGGTCAGCGGCATGACCGAGCCGTTGCGCGTGTCGATGGCGAACAGGCGGGTCTGACCGACGTCGCCGGCCGTGGTGTAGAGGGTCTTGCCGTCCGCCGACCATTGCAGGCCGTCCGCCGAACGATCCCAGTTGGCCGCGATCTGGCGCGTCTGGCCCGTCGCCACGTCACGCAGGAAGATCGAATACTTGTCGGCCTCGAAGCCCGGACGGGCCATGGCGCGATAGGCCAGGGTCTGGCCGTCCGGCGAGAAGACCGGGCCGGTGTCCCAGGCCGGATTGGCCTCGGTCAGATTGGTCAGTCGGCCCGGCGCCGAAACGGAGACGCTGTAGAGGTCGAAGTCCGTGCTCCACGGCTCGCTCTTGCCGGCTTCGCGCGCCGAAAAGACCAGCGAACGGCCATCGGGTGCGAAGACGAACTCGCTCTCGTCGCCGAACGGCTTGGAGGGGGTGTCCCCGTCAAAGCCCTTTGTCACCCAGACCGGATCGCCGCCCGCCTTGCCGTCCGCGCCGATGGTCTGGACGAACAGGTGGTTCTGGGTGTGGTCGCTCCACGTGTCCCAGTGGCGCACGAACATGCGGTCATAGACCTGACCCGTCGACTTGACCTCGGCGGCGGCCTTGGCGCGCTCGACCGAGGCGTTCAGGTCGGGCGCCTCGGGATAGACCGCCAGGGACACGGCCACCGCGTCGCCCGCCTCATTGATGCGATAGGCGTTGACGTCGGTCGGCAGGCTGGTGACTTGCGTGGCCGTCGCGCCCCTGTCGGCCGAGACCCAGACCTGGCTCGACCCTGAGCGGCCCGAGAGGAAGTAGAGCTTGCCGTCGGCGCCCCAGCGCGCGGTGTTGGCGCCGCCTTCGGAGATGGGCAACTTCTGCGCCTCGCCCTCGCCTTTCAGGCTCATGATGTAGAGGGCGCTGGAGCGGCGGTTGGCCGCCACGTCCGTCTGGGTCAGCGAATAGACCACCCACTCGCTGTCCGGCGACACCTGCGGATCGCCCAGACGGTTGGCCGAAATCATGTCCTGATAGGTGAAGGCGTTGCTGGCCGCTGGAGCCGTCGCCACGGCGGGCGTGGGCGCCTCGGCCAGGGCCGGCAGAGCCGAAGCCGTCAGCAGGGCGACGGCGCTGAGGCCGCTCAGAAGGTGGGGCAGATGACGCATGGGCGATGATCCTCTCGGGCTTCGCGGAATTCTTGGCCGCAGGCGTAGCACCGGCGACGACGGCGTCAAACCCGCGATCCGGTCCGCGACGATGGTCACGACCGCTTGCCGCCATCGCCGGGAGCGGCGACAAGCAGGGGCATGAGTCCCGCCTCGCCCCACATCGTCGACGTCCTGATCGCCGAACGCGCGCCGCGTCTGACACGGTCCGCCGCCTGGCCGCTGGTCCGTCCGGCCCTCTACGGCCTGCTGGACTACGCCAAGGCCCGGCGCATGGCCGACGCCATCAGCCCGATGGGCGGGCGTCAGGCGCTGGACTATGTCTCCGACCTGCTTGCGTTGACGGTCGAGACGCAGAACCTGAGCCGCCTGCCCGCGACGGGCCGCTGCCTGGTCATCTGCAACCATCCGACCGGCATCGCCGACGGCCTGGCCGTGCACGACGCCCTGCGGACCGTGCGGAACGACCTGATCTATTTCGCCAACGCCGACGCCCTGCGCGTCTCACCGCGCCTGTCGGAGACCGTCATCCCGGTCGAATGGGTCACGGCCAAGCGCACCCGCGAGAAAACCCGCGCCACGCTTGTGTCGGCAAAGGACGCCTTCGAGGCCGACCGCTGCGTCGTCATGTTTCCCGCAGGACGACTGGCCCGCGTCGACGCCCAGGGCCGCCTGACCGATCCCGAATGGGCCACGACCGCCGCCTCGCTGGCCCGCCGCTATGAGGCCCCCGTAGTCCCGATCCACGTCGCCGGCCCGTCCAGCCGCCTGTTCCACCTGTTCGACCGCTTCTCTCAGGAACTGCGCGACATCACCCTCTTCCACGAACTTCTGAACAAGCAGGGGCGCGCGTTCGACCTCAGCGTCGGTCTGCCCATCCCGCCCGAGCGGCTGGACGCGGACGCCGCCCGCGCCACCGAGGCGCTTAAGACCTTTGTCGAGCGCGCCCTCGCGACCGACCCCGACGCGGTGTTCGCATGACGGCCTTTCAACTGACCGACGCCGAGGCCACCACCCGTCTGGGTCGGGCTGTCGCCCCCCTGCTGGAAGCCGGCGAGGCCGTCCTGCTCTACGGCCCGCTCGGCATGGGCAAGTCGACCCTGGCGCGCGGCCTGATCCGCGCCCTGACCTCGCCCGACGAGGACGTGCCGTCGCCGACCTTCACCCTGGTCCAGTTCTACGAGAGCGATCCGCCCGTCGCCCACTTCGACCTCTATCGCCTGACCCGTCCCGAAGAGGCCTTCGAGATCGGTCTGGACGAGGCCCTGGACGAGGGCTGCGCCCTGATCGAATGGCCCGAACGCCTGGGCCAGGACCCTGGCCGGATGCTCGGCCCCGACCGGCTGAGCATCACCATCGCCGAAGACGGCGAAGGCCGCCTTGCGACCGTATCTGGCGCAGGGTCGTGGGAAGCCAAACTGAAGGAACTCCATGTCTGACCGCGAAGCCCTCCGTCTCGACTTCCTGCGCTCGGCCGGTCTGGCCGATGCCGTCCGCGCGCCCCTGCCCGGCGACGCCTCGACCCGCCGCTACGAGCGCCTGACCACGCTGTCCGGCGCGACCCTGATGCTGATGGACCAGGCCCCCGCGGCCGAGAGCCAGCCCTGCGATCCGTCGTGGACGCCGGAGCAGCGCCGCGCCCACGGCTGGAACGCGGTCGCCCGCCTGTCGGCCGGCCGCATCGAGGCCTTCGCCGCCGTCGCAGCCCACCTGAAGTCTCTGGGCCTCTCCGCGCCCGACATCATCGCCGTCGACGCCCCCAACGGCCTGGCCGTGATCGAGGACTTCGGCGACGCCCTGTTCGCTAATGTCATCAGCGAGGGCGCCGAGGAGGCCCCGCTCTATCGCGCCGCCGTCGAGGCCCTGGCCGTCCTGCACGCCGCCCCGACGCCCGAGGTGCTGAGCGGGGCTGCGGGCGATTGGCCCCTGCTGACCTATGACCAGACGGCCTTGCAGGGCGGGGCTGACCTGTTCGTCGAATGGCTGCCGAAACTGATCCCCTCGCTCAGTTTTGATGAAGCTGCTGTCGCGGAATGGCGCGCCGTCTGGGCCCCGATCACGGCGGCGGGCGAGGCGGGCGCCAGCGTCATGGCCCACCGCGACTATCACGCCGAGAACCTGATCCGGCTGGACGGCCGGACCGGCGCCGCCTCGGTCGGCCTGATCGACTTCCAGGACGCGGTGAAGGCCCATCCGGCGTGGGACCTCCACTCCCTGCTGCAGGACGCTCGCCGCGACGTCTCGCCCGAGTTGGAGGCGCTCGCTCTCGACCATTATTTCACCCTGCGGCCCGAGACCGACCGCGAGGCCTTCCTGGCCGCCTACGCCAGTCTGGCCGCGCTGAACGAGGCCCGCATCCTCGGCGTCTTCGCCCGCCTGATCGCCCGCGACGCCAAGCCCAAGTACGCCGCCTTCATGCCGCGCATGTGGGCGCACCTGAACGCCAACCTGAAGGCGCCCGGTCTCGAAGCCGTCGCCGCCTGGATGGACCGCCACGTGCCCAAGGATGTGCGTCGATGACCGCCCCTCAGAACGCCCCGAAGACCGCCATGGTCCTCGCCGCCGGACTCGGCACGCGGATGCGCCCCCTGACCCACGACCGGCCCAAGGCCCTGGTCGAGGTGGCTGGCCGCGCCCTGATCGACCACGTCCTCGACCGGCTGGCCGACGCGGGCGTCACAAAGGCCGTGGTCAACGTCCACTGGTTCGCCGACCGGCTGGAGCTCCACCTCGCCGCCCGCACCCGTCCCTCCATCCTCATCTCCGACGAGCGCGCCGAACTGCTGGAGACCGGCGGCGGTCTGAAGAAGGCCCGCCCCCTGCTGGGCGAGGATCCCGTTTTCGTCGCCAATATCGACAGCGTCTGGATCGACCACGGTGATGCTCTGGCCGACCTCATCCGTCTGTGGGACCCGGAGCGCATGGACGCCGCCCTGCTTTTGGCCAAACGCGAGGGCTCTATCGGCTTCGAGGGCGGCGGCGACTTCTTCCTCGGCGATGACGGCAAACTGACCTTCCGGGGCGAGGCCGCCTCCGCCCCCTTCGCCTATATGGGCGTCCACATCACCCGCCCCGGTTACGCCGACCACGGCCCCGACGGCCCCTTCTCGCTCAGCCCCCTGTGGCGCGCCTCGGCCGCCGAAGGCCGCCTGTTCGGCTGCGTGCTGGACGGCGACTGGATGCACGTCGGCGACCCGCAGGCCCGCGACGCGGCCGAAGCGCGGCTGAAGGCGCAAGACTGATGTCGACGGGGGGCCGTTTCGATCCGTTCGCCGGAACCGGGCCGCGCTGGCGCGCCGTGCCCGCCTGGCGGCCCTTCCTCGAAGACCTCGCGGCGGGGGCGCTGGACTGGCTGGGCGATCAGACGCCCGAGACCCTGACCGACGCCACCATCCTGCTGCCCAACCGCCGCGCCGCCCGCGCCTTCTCCTCGGCGCTGGGCAGGCTGGCCGGCGACCGCCCCGTTCTGCTGCCCCAAGTCCGCCCGCTTGGCGATCTGGAGGAAGACGAGCCGCCCTTCGCCCCCGGCGAACTGGGTCTGGACCTGCCCCCCGCCATCGCTCCCCTGACCCGCCGCTTCGAGATGGCGCGGATGATCGCCGAGGAGTTCGAGCCGGGCCTGAAGCCCCTGCGCGCCCTTGAAATGGCCGACGCGCTCGGCGGCTTCCTCGATTCCTGCCAACTGGAAGAAGTCCCCGACCTGTCGCGCATCGCCGGGCTGGCCGAACAGGATCTGGCCGCCCACTGGCAGGACAGCGCCCGTTTCCTCGGCCTCGCCGTCGAGGCCTGGCCGAAACGGCTGGAAGCCCTCGGTCTGGTCGATCCGGCCTGGCGCCGCGCGACCCTGCTGCGCCGTCTGGCCGAGGCCTGGGACGCGCGCCCCCCGCAACAGCCGGTCATCGCCGCCGGTTCGACCGGCACCGTCCCCGCCGCCGCCGACGTCCTGGCCGCCGTAGCGCGCGCGCCCCAGGGCGTGGTCGTCCTGCCCGGCCTCGACCTCGATCTGGCCGACAGCGTCTGGGACCGCATCGACGACCAGCACCCGCAGGCCGCGTTGAAGGCCCTGCTGACCCGCGCCGACATCTCGCGCGATCAGGTCCGCCCCTGGTTCAAGCCCCCCGTCGAGCCCCGCGTCGAGGCGCGCGGTCTGGCCCGCCAGCGCCTGATCAACGAAGCCCTGCGCCCGGCCGAGGCCACCGACGACTGGCGCGCCGAGATCGCCCGCCTGCGCGCCGACGCCGCCGAGGCGGGGCAAGCCGCTGATCCCATCAACGAGGGGCTGAAGGGCCTGTCCGCCCTCTCAGTCCGCGCCGAGGAAGAGGCCGCGACCGCCATCGCCCTCTTGATGCGCGAGACGCTGGAGACGCCCGGCCAAACCTGCGCCCTCGTCACGCCCGATCTGGACCTGTCGCGCCGCGTCGAGGCCCGGCTGGCGCGCTGGAACATCATCCCCGACGCCTCGACCGGCGCCCCCCTGTCGCGGATGAGCGCCGGGGTTCTGGTCGATCTCTGCGCCCGCTTCATCGAGACCCCGCTGAAACCCCAGACCCTGCTGGGCCTGATCAAGCACCCGTTGACCCGGCTCGACCTCGGCGAGACCTCCCTGCCGGACGCCGCCTCGGCGCTGGAGGAGCACGCCCTGCGCGGCCCGCGTCCGCGCGACTGGACCGAGATCCAGACCCGGCTTTTGAAGGCCGCCGAACCCGGTCGCGGCGGCAAGCCCCTGCCCGAGTGGAAGGCCGCCCGCCTGTCCGGCGCCCGCGCCCTCGCCGCGCGGCTGGAGACGCTGGCCGCCGACGCCCTGTCCGTCTTTGCGCCAACCACATCGGGGGCAGCCGCCCCCGACGCCGCCGCCCGCGCCCTGACCGCCCTGATCGAGGCCCTGGCCGGTCAGAACGCCTGGGCCGGTCCCGACGGCGAGGCCGCCGCCTCCCTGCTGTCGGCCCTGATCGACGGCGGCGGCTCGCTGGGCGCCGTCAGCCGCGCCGACTTCGCCGCTCTGATCGCCGGCCTGCTGGGCGAGGAGACGGTGCGCACCGGCGGCGCCACCCATCCGCGTCTGCGCATTCTCGGCGCCATCGAGGCCCGCCTGACCCGCGCCGACCGCATGATCCTCGCCGGTCTGGAGGAAGGCGTCTGGCCCCGCCCCGCCCCGGTCGATCCCTTCCTGTCGCGCCCGATGAGGAAGGCGCTCGGCCTGCCCACGCCCGAGCGGCGCCTGGGCCAGACGGCCCAGGACTTCGTCCAGGCCGCCTGCGCCGATGAGGTCATCCTGATCCACAGCGAGCGGCGCGGCGGTCAGCCCGCCGTCCGCTCGCGCTGGCTGTGGCGGCTGGAGATGCTGACGCGCGGCGCCAATACCCCCGAGACTCCCGTCGAGATCGCCCGACCGTCGGACGCGCT
>NZ_DASWXW010000130.1:0-10746 GCF_036405315.1 Brevundimonas sp. | reverse complement strand
CAGGCCGTCGATGCCGCCCAGGTCGACGAAGGCGCCGTAGTCGGTGATGTTCTTGACGACGCCTTCGCGGACTTCACCCTCTTGCAGCTGGCCGACCAGCTCCGTGCGCTGTTCGGCGCGGGCTTCTTCCAGGATGGCGCGGCGCGAGACGACGATGTTGCCGCGCGGACGGTCCATTTTCAGGATGGCGAAGGGTTGTTCCTTGCCCATCAGCGGGCCGACGTCGCGCACCGGGCGGATGTCGACTTGCGAGCCGGGCAGGAAGGCCGAGGCGCCGCCCAGATCGACGGTGAAGCCGCCCTTGACGCGACCGACGATGGCGCCGTTGACCGGCTGACCTTCGGCGAAGACGACTTCCAGACGGGTCCAGGCTTCTTCGCGACGGGCCTTGTCGCGGCTGATGACGGCTTCGCCCAGGGCGTTCTCGACGCGCTCCAGGTAGACTTCGACGTTGTCGCCGACCTTCGGGATGACGGCGCCTTCGCCGATGCCGAATTCGCGGGCCGGAATACGACCTTCGGTCTTCAGACCGACGTCGATGATGATGATGTCCTTCTCGATGCCGACGACGCGGCCGTGAACGACCTGGCCTTCGCCAAGGTCGCGACCTTGCAGTTGTTCGTCGAGCAGCGCGGCGAAATCGTCACGCGAGGGGTTGTGGGTGTCGGTCATGTAGCTCTGGGGTTGAGGCGCGCGACCGAATGGCCCCGCGCGGGTGGATAAAGACGGAAAGGGAAAATCAGGTCGTCAGGACGCGAGGCCGGCGCAAGGGGCGCAAACAAAAGAAAGCCAGAACGCCCGCGGAAGCCGAGGTCAGGAGCGTTGGATTTGTCCGCGAGGGCCTAGACCCCGGCGCGGACGCGCGCCGCCTCGACGATACGGCGGGCCGCATCGAAGGCGGCTTCTATACCCAGATCGGTCGTGTCCAGCAAGACCGCGTCCTCGGCCTGGACCATGGGGGCGGAATCCCGGCCCGAGTCCCGCTGGTCGCGACGAAGGATGTCCTCCAGCATGTCAGCGAAGGCGATATCCTGACCCCGCGCCGTCAACTGCTTCCAGCGGCGTTCGGCGCGGACCTCGGGGGTGGCGGTGACATAGAGCTTGGCTGTGGCGTCGGGGGCGATGACCGTGCCGATGTCGCGGCCGTCCAGAACCGCCCCGCCGGTCTGAGCGGCGAAGTCCTGCTGCAGCTTCAGCAGGGCGGCGCGCACGCCGGGATGGCTGGCGACCCGGCTGGCCGCCTCGCCTGCATGGCGCTCGGTCAGACGCGGATTGTCCGACAGGCCCGAGAGGTCCAGCGCCAAGGCTGCTGCCTCCGCCGCCTCGGCGTCGCCCAGGTCCTGGCCCGCCTCCAGCACCGCCAGACCGACGGCGCGATACAGCAGGCCGGTGTCCAGATGCGGCAGGCCGTAATGGGCCGCCAGACGCGCGGCGATGGTCCCCTTGCCCGAGGCGGCGGGGCCGTCGACGGCGATAATGAGAGAATGCAAAGCCATAATCAGGAGGCCAACAGCCGTTTCAGGTCCGGAATTGCGGCCCTGATCACGAAGAACAGACCGAAGCTCGCAATGGCCACGTTCCAGAGAACAGCGAGCCAAAACATTGTGGGATCATCGCTTCGTAGAACTGCGCCACGGCGCGCCCACACCTCGCCTTTGATCAGTCCGCTTGCAGCTAGCCAACCGAACCAGCCGCAGATGCTGCCAAATATCATATATCCGATGGCGCGTCGGAAAGGGCGAGGAAGTCGGTCTAGCCAGTCTTTGGGACGACGCGTTCTACCCATTGATGTCCGCTCCAAGCCCGTTCATCAGCTCGACGAAGCCGGGGAAGCTGGTGGCGATCATTTCGGGGTCCAGCACCGAGACAGGCTGTTCGGCGGCCAGGCCGAGGATCAGGTGGCTCATGGCGATGCGGTGATCATGGGCGGTGGCGACGGTCGCGCCGCCCTTCACGGGTCCGCCAGTGACGATGAAGCCCTCGGCCTCCTCCTCCACCACGACGCCGCAGGCGCTCAGGCCGGCGACCATCAGGGCGATGCGGTCGCTTTCCTTGACCCGCATCTCGCCGACGCCGCGCATGACGGTGCGGCCCTCGGCATAGGCGGCGGTCGCGGCCAGGATCGGGTATTCGTCAATCATCGAGGCCGCGCGATCTTCCGGCACGACCACGCCCTTGAGCGCGGAATAGCGGGCGGTGATGTCGCCCACGTCCTCGCCCCCGCTGACGCGGCGATTGGAGATGGTCAGGTCGGCGCCCATCTCGATCCAGGTGTCGAACAGGCCGGTGCGCTGCGGGTTCAGCATGACGCCCTCGACCGTCACTTCCGAGCCCGGAACGATCAGGGCCGCCGCCAGGGGGAAGGCCGCCGACGACGGATCGCCCGGCACAGCCACATGGGTTCCGCTCAGCGTCTGCCCGCCCTTCAGGCGAATGCGCCAGCCCTCGCCCTCCTCGACCACGTCCACCGTCGCCCCGAAGGCGCGCAGCATCCGCTCGGTGTGGTCGCGGCTCTTTTCCGGCTCGACCACGACGGTCTCGCCCGTCGCGTTCAGCCCGGCCAGCAGGATGGCGGACTTGATCTGAGCCGAGGCCACCGTCTGCACATATTCTATAGCCGTGAGCCCGCCGCCGTGCAGGGTCAGGGGCACCCGGTCATCGGCGCCGTTCCAGTCGAAGCGCGCGCCCATCTCGGCCAGAGGGCCGGTGACGCGCTTCATCGGGCGCTTGCGCAGCGAGGCGTCGCCGTCGAAGGTCGCGCTCAGGTCATAACCGGCGGCGGCGCCCATCAGCAGGCGCACCCCGGTGCCGGCGTTGCCGCAGTCGATGATCGCGCCAGGGCTGCGGAAGCCGCCCTGCCCCGTCACGCGCCAGCGCCCCTCGCCCAACCGCTCGACCGTGGCGCCGAAGGCCTCGACCGCGCGCGCCGTGGCCAGGATGTCGTCGCCTTCCAGCAGACCCTCGATCTCGGTCACGCCCCCGGCCATGCCGCCGAAGATGAGCGCACGGTGCGACATGGACTTGTCGCCCGGGGCGCGCACGGCGCCCTTCAACGGGGCGGAAACGGGTCGTGCGGTCAGGGTCGAGGGGGCAGTCACCCGGCTGGAAACTCCGATTGTTCAGGAACAGCCGCGCCAGCGCGGATAAGAAGGCTTTTGACAGCGGCCCCCTTGGGTGGCAAGGGAGCCGGCCGAATTCCGGAATTTCAACTCCTGCCGAAGGTTATCCCGTGGCCAAACCCGAACTGGGCCAAAAGCAGGTCTGCCCGAACTGCCAGGCCAAATTCTACGATCTGAACCGTCGCCCGGCGCACTGCCCCAAGTGCGACACCGAGTTCGATCCGCTTGAAGAAGCAATGCGCAACCGCCGCGTCCGCGGCCGCGCCGGCGCCGGCTTCGCGGCCGACGACGAGGCCGAGGATCAGGTCGCCGACAAGTCGGTCGACGGCGACGAAGAGGAAGAGGACGCCGAAGCCTCGACCCCCGAAATCGACGAGGAAGGCCATGAGCCGATCCTGACCCCCGACGACGACGACGATGCTGAACCCAGCGCCGACGACGCCGGCATGGGCGCCTCGGACGGCGACGACGACGACGCCCTGGGCGACGACGACGATGACTCGGTGCCCTTCATCGAAGACGAAGACGACGACAGCCTCGACGACGACATCGTCAAGCCGTCGCGCGACGACGACTGATACCAAGGTTCGGAAAAATAAGCGGAAAAAAAGTTGTCAGACCGGCTTGATCTCTCAAAAGGCCTGACATAGTTTCCGCCCCTCGCTGGAGACCACACGGTCTCCGGCGGGGCCGACCGAAAGGTTCGGGGCTTTAGCTCAGCTGGTAGAGCGCTTGCATGGCATGCAAGAGGTCAGCGGTTCGACTCCGCTAAGCTCCACCATCGAAGGCCCTGCGGAAGACCCGCGGGGCCTTCGTCCTATCTGCTGCGGTTCGCCGTGGCGAAAACATACCCTCGCCGCAAGGCATGGGGCTTTAGCTCAGCTGGTAGAGCGCTTGCATGGCATGCAAGAGGTCAGCGGTTCGACTCCGCTAAGCTCCACCATCAAAGGCCTCGCGGAACCCCCGCGGGGCCTTTGTCCTATCCAGCTTGCGTCAATCCTCGTCCATCGCCCGGAACATGGCCTCGGCTTCGTCGAAGCTGTCGTAGGTCAGTTGCTCGGGCGGACGGGCGATGACGAACCAGGACACGCTCCGACCGGGCGCCAAGGTGCGCGTCTGCTGCCAGAAGCTGCGGTCAGACCGGGTCTGAAGCAGGGTCCACTCCCCCTCGCCTTTCGGCGGCTCGGGCCGAGATCGCGCGTCCATGTCGTCCTCCGTCCTGGCTAGACATGCACACGACAACAGCCACGCTTGAGAGTCAAAGCCGAGACCACGCCACGACGGCGCCGGACTGCCAATTTGTTCCGGCAAGGCGTATGGAACCCTTCATATCACCCATTCAGAGGCACTATCCGCCCGTGAGCTCTCCGCTGACCGCTTCCTCCGCCGAGGACCAGACCAAGACCCGCGCCATCATCCCCGTGTCGATGAAGGGCTATGACGCCGACTTCCAGGCCTTCGCCGACGCCCTGGGCGCCTCCTTCTCGCGCTACGGGTTCGCCGTGATCGCCGACCACGGCCTGGACCAGCCGACGATCGACGCCGCCATCGCCGACGCCAAGGCCTTCTTCGCCCTGCCGGAAGACGTGAAGCGCAAGTATCATCAGCCCGGCACCGGCGGCGCGCGCGGCCTGACCCCCTTCGGCGTCGAAGCCGCCAAGGGCGCCGCCGCCGTCGACCTGAAAGAATTCTGGCACGTCGGCCGCGAACTGCCCGAGGGCCATCCCTATCGCAAATACATGCGCGACAACGTCTGGCCGACCGAGATCGAGGGCTTCCAGAGCCACCTCTACGGCATGTTCGACGCCCTGGATCAGCTGGGCCGCAAGATCCTCAAGGCCATCGCCCGCTACATGAAGCTGGGCGACGACTATTTCGAGGACAAGGTCGAGCTGGGCAACAGCGTGCTGCGGATGCTGCACTATCCGCCGGTCCCCGCCGATGCGCCGGGCGTGCGCGCCGGCGCCCATGAGGACATCAACGTCATCACCCTGCTGCTGGGCGCCGAAGAGGCCGGGCTGCAGCTCAAGGACGCCGACGGCGAATGGCTGGACATCGCCCCGCCCGCCGGCGCCCTGGTGGTCAACATCGGCGACATGCTGCAGCGCCTGACCAACCACGTCCTGCCGTCGACGACGCACCGCGTGGTCAATCCGGCCCCCGAGCGTCGCGGCTTCGCCCGCTACTCGACGCCCTTCTTCCTGCACTTCAACCCGGACTTCCCGATCGAGACCCTGCCCTCGACCATCACCCCGGAAAACCCGGACCGCTACGCCGGCAAGACCATCCTGGCCGAGGACTTCCTGATGGAGCGCCTCAAGGAGATCCGCCTGATCTAAGCGAGCACATCGCCCAGAACGAAGAAAGGGCCGGCGGATCGATCCGCCGGCCCTTTTGTTTGTCCGCCTGTCGCGCGGGTCAGCGCGCGATGCGCAACCGGGTGATGTCCCGCCCAATGGCCTTGAAGGCGTCCTTCAGGTCGGTCCCGCTGGTGGCCTTGAAGAAGTGGGTGTCCTTGTTGGTGGCGCAGGCCTCCATCACCTCGATCGCCGTGTCGACGCCGGTACCGCCGCGGTTGGTCCCGAGGCCGAAGCCGACCGTGTAGACGACGATGTTCTGGGCCTTCATGCCCTCGCACAGCTTCACGGACTGCTGGAAGGGGTTGCCGTTGGTCGCCGCGCAGTCGATGCGGCTGGTTGAAGACCCGCCTGTGTTGGCGGCGACGTCCTGACAATAGGGCGCGTTGAACTCGCCGTCCGTCATGAGGACCACGGCCTTGAGGGTCCTGGAGACGTCATAGGGCGCCGGCTGGCCCTCCCCCGAGAAGATCGACCCGAAATTGGGCGACACCAGATACCATCCCCAGCCGATGCCGATCTGACCGGCGGTGTTGCCGGACGCCTTGAGCGCCCCGATCCGGGCCTCGAGGTCGCTGCGCACGCTGGTCAGGGGCAGGATGGGCTCCGAGTCGCAGTTCGTCGAATAGACGCGTCCCACAAAGGCCGTGCTCGGCGCGACGTCGGTGTAGGCGTCATCGCCCGTCCGCTCGCTGACGCAGTTGGTGGCCGGCAGGCTCGACATGGAGCCTGCGGAGTTCCTGAAGACGAAATACTCGCAACCGCGCAGGGTGCAGTAGGCCTGGCCATCGCCGGTATAGGGGTCGTAGCTGGGGCCGAAACGATCGATGACGAACCGGTTCGCGTCCAGGACTTCGATCGGAGCGAAGTTGCTGTTGATGTGCGGCACGCTGCTGGTGCGCCGCTTCAGGCCGGAGACGCCCTCGATCTGGGCGTAGGCGTTGCCGGTCAGGCCATGTCCCGCCGAGGTCACGATCAGCTTGCAATCCGCCCTGAGACACTTCGCGAACGTTCCTCCGGAACCGTTCTTCGAGTGGGACGAGGTGTCGGCGCCGTCCAGGCGGAACGATTTCGCATCAACAACTGTGACGCTGTAGGTCTTGTCATTGATGCTGGTGGTGTTGGACACGCCCCGCATCGCCACCCGGTCGCCGGTCGTGAGGCCGTGGTTGTTCGCGGTCGTCACAAGGGCGGGCTTAGCCCGCGAAACGGTCGAGACATTGCCCGAAACGTCGAAATAGCGGACGTCGGTGATCCCGGTCGGGCGGTGCAGGTCGCCACGCGCCGCCTTGGCCAGGACGCCTGGCAGGGGGGTGGTGCCGGCGTCCAGCTTCACCGCCCAGTCGTAGGGCGCCAGGGCCACGCGAGAATAGAACGGCTCCTGCTGCTGTTGCACCACGATGTTGACCAACTCCAGGGCGGCGGCGTGCAGGTCGCCGATGCTGTCGCTCATCGACCCGGTGGTGTCCAGAACCATCGCCACTTCGACGTTGCGCGAGGCGCGCAGAACTTCGGAATGGCTGCCCACCGGCAGGTAGTCGTCCATCAGCTTGCCGTAGGGCGGCAGGACGATGTTGGCGACGATGACCTTCACGTTGACGCGCGCGTCGGCGACGATGGTGTTGCCCTCGAGCTTGAAACTGGCCGTGTCCGTCGAACCCGCCTTGAAATAGGACGGCATGTTGGCCTTCAACGCCGCCAGCCCGATCCGATCCAGGTTGACGTCATCCGTGTATTTGGAGCGGGCGGCGGCCAGGGCTGCGGCGTCCAGGGCGTCCTGCAGACTGGCCTTCACCTTGGAGGCCTGATGGATGTCGATCGCCCCCAGAGTGACCATGACCAGCATCGGCAGGGCCAGGGCGAACATCATCGCCACATTGCCGCGCGTGCCCGTCGCGAAGCGCGCAACAAGGCTGCGCGCTTCGCGCGCCATTCGATTCAGTCCGTTCATCGCCGCGTGCTTCACCGTCTCGGCCCCTGAATTCCGCAGCGGACGCAGGTCCGCATGTCAGACGATTTTGGCGCGGTTCGGTTAAGGGATGGCCCTACGGCAAGGGTTAACGCCGCCTTAGCGGTCGACGCAGCGGTCCAGCCCCGCCTCGCGGACCGTGCCCATGGCCGCCTGGATGCGGCTGGCCCGGCGGCGGACATAGGGGCCGGGCGAGGCCGCCTTGTAGCGACGCGGGCTGGGCAGGATGGCGGCCAGACGGGCGGCCTCGCGCGCCGTCAGGTTCTGCGCGCTCTTGTGGAACCAGTGCTGCGAGGCGGCCTCGGCGCCATAGACGCCCGGCGCCCACTCGGCGACGTTCAGATACATCTCCATGATCCGGCGCTTGCCCCAGACCAGTTCGATCAGGCCGGTGTAGCCGACCTCCAGCCCCTTGCGGACCCAATCGCGGCTCGGCCAGAGGAAGACGTTCTTGGCGGTCTGCTGGCTGATGGTCGAAGCGCCGCGCCGCTTGTCCGAGCCGCGCTGCTCGGCCCGCTCATTGGCCTCCATCGCCTTCTGGATGGCTTCGACGTCGAAACCGTGGTGCTGGCAGAAACGGGCGTCCTCGGCGGCGATCACCGCCTCGACCAGACGCGGAGAGATATGGTCCAGCGAGCGCCAGCGATAGTCCATGCCGTGGCCGGCGACCGCCTGCTTGACCATCAGGATGGTGAAGAGCGGCGGCACGAAGCGGTGCAGCACCACCCCGCCGAGCGGAATCAGGGCCAGGATCAGCAGCAGCGTCAGCAGCGGGCGCCGCTTGCGGGTCTTCGCACGGGTCATGCCGCCATCCTGCCGGGCTCCAGCTTCAGCGCAAGTGCGATCTCAGAGCGAGACCACGCCCGCCTGACCGTCCTCGTCGGCCCAGGCGACGCGGGCGCCGCCCGAACTCATGGCCAGGGCGACGATGGGCGCGCCCTTGTCCTTCTTGATGAAGTCCAGCCCCTGCCCCGCCGGATCGGCCCACCAGACGCGGCCGTCCTCCAGCCCCGCGGCCAGGCGGCCGTGCGCGGGCGCGGCGGCGACCTGGGCGATCAGGGTGGTCTCGTCGAAGCCGATCTCGGTCGCCTCGCGCCCCATCGGACCATTGGCGCCGATGAAGGGCCACAGCACCACGCCCTGGGCGCCCGAGGTGGCCAGAAGTTGCCCCTTGGCCAGGAAGGCGAAGCTCTTGATCTTGGACGGATAGCCGCCCATCCGCATGTTCTTCTGATCCTTCATGCGCCAGCCGTGCAACTGGTTGTCCTGCATGGCGGTGACGACGAAGGCGCCGTCGGGCGAGAAGGCGACCGCCACGTGCGACCCGGCCCAGGGCATCTTGACCGGCTGCTGCTGCTCGATGCGGGCATACCACAGCCAGGCCCCGCCATAGGTCGAGGTGGCGATGCGCCGGCCCTTGGGATCGAAGGCCACGCCCGAGACGGTGCGCTCGTGCTGGAAGTCGCGGCGGAAGGCGGCGTCCTTGCTGTCGATCACCGACAGGGTGCGGCCCGCGGAAAAGGCGATCAGGCCGCTTTCGGCCGAGGCGTCGATGGCGTCGATCCACTGCGCCTTGGCCGTGGCCAGCAGGACCGCCTCGCCTTCGCGGCTCCACACCACCTTGCCGTCGTCGCCGCCGGTGACGACGCCCTCGCCCGAGGGATGGACGACCGCGCACAGGATGGCGCCGTCATGGACCTCGCTGCGGGCGCCGTTCTCGAACCGCACCGAGCCGTCGCCCAGGGCGAAGATGGCGCCCGTCTTGTCGAACAGGGCGGCTGTGACCTGGGCGTCGAAGGAGAAGGTCGGCATGTCGGCTCACGCAAGGCAGAGAAAGTCAGACGCGCCTCATAGCCTCCCGCGTCGCGTCTGTCGCGCCGCACGCCGGCTTGGGCCTATAGAGAGGCCCATGACCCTGCTGCTCATTCCCGGCTTCATGGCCGACGCGACCCTGTGGGACGCCATGACCGACGACCTGGCCCAGTTCGGGCCTCTGGTCGCCACCGACCTGAGCCGGGGCGAGGACATCAAGAGCATGGCCGCCGCCATCCTGGCCGACGCGCCGGACCGCTTCGTCGCCGTCGGCTTCTCGATGGGCGGCTATGTGGCGCGCGAACTGGCGCGGATGGCGCCGGAGCGGGTGACGGCCCTGATCCTGATCGCCACCTCGGCGCGCGGCGACACCGAGGAGCTGATCCGCCAGCGTCGCTCGGCCCTGAAGGCCGCGCCCAAGGCGTTCAAGGGCCTCAGCCGCCCGGCCATCGTCTCGTCCCTGCACCCCGATCTAGCGACCGACGAGGCGATGATCGCGCGGGTGCGCGACATGGGACTGCGGCTGGGCGGCGAGGTGTTTCATCGCCAGTCGGCCATGGCCCGCGCCGGCGACCTGGACCGACTGGGGGAGATCACGCAGCCGACCCTGATCGTGGCGGCCGACGCCGACCGCCTGCGCGGCCCGGACGAGGCCGAGGAACTGCATCAAGGGATCGCCGGCTCGGCGCTGGTCCATGTCGACGACAGCGGGCACATGATCCCGCTGGAACAGCCGCAGGCCCTGGCCCGCATCATGACCGATTGGCTGGCAACCCTCTCCTGATGGGAGAGGGTTCTATTTGTGCGTCTCGACCCAGCGTTGTGTCATCAGCGCGCCCGAGGCGTAGGCCTCCTGCAGTTCCACGCTCCAGTAGTTGAGCATGTCCAGCGGGATAGCCGCGCCCGAGACGGCGCAGACCACATGGTCGCCGCCCTTGATGATCTCGAACTCGGGCGTGCCGTAGATCAGCCTGGCCTCGACCCGGGCGCGGGGCGGCGGGTTCATGCCGCGCAGGCCTCGAACCCGGCCTTCAGTTCGGCCTCGTTCAGGTCGCGGCCGATGAAGACGGCGCGGCTCCAGCGGCGTTCCTTGTCGCCCCAGGGCTGCTGCAGGTCGCCTTCCAGAATCATGTGCACGGCCTGGAAGACCAGTCGGCGGTCCTCGCCGTCCACGTCGATGATGCCCTTGGCGCGCAGGATGTTCTGGCCCTGCTCGCCCAGCAAGCGGTCCAGCCAGGCGGTGAACTTCGCCCCGTTCAGCGGACGGTCCAGCGTCAGGGAGATGCCCTTGATGTCGTCGTTGTGGGCGTGGCCGCGCGGGCCGTGGTCGTGATGATCGTGGCCGTGGTCATGACCGCAGTGCTCGTCATGGACGTGATCGTGGTCATGATGGTCATGGCCGCAATGTTCGTCGTGGACGTGGCCCTCGGCGCCGTGGGGCGGGTTCACGAAGTCCGGCTTGACCTCGAGGATGCGCTCCAGATCGAAG
>NZ_DASWXW010000129.1:0-6519 GCF_036405315.1 Brevundimonas sp. | reverse complement strand
CCCGGCCGCTCATTTGAATTTTCAGGAGAAGAACATGGCCGAGATCACTGCCGCCCTCGTGAAGGAGCTTCGCGAGCGTTCGGGCGTCGGCATGATGGACTGCAAGAAGGCGCTGGTTGAGAACAACGGCGACATCGACGCAGCTATCGACTGGCTGCGCGCCAAGGGCCTGTCCAAGGCCGCCAAGAAGGCTGACCGCGTCGCCGCTGAAGGCCTGGTCGCCGTCGCCGTCCGCGCCGAAGGCAAGGGCGAAGTCGCCGCCGCCATCGAATTCAATGCGGAAACCGACTTCGTCGCCCGCAACGACCTGTTCCAGAGCGCCGCCAAGTCGTTCGCCCAACTGGGCCTGCACCACGACGGCGTCGACGCCATCCACGGCGCGACCCTGGAGAACGGCCGTACGGTTCA
Source organism: Brevundimonas sp. (assembly GCF_036405315.1). Lineage (GTDB taxonomy): Bacteria > Pseudomonadota > Alphaproteobacteria > Caulobacterales > Caulobacteraceae > Brevundimonas. Next base: position 6,111 of record NZ_DASWXW010000129.1, on the reverse strand, counting down.
GGACGAAGTCACCCAGCTGATCGCCACCATCGGCGAGAACATGCAGCTGCGCCGCGCCGCCCGCCTGTCGGTCGATGAAGGCGTGGTTTCGACCTACGTCCACAACGCCGTGTCGCCGGGCGTCGGCCGCATCGGCGTGCTGGTGGCTCTGGAAGGCGAAGGCGACCAGGAAGCCCTGCGCGAACTGGGCCGCAAGATCGCCATGCACGTCGCCGCCACGGCGCCGCTGTCGCTGAACACCGACGACCTGGACCCGGCCGCCATCGAGAAGGAACGCGCTGTCCTGATCGAAAAGGCCAAGGAAGAAGGCCGCCCCGATAACATGATCGAAAAGATCGTCGAGGGTCAGATCAACAAGTTCCAGAAGGACGTGGTGCTGTCGAAGCAGCCGTTCGTCATGGACCCTGACGTGACCATCGAGCAACTGGTCGCCAACTCGGGCAAGGAACTGGGCTCGTCGAACCTCAAGCTGGCCGGCTTCGTCCGTCTGGCCCTGGGTGAAGGCGTCGAGAAGGTCGAGACCCCGGACTTCGCGGCCGAAGTGGCCTCGATGACCGGCGGCAACTAACACCGAAGTTTCTTCCCGAAAGGGAAGAATTTTCAAAAGGGCGCGTTCGGCTTTGATGGCCGGCGCGCCCTTCGTCTATGATGAGCCGCCGATTCACTTCGCGCGGATGCGTAACCCCTGTATCCACGGACCCATGCCGATGCCCGACGCCCCTTCCGAGTTCCGATATAAGCGCGTCCTGCTGAAGGTCTCGGGCGAGGTCCTGATGGGCGAGCAGTCCTACGGCATCGACATGAAGACCGTCGACGTGGTGGCGGCGGCCGTGGCCCAGGTGGCGCGCGAGGGCGTCGAGATCTGCCTGGTCATCGGCGGCGGCAACATCTTCCGCGGCCTGTCCAAGGCCGCCGAGGGCATGGACCGGGCCAACGCCGACTACATGGGCATGCTCGCCACCATCATGAACGCCCTGGCCATGCAAGGCGCGCTGGAGAAGATCGGCGTCGACACGCGGGTCCAGAGCGCCATTCCGATGGCCGCGATCGCCGAACCCTACATCCGCCGTCGCGCCATGCGGCACCTGGAAAAGGGCCGGGTGGTGATCTTCGCCGCCGGCGTGGGCGCGCCCTTCTTCACGACCGATTCGGGCGCCGCGCTGCGCGCCGCCGAAATGGGCTGCGACGCCCTGCTGAAGGGCACCAGCGTGGACGGCGTCTACACCGCCGACCCCAAGAAGGACGCGACCGCCACCCGCTATGAGACGCTGACCTATCAGGAAGTCCTGGCCAAGGACCTGCGCGTCATGGACGCCTCGGCCATCGCCTTGATGCGCGACAGCGACATCCCGATCGTGGTCTTCTCGATCCGTGAGGAAGGTTCGCTGCGCAAGACCCTGAGCGGCGAAGGCACCTTCACCGTCATCACCAACAAGGCCGCCTGAGCGGCCCTCGATCCGAACGACAGACCAGGAAGACCCTCATGGCCAAGCCCGAGCTCAAGACCTATCGCGAACGCATGGACAAGTCCGTCGCGGCGCTGAAGGAAGACTACGCCGGTCTGCGCACGGGCCGCGCCAACTCGGGCCTTCTGGACCCGGTTCAGGTCGAGGCCTACGGCTCGACCTCGCCGCTGAACGCCGTGGCCGCCATCAGCGTGCCCGAGCCGCGCATGATCTCGGTCAACGTCTGGGACAAGGGCATGGTCGTGGCGGTCGAGAAGGCCATTCGCGCCGCCGGCCTGGGCCTGAACCCGATCGTCGACGGCCAGACCCTGCGCATCCCGGTGCCGCCGCTGACCGAGGAGCGCCGCAAGGACCTGGTCAAGCTGGCCGGCAAGTACGCCGAGCAACAGAAGATCGCCGTGCGCAACGTTCGCCGCGACGCCAACGACGACCTGAAGAAGGCCGAAAAGGCCACTGAGATCAGCCAGGATGAACATAAGAAGATGGAAGCCGAGGTCCAGAAGGACACGGACGCGGCCATCAAGCGCATTGACGAGGCCTTGAAGGCCAAGGAAGTCGAGATCATGCAGGTCTGACGCAGACACGCGTCAGGAGGGATCTTTACAATGTCGGCCGAGACCGTCGCCACGGCGCCTGAGAAGGGGCCTCGTCACGTCGCCCTGATCATGGACGGCAACGGTCGCTGGGCCGAGCGTCGCGGCTTGCCGCGCTTCATGGGGCATCGCGAGGGCGTGCAGGCGCTGCGCCGTACGATCAAGGCGGCGCCGGACTTCGGCGTCCGTTGCCTGACTGTCTTCGGTTTTTCGACCGAGAATTGGAGCCGTCCGGCGGACGAGGTGTCGGACCTGATGGGTCTGGTCCGCACTTTCGTGGGCAGCGATCTGAAGCGGCTGGATGCAGCGGGAGTCCGGATTCGAGTCCTGGGCCGTCGCAAGGGGCTGCCCGCCGACATCGCCGCCATTGTCGACCGCGCCGAGGCGCATACGGCCGGCAACGACCGCTTCCTGTTGCAGGTGGCTTTCAACTACGGCGGTCGCGCCGATCTGGTGGATGCCGCGCAGCGGCTGGTCGATCGGGCCCGCACGGGTCAGTTCACGGGCGAAGTGACCGAGGACGACCTCGGCGCCGGCCTGTCGACGGCCGGCGCGCCGCCGGTGGATCTGATCGTGCGAACCTCCGGCGAGCAGCGGCTGTCCAACTTCCTGCTGTGGGAAGCCGCCTACGCCGAACTGGTGTTTCAGGATATTCTTTGGCCCGACTACGGCGCCGAGGCGTTGGGCGAGGCGATTGCTCTTTATGGCAATCGCGAGCGCCGCTACGGCGGGCGGGAAGCGCTGCCGGACGCGGTGGCGGCGAAGACGGCGGCGAACTGATGGCTTTGAAGATCGGCGACATCGGCCTGAGAGCCGCTTCGGCCGTAGTCCTGGCCCCGGCCGCCGTGCTGGCCACCTGGGCTGGCGGCGGCTGGTTCTGCGCCTTGATCGTGGCGGCGTGCGGCCTGCTGTCATTTGAATGGTCGCGCATGAGCGCGCCGGATCACTGGCGCGCCGTCGGCGTCGCCGTGGCCCTGGCCCTGGTCGTCGCCGTGATCGCCGCCCATGTCGGCCATATGTCGCTGGCGCTGATCCTGCTGGTGTTCGGCGCCTTCGCGGCGGGGCTGTTCGCGCGGTCGCGCGGGGCCGAGGCGCTGGATGCAGCCTATGGCGTTCTCTATCTCGGCTGGCCGTGCGTCCTGCTGATCTGGCTGCGCGATCTGAACGAGGCGCAGGGCCTCTACTGGACCGTTCTGGTCTTCGCCGTGGCCTGGGCCGCGGACATCCTGGCCTATCTGGTCGGCAGCGCCGTGGGCGGGCCCAAGCTGTGGCCGCGCTTTTCGCCCAACAAGACCTGGTCCGGCTTTATCGGCGGTCTGCTGGCGGGGATGATCGCCGGCGCCGTCATGGCCGGATGGCTTGAGATGGGTCGCCTGAACGTCTTCTGGGGCGGCGTCCTGGGTCTGACGGCGGCCCTGGCGACCATGGCGGGCGACCTGTGGGAGTCGGCCTTGAAGCGTCGCTTCGGGGTCAAGGACGCGGGCAACATCATTCCCGGCCACGGCGGCCTGCTGGACCGGGTCGACGGCCTGATGTTCGCGGTCGTGGTCGTGGCGGCGGGACGCGTCATCGTCCTGATGCTGGGGCAGGGCGCATGATCGCCCGCAAGGTCAGCGTGCTGGGCTCGACCGGCTCGGTCGGGACGTCCACGCTGGATCTGATGGACCAGGCCGAGGCGGCCGGCTCCGGCGCGTTTCAGGTCGAGGTTCTGACCGGCGGAAACAACATCGCCCGGTTGGCGGAGCAGGCCCGGCGCTGGCGGCCCCGACTGGCCGTGACCGCCGATCCGGCGCGTCTGTCGGAACTGCGCGACGCTCTGCTGGGAACCGGCGTCGAGGCGGCGGCCGGGCCTGAAGCCATCGTCGAGGCCGCAAGCCGGCCTGTGGACTGGGTCATGGCGTCTATCGTCGGCGCGGCGGGGCTGCGCTCCGCCTGGGCGGCGGCCGGCACCGGGGCGACCCTGGCTCTGGCCAACAAGGAAAGCCTGGTCTGCTGCGGCCCGGCGCTGATCGAGCGGGTCAAGCGCAGCGGCGGCAAGCTGATCCCCGTCGATTCTGAGCATTCCGCCATCTTCCAGGTCTTTCCTGCCGAGGCGCCCGAGCAGGTGTCGAAGCTGGTGCTGACGGCATCGGGCGGTCCATTCCGCACCTTGCCGCGTGAGGCCATGGGCCGGATCACGCCGGAGCAGGCGGTGGCCCACCCCAACTGGAGCATGGGCGCCAAGATTTCGGTCGACAGCGCCACCATGGCCAACAAGGGCCTGGAACTGATCGAGGCGGCCTATCTGTTCGGCATGAGCGGCGAGGGGATCGCCGTCGTGGTCCACCCGGAATCAATCATCCACAGCCTTGTGGAATATGTGGATGGTTCGACCCTGGCCCAGATGGGGCCGCCGGACATGAAGACGCCGATCGCCTGCGCCCTGGCCTGGCCCGATCGTCTGGCCTGGCCTGCGCCCAAGCTGGATTTGGCCGCCCTGGGACGCCTGACCTTTGAAGCGCCGGATGAGGCGCGGTTCCCGGCGTTGCGGCTGGCGCGCGAAGCTCTGGCGGCGGGCGGCGTGGCCCCCATCGTCTTCAACGCGGCCAACGAGGTGGCGGCTCTGGCCTTCCTTGACCGCCGGCTGAGCTTTCTCAATATTGCCGCAGTCGTCGCCGACACCTTGGAGCGTGCGACGAACGCGGGGATGGATTCCGGTTCCGACGACGCCTGCGATGCGGCCCTGGCCGTGGACGCAAAGGCCCGCCGGATCGCGAACGACATCATCGCCTCGCTCGCGATTGCTGCCTGAGGGCGACAGGAGACATGACTGGGATGCTAGGTGTTCTTGGGCAGGCCCTGATCTATGTCGTGCCGTTCCTGCTGGTGCTGACGCTGGTCGTCACCATTCACGAACTGGGGCACTTCCTGACCGCGCGCGCCTTTGGCGTGAAGATGGAACGCTTCTCCATCGGCTTTGGTCGGGCCATCTTTCGGCGCACCGACAAGCAGGGCGTCGAATGGCGGCTGGGCTGGCTGCCGCTGGGCGGCTACGTCAAGTTCGCCGGTGATCTGGACGCGACGGGGGTGCCGGACAAGGCCGGTCTGGACGCCCTGAAAAAGGAAGTCGTCGCCGAACACGGCCACGGCGCCGAGAAAGACTACCTCTATTTCAAGCCCTTGTGGCAGCGCGCCCTGGTCGTGGCGGGCGGGCCGTTCGCCAACTTCGTGCTGGCCATCTTCATCTTCACCCTGCTGTTCAGCCTGGTCGGGGTCGAGCTGCGCCCTGCGCGGGTCGTGCAGGTGCAGCCGGAATCCCCGGCCGCCGTCGCCGGCTTCCAACCCGGCGACCTGATCACCCGCGTCAACGGCAAGCTGATCGCCGACGGCGGCGAGGTGACTCGCGTCGTGGCCCTTAGCAGCGGCGACCCCGTGCGTTTCACGGTCGAGCGCGCGGGCGCCGAGGTCATGTTGACCGCCACGCCTGAGCGCCGGGTCGAGAACGACCCCATCGCCGGGCGGGTCTCGGTCGGTCGCATCGGCCTGGGTCTAGGCTCCAGCCGCGCCGAGGTGCGCCACGTCCGCTACGGGCCGGTCGCCGCCGTGGGGCAGGGCTTCAAGGAGACCGGCGCCATCCTGAGCACCACCTTCACCTATATCGGCCGCATCTTCACGGGCCGCGAATCGGGTGATCAGTTCAGCGGCCCGCTGGGCATCGCCAAGGCGTCAGGCGCCCTGACCAACGCCGCCGTGGCCGCCAATCCCGATCCCCTGGCGATGGCGGGAAATCTCCTGCTGACGCTGACCAGCTTCGCCGCCATACTTTCGGTCGGAATCGGCTTTCTTAATCTGCTGCCTGTTCCGGTTCTGGATGGGGGGCATCTGATGTTCTACGCCTATGAGGCGGTGGCGCGCAGGCCCGTGGCGGCCAAGGTTCAGGAGGCGGGATATCGTGTCGGTCTTGCTTTGCTGGCCAGTTTAATGTTGTTCGCGACCTGGAACGACCTGCAGAAACTCAATCTCTTCAAATTCCTCGGCGGGCTCGTCTCGTGAGCCGACGCCAGCCCCCGATG
>NZ_DASWXW010000128.1:0-7320 GCF_036405315.1 Brevundimonas sp. | reverse complement strand
GGCGGCTCTGTGGCTAAGCGCCGCGCCAGAAGCCTGGAACAGGGGCGACTGGGCCCTGCCCGCCGCCCGCCCCTGCTCCGCCGCCGAGCTGCGCGAGCTGACGGCCGAGGCCGACACGCCCTACCGCCTTACCTGCCGCGCGGTGCTGACGCCGGGCCAGCCCGTCCGCCGCTCCCTGCGGATCGAAGGCGCCGAGGCCTCGGGCGCCGGGCTGGACTGCCAGGGCGGCGCGGTCGGCCGCCCCGGCGTCGCGACGACCACCCAGACCCCCACCATCGCCATCTGGTCGCGCCGCATCGACGCCCGCCGGTGGAGCCGCCCCACCGACATCCGCATCGAGAACTGCCTCATCCACGGCGCCGTGCGCGTCTGGGGCATGGGGGCGGATGGAAGTCATGACGACCTGCGCGCCTCGTCGCGCACCGCCGAGCACACCGCGACGGTTCAGGCCGCGGCGCCCAGCCACATCGAACTGGACCGGGTGAGCATCGTGGGGACCGGATCCATCCCCCTCTATGTAGGGCCGGGGGTGACACGGCTCAGCCTGACGAACGCGACCCTGTCGGGAAACAGCGTGGCCACCGCCCTCTATCTGGACGCCGAGAGCGCCGACAACCGGATCGAGCGCAACATGATCGCGGTCACGACCGGCCGCGAAATGATCGCCGTCGATGGTTCCGCCCGCAATCGCATCACAGGCAACCGCTTCGATCTGGGCGGACGCCCCGGGATCTTCCTCTATCGCAACTGCGGCGAGCGCGGCGTGATCCGGCATCAGACGCCGTCGCACAATCAGATCACGGACAATGTTTTTTCCGGCGCCTCATGGCTGCGGCCGTTACTGGTCGTCGTCGGGGCGCGCGAGGGCCGCCGCGCCTATTGCAGCGCCGATCGCGGCTATCCCTGGGGCAGCAGCGCCGACGACGGCGACCGCGCCACGGGCAATGTCGTGGCGCGTAACACGCGCCGATAGGAAGTGCGGTCCTCCCCTCTCCCATACGCTTCGCTATGGGGGAGGATTGTCGGCCTAAGCCGGGCGGCCGGTCGCAAGGGCGCCGTACAGGTCCGGGCGGCGGTCGCGGAAAAAGCCCCAGGCGGCGCGGTACTGATCCAGGAAGTCGAGGTCGAAGCTGTGGACCAGCACGCCCTCTTCACCCGTCAGGCTCTCGACCAGATCGCCGCGATGATCAGCGATGAAGGAGTGGCCGTAGAAGCTCTGGCCGGCTTCGGTCAGGGTCTCATGGCCGATGCGGTTCGCGGCGATGACCGGCATGGCGTTGGACACGGCGTGGCCCTGCATGGCCCGCTGCCAGGGGGCGGCGGTGTCCAGGGTGGCGTCATGCGGCTCCGAGCCGATGGCGGTCGGATACATCAGGATGTCGGCGCCCTGCAGGGCCATGGCGCGGGCGCTCTCGGGGTACCACTGGTCCCAACAGATGCCGACGCCGATGCGGCCGAAGCGGGTGCTCCAGACCTTGAAGCCGGTGTCGCCGGGGCGGAAATAGTACTTCTCCTGATAGCCGGGGCCGTCAGGGATGTGGCTCTTGCGATAGACGCCCAGGGCCTCGCCGTCGGCGTCCAGCATGACCATCGAGTTGAAATAGTGCGGGCCTTCCTTCTCGAAGATCGAGACGGGGATGACCACGCCCAGCTCCTTAGCCACCAGCTGCAGCTGGACCACGGCCGGATGCTCGCGCCACGGATAGGCGGTCGTGAACCAATGCTCCTCCTGCGTCACGCAGAAGTAGGGCCCCTGGAACAGCTCCGACGGCAGGATGACCTGCGCGCCCCGGGCCGCCGCCTGACGGATCAGGCCGATGGTCTTGTCGATATTGGCCTGCATGTCCTCGCCGTACGAGGTCTGCAGGGCGGCGACCGTGACGGTGCGGGCCATTATGCGGGCTCCTGCTGGCTGATGCAGTGGAAGGAACCGCCCCCGGTCAGGACGGCGTTCGACGGCGACAGGACGATCTCGCGGTCCGGGAAGACCGTGGCCAGGGCCTCGCCCGCCAGACGCGCCGCGACATCATCGCCATAGGTCGGCACCACGATGGCCCCGTTGGCGATCAGGAAATTCATGTGGCTGGCCGGGATCGGACGCTCGTCGGCATCCAGCACCAGGCCCGGCGACGGGATGCGCAGCACCTTGAGCTTGCGGCCCATGGCGTCGGTCGTTTCCGACAGGGTGCGAGCGGTCTCGTCATAGACCTCGGCGTTCGGGTCCTTGCGGCCGAAGGCGATGGGGCAGGCCACCACGCCCGGCGCGACGAAGCGGGCCAGGTTGTCGACGTGGCCGTCGGTGTGGTCGTTCAGCAGGCCATCGCCCAGCCAGACCACCACCTTGGCGCCGACCGAAGCGGCCAGGGCGGCCTCGGCGTCGGCCTGGGTCCAGTTCTTGTTGCGGTTCTTATTCAGCAGGCACTGGCGCGTGGTCAGGACCGTGCCCTCGCCGTCGTGGTCCAGGGCGCCGCCTTCGAGGATGAAGTCATGGCGGGTGGTCGCCACGCCTGAGAAGGCCGCAATCTGATCGGCCACCTCGTCGTCGTGCGGATAGTCGTACTTGCCGCCCCAGCCGTTGACGCTGAAGGTCTGGGCCGTCTTCGAGCCCGCGTTGAAGATCGGCCCCGTGTCGCGCAGCCAGATGTCGCCGAAGCGCGCCGCCACGACCTCGACGCCGTCGACGCCGTCCAGACGCGCGCGGGCGCCCGGCAGGGCCTCGTCATTGCCGACCATCAGCTTGACCTGCTCGCGGCCCGGACCGGCCAGGGCGCGGACCAGGGCTTCGACCTCGTCCTGGGCCTGCGCGAAATACTCGCCCCACAGCTCGGCATGGCTGGGCCAGCCGACCCACATGGCGCGGTGCGGCGTCCATTCGGCGGGGATAGGGTGGGTCATGGGCGAAGTCGATCCGAATGGGAGAAAGGCAGACCGCGCCAGATAGGCCGAGACGCCCCCCGGTTCAATGTTTGCCGGCGATAGGCCGCAGCGACAGCCCCTCCCGGAACGGGCCTCAAGTAGCGCGAAGCGCGGTAGGCCCAAAAAAAGAAAGGGCGGCCCGTTGCCGGACCGCCCTTCCCTGTCTTGGTTCTGACGCTTCTTAGAAGGAGGCGCGCAGAGAGACCATGGCCGTGCGCGGAGCGCCCAGCTGGAACTGGCCCGTGCCCGTGGTCGAGGTCGAGATGTCGGCCAGGTACTCTTCGTTGAAGAGGTTGATGACGTTCAGCTGGATGTAGGAACCGCCAGCGCCGACCGAAGCCAGGTTGTAGCGGACGTCCAGGTCGAAGGTCAGGTAGTCAGGCGCGACTTCCGTGTTGACGTCGTTCGAGAAACGCTCGCCGACATACTTGCCCTGCAGACCCAGGTCGAACTGACCGATCGTGTAGGCGGCGCGGGCGCCGAACTGCCAATCCGGGGTCTCGACCAGTTGGTTGCCGGCGATCTTGATGAACTGCGGCACGCCGTTGACCACGCCGTTCGGCAGGTCGTTCTTCACTTCGCTGTCGGTGTAGGTGAACGAACCCGTCAGGCTCAGGTTGTCCATCGGCGACCAGCCGATCTGACCGTCCACGCCCTGCAGGGTCACGTCGCCGACGTTGCGCGTCAGGAACAGGCCGGCGGCTTCGTCGAAGGTGCGCACGATGCGGTTCGAGTAGTCCGTCTTCCACACGGCCACCGAGGCGAGAACCGAACCCGACTGGTAACGGTAGCCCAGGTCGTAGGAGTTGGTGGTTTCCGGCTCCGGGTTCACGTCGACGACGTCATACAGGTCGTCGGTGCGCGGGGCCGAGAAGCCCTCGGCGTACGAGGCGTAGACCGACTGGTTTTCAGCGAACTTCCAGGTCACGCCGGCGTTCGGCAGGAAGGCGTCGTACTTCTTGTCGAACGAACGCGGCGCGCCGTACTCGTTGCTGGCGCTGCCGTTCATCGACGACACCGGGAAGGTGACCAGGCCGTCGCCGTCCGCGTCCGTCCCGACCTGGGTGGTGCAGTAGGCGTTGAAGGTGTCGCGCTGGTAGCAGTAGTTGTTCATCTCACGGTCGAAGAACGGAGCGCGGGCGCCCAGCGTCACATCGACGGCGTCGTTGAAGAACGAACCGCGGTACTCGGCCGAGATCTGGTTCAGCATGGCGTACGACAGACGGTCGCGACGACGCAGGATGGTGCCGTCGGGCAGCTTGACCGGGCGGCCGTTACGACCCGCGAACGGATCTTCCGGGAAGCCGTTGGCGTCGATGAAGCCGAACTGGCCGGTCTGGCGGTGACGACCCCAGTCGAAGGTGTAGGCCAGGCGGAACTGGTGATCTTCAGCAGCGTCCCAGATCAGCGAGCTGGTGACGGCGTAGCGGTGCGTGTTGGTGATGTTCGGACGGAACAGGGTCACGCGGGTGGCGGCGTTGATCACGCCGTCGCCGTTCAGGTCCACGCCTGCGGCGGTCGAGTTGCCGCGCAGCTGCGGGTCGGTCTCGCTCATCGTCTGCGTGCCGCCGCCGTGCGCCAGGGTGTACTGGAACGAGGGGTCGACCGTCAGGCGCAGGCTGTCCGTCAGGGTGAAGCGCGACTGGCCGCGGATGTTGCCCGTGTTCGACGGGTTGATCGCCGTGGCTTGCGACTTGATCGTGTTGTAGTCGTCGCGATCGTAGGCGTTGCCGGCGTTGAACTGCGCCAGGGTCACGCGCGGCATGAACTCGTTGCGGTTCTCGTTGTAGTGCGCCGTCAGCGACACGAAGTCGCCGTTGTCGCCCAGCGGCTGATAGATGCGGCCGTTCAGCTGCATCTTGTCGACGCCGCCGGCGCCCACGAAGTGGTCGTACACGGTCTTCGAGGCCGAGAACCAGGCCGAGGTGCCCCAGGGACCGACTTCACCGGTGTCCAGCAGGGCGAAGATGCGCTTGTAGCCGTACTCGCCGAGCGAGGGCTGCAGGATGACGCCGAAGTCCTTGGCCGGACGACGCGTGACGTAGTTGACGGTGCCGCCGGTGGCCGAAGCGGTGGGGCTGTCGACGTCGGTCGTGCCGAGGTTGACCGAGGCGCGCGAGATCAGTTCCGGGTCCAGCTGCTGGTTGGAATAGATCGCGTAGTTACCGGTGTCGTTCAGCGGAATGCCGTCTTGCGTCAGCGAAACGCGGGCGGCGTCGAAGCCGCGGATCGTCAGGTCGCCGCCAGCCGAGCCGAAGGCGTCGTTGTTGGTGAAGTTGACGCCCGGCAGCAGGTTGATCGAGTTCAGGATCGTCTGGCCGGCGGCCTGGGTGCCGATGAAGGCTTCGGTGATGCTGGCGCGCGACTTCGGATTGGTTTCCGCGACGACGCCTTCGATGGCGCGCGGACCGCGCGCGCCGGTCACGACGACTTCGCCGAGGTTGGTGGCGCGCTCGTCGGCCATCTGGCTGGCGGTGGACTGGGCCGAGGCGGCGCCGGCCATGAGAACGCCGCTCATCAGGGCGGTCGTCGCCCAGAACAGCTGTTTGCGGTTGGTCATCTGTTGGTATCCCCAGTGATGAAGGCGTAGCGCCATGCGCGGCAGGCCGTGAAGCCTGTCGAGATGAGCTGGGCCTTAAGGCCGCTGCGGGAAGTTTGGACGACAGTCGTGTGACAGTGATATGACAGCCATCAGGGGTGGCTATAACATCACACCCCTGTGGAGGATTTTCACCACTGGCCGGAGGGCGGCGTCAGTCGGCGCGCAGGGCGAAGGCGTCGGCGATCAGGCCGGCGGTCGGGCGCATGGCGCGCGGCTCATGATAGTTGCCGTTGATCTGGCTGCGCGCGATCACGTGGGCTCGGAAGGCCGTGAACAGCTTGGGATCGGCGGCGACCGGCGCGCCCCAGAAACCGTCCAGCGGCTGCTGGTCGGTCAACCCCTCGAAGTCGAAGAAGGCGTCGCCCAGCACCTTGACCGGGGTGCGGAACCCCAGCGCCGACAGGGCCGCGCTGGAATTGTTGACCACCATGCCCTGCGAGGCGCGGCACAGCTGGGCCAGGTTGCCGCCGTCGATGAAATCGACCCGGTCGTCCAGACCGCGCTCAACCGCCAGGCAGCGGGTCATGTGCTCCAGATCCGACAGCCCCGGATCCAGAGGATGGTTCTTGACCACCAGCCGGCAGTCCTTGGGCGCGTGGCGCGCGAAGCTGCCCATAACCTCGGCCAGGAAGGCCGTGTTGTCGGCGTAGGAGGAATAGCGCAGCAGTTGCGCGTCACCTTCGCGCTGAAGGCAGGCGATGAAGAAGGGACCGCGCGCGCGGATCACATCGGCGTCGCAGGACTGCTTGGGTCGCGTCGCCAGGCCGAAATAGCGCCGGATATGACCGAAAAACTGCCGCCACGGCGAGACCGTATAAGGGTGGCGGTAACGCGGGAAGACCGCCCAGCCCAGCGGCTGCACCGCATGATAGAAGCTGATGTTGAAGACGTGATGCGGCAGGATCTTGCCGACCGGACGCGTCACCGGCAGTTCAGGCCCCGGCACGACGTAGCCGGCGGCGGAGCGCGGCAGGCCGCTGGAGCCGTTGACGCCGTTCCGCTCCAGCGTGATCCAATCGGGGCGGAAGTAGCCGTTCTCGAGCACCCAGACGCGGGCGTTCAGGCTGTCGGCCTGGGCCAGCACGCCCTGATTATAGGGACCGCCCTCGCCGAACACGACGATGTCCGTAAACTCACGCGCCAGTTCGCGCACCCGGGCGGGCCAACGCCGGACATCGTCGCGGAACACCACGCCGCCCCGGCGGCGCCAGGTCGTCAGGTCTCCGGCGTTGAAGATCATGCGCATGGCTTCGCCGCCGCGCGCGGCGACAGCTTGCGCCAGCAGACGCCCGAACCCGCCGAACGGGGCCGTGACGATCAAAAACCGGCGGCCGCGCAAATCCGCCTGCACCAGCGGTATTGCGTTCGGCTGATCAGGATCAAATGGCGCGAGCAAACGCTGAGTATCTTTCTGAGGAACAGCCCCTTCCTAGTGCCAAGCGCCCTGCGATGACAAGGCGTGTGGAGGCACAGGATACGGTTTTGCTTTCGTCCTAAAGAGAAGGCCGCCGGCTCTGGACGAGACCGGCGGCCGGATCTTTCGACATTCGAGGGCGTCGGACCCCGAAGCCTGACCGTAAGGTCGCTCCGGGGTCCTTGGACCTTAGAAGTTGATGTCGATGGTGGCGCGACGGTTGAGCGGCTCGCGCACGCCGTCAGCAGTGGCCTTGGCGAGGTTGGTCTCACCCTTGCCGTCGAGGGCGATGACGCCGCCGTTGACGCCTTGGGCGACCAGGGCGTCGGCGACGGTGCGCGAACGACGGTTCGACAGGCCGAGGTTATAGGCGGCCGAGCCCGAGGTG
>NZ_DASWXW010000127.1:0-2179 GCF_036405315.1 Brevundimonas sp. | reverse complement strand
AGCAGCAGCGACACCACCGAGGCGCCGATGAACCAGGTCATGGTCTTGACGCCGATGCGGCCGACCGAGGCGGCGTCCTCCATGTGGGCGATGCCCGCCACCAGGGTGGTGAAGACCAGGGGCGCGATGATCATCTTGATCAGACGCAGGAAGACGTCGGTGATCAGCGACAGATTCTTGGCCGCCGCCGCCGCCTGATCGGCGCTCAGGGACTGGTTGACCCCCCAGCCGACCAGCACGCCCAGGATCATGGCGCCGATGATGAGGTAGGCGAATATTCGGTTCATTTTCAATGTTCCAACTGCACTCGGCCCACCCCGTCGGAACACCGTCCCCCCGACCGTCCGAGCCTTGTCCGTCCATACGGAAGCGGGGCGGCGGACGCCCGAAACATCCACCGCCCCGCCTCGTTCACATCTTGCTAAAGCCTAACGGCCCGCACGACTAGATCAGAACGACCTGCGAATCTTCGCGTACCCGGGACGCTCCCCGCTCTTCATCGGGCGACGCCGGCAAGGACAATGCCCGGCAGGCGCACCAACGCTCTCGTTCCGTCGACAGGTCCAGGGCGCAGTACGACCGTGCCGCCGCCGCGCTCCACGATCGATCGGCTGATGGACAGGCCCAGCCCGGCGCCGCCGGTGGCGCGGCTGCGCGAGGCCTCCAGGCGACGGAAGGGGGTAAAGACCGCCTCCAGCTGATCCTGCGGCAGGCCCGGCCCTCCGTCGTCGATGACGACGACGACCTCTCCACCTTCCGACGTCACAGCGATCTCGGCCCGGTCGCCATACAGCACCGCATTGTCGATCAGATTGGCCAGGGCGCGCTCCAACTGGTCCCGATCGCCGCGAACCAGATGCTCGCCGTCCGCCACCAGCGTCACGTCTCGTCCCATCGCCACCTGTCGCGCCACGCATTCACGCGCCAGATCGGCAAGGTCCAAAGGCTCGGACGTCCATGGCGCCTCCTCGCCGCGCACATAGGTCAACAGTTGGGCGATCAGCCGCTCCATCCGGGCGATGTCGGCGACGGCGGCCTCGCGCGGGACTTCCGCCAGCCCCTCCACCCGCAGACGCAGGCCGGTCAACGGTGTTCTCAGGTCGTGGGCCACGGCGGCCATGATGGCGGTGCGTTCCTTCAAGGCCTCGCCCAGCCGTTCGCGCATCGCGTCCAATGCACGGGCCGCTTCCGCCGCCTCGCGCGGGCCGCCGACGAAGGCCGTCGCGGGTTCATCGCCGCGCGCCGCCTCGGCCAGCCGTTGGAAGGGCGCGGCCAGCCGTCCCGCCCCCCACAGGGCCAGCGGCAACAAAACGGCGGCGGCGATCAGGAAGGCCAGCCCCATGCGCGACCGCTGCGGCGTCAGCCACGGCGACGGCGGCGCCACCACCGCCCAGCGCCCGTCCGCCTGACGCGCCGCCGCCTCGAAGGAGGCGAAGCTCATCCCCGGCGAAAGGGCCATGCTCGCCAGCAGGGCCTTCAGTCCCTCCGACGGCGCAGGCGGCAGGGAGCCGCCCGCCGGAACGCGCTCGGGACTCAGCGGTCGCACCCGTACCTCGGCCATCGGCGCGTCCAGCAGCACCGCCAGCCCGGCCTGGGCCACCAGAGCCTGGCCGGCGCGCGCGGCCTCAAACGGCGGCGCGGCGACGACGTGACGCCGCCAGCCCGTCTCCGCTTCATCGTTCAGGGCCGCCTGCGCCTCGGCCAGCGTCACCCGCGCGGGCGGCGGGGCGGGAAAGGCTAGGGCGATGACGAAGGCGACCGTCAGGCACAGCAGGATGGCCGCGACAGTGAAGCCCGCCGTCAGGGTGCGGATGGACAGCGTGCTCATCGTCGCACCGTCGCGCGGAAGCGATAGCCCGCCCCGCGCACCGTCTCGATCAGCGGCGCCTGCCCCGGCCGATCCAGCTTGCGCCGCAGACGGCTGACCGCCAGATCGACGGCCCGGTCGAAGTTCTCGGCCAGAGGCCCGTGGGTGTTCTCCAGGATCTGGTCGCGGCTCAGGATACGCCCGCCTGACCGCATGAAGGTCAGCAGCAGGGCGAACTCGCCTGCCGTCAGTTCCACCGCCTCTCCTCCCGGATCGGACAGCCGCCGCGCCTCGACCTCCAGCGTCCAGCCCTCGAAGGCCAGTCCCCGATCCATCGCCTCGTCCGCGCGGACGGGGCGGCGCAGAACGGCG
>NZ_DASWXW010000126.1:0-5641 GCF_036405315.1 Brevundimonas sp. | reverse complement strand
CGATCCCGGTCCTGCGCGCGCGCCGCACCGTGGCCATGCCCGGCGGCGTGGGCAATGTGGCGCGCAACGTCGCGGCCCTGGGCGGTTTCGCCCGGCTGGGCGCCGTGGCGGGGCAGGACGCGGCGGGCGCCGAACTGACCGACCTGATCGCCGCCGAGGATCGGGTCGAGGACGCCCTGGTCCGCCCCGAGGGCGCCGCCACCATCGTCAAGACGCGCTTTGTCGCCTCTGGTCAGCAACTATTGCGGCTGGACGATGAACAGCCCTCGACCGCCGCCTATGACGACAAGGGCGTGTTCAAGGGCGCCAAGGCCATCCTGCTGTCGGACTACGCCAAGGGCGTGGTGGGCGAGGCCCTCATCGAGGCCGCGCTGTGGGCGGGTCGTGAATACGGCGCCCCGGTCATCGTGGACCCCAAGGGGCGCGACTTCGCCCGCTATGGCGCGGTAGATCTGATTAAGCCCAACGCCAGCGAACTGGCCGGGGCTACCGGCCTGCCGACCGAAACCGACGAACAGGTCGAGGCGGCGCTGGCGGCCCTGCTGGACGCCACCACGGCCAAGGCCGTCATCGTCACCCGGGCGGGCAAGGGCATGACCCTGGCGCGGCGCGGCGGCGGCGTCACCCACTTTCCCGGTCGGGCGCGCGAGGTGTTCGACGTCTCCGGCGCAGGCGACACCTGCCTCGCGGCGCTGGGCCTCGCTTTGGGCGCGGGCGCGACGCTGGAACAGGCGGTGCAGTTCGCCATCCTCGCCTCGGGCGTGGTGGTGGGCAAGAGCGGCACCGCCGTCGTCACCCCCGCCGAGCTGATTGAGGCCGAGATGAGCCAGCACGCGGCCCTGGCCCAGTCCAAGGTCACGCCGCTGGACGAGCTGTCGGATCAGGTCGAGGCTTGGAAGCGTCAGGGCCTTAAGGTCGGCTTCACCAACGGCTGTTTCGACATTCTGCACCGCGGTCACGTGGCCTATCTGGCCCAGGCGCGCAGTTGGTGTGACCGCCTGGTGGTGGCGCTGAACACCGACGCCTCGGTGCGCCGCCTGAAGGGCGAGGGGCGTCCGGTCAATGATCTGGACAGCCGCGCCGTCGTCATCGGCGGTCTGGCCAGCGTGGACCGGGTGACGGCCTTTGACGACCCCACGCCCATGGCCCTGATCGAGCGGTTGCGGCCCGACGTCCTGATCAAGGGCGCGGACTACACCAAGGACAAGGTGGTCGGCGCGACGGAGGTCGAGAGCTGGGGCGGCGTGGTCCGTCTGGCCAATTTCGCCGACGGCTATTCGACGACCAAGACCATTGAGAAGATGACGACCGGAGCTGCTGAATGACCCCTCGCATGATCGTGGTGACGGGTGGGGCGGGCTTCATCGGCTCCAACATTGTGGCTCGCCTGTGCGAGAGCGACGCCTGGGACGTGGTCGTCTGCGACCGGCTGGAGACGGCCGATCTCGCCAAGTGGAAGAACATCGCCAAGCATCCCATCGCCGACCTCTGGGCACCGGAGGAGCTGTTCGAGCAGCTGGAGCGTCACGCCGAACGGATCGAGGCCGTGGTGCACATGGGCGCCATCTCCTCGACGACCGAGCCGGACGCCGACCTGATCCTGCGCACCAACTTCAGCCTGTCGCGCGACATCTGGGACTGGTGCGCGCTGCGCAATGTGCGGATGATCTACGCCTCCTCGGCGGCCACCTATGGCGACGGCGAGGCTGGGTTCGGGGATCGAGACGATCCTGAGAGCCTGAATGCGCTTCGTCCTCTAAACGCCTATGGTTATTCGAAATACCTGTTCGATCAGTATGCCGTGCGCCAGGCGGATCGCGGCCAAGCGCCGCGCCAGTGGGCCGGGCTGAAATTCTTCAACGTCTACGGCCCGAACGAGGGGCACAAGGGCGGGATGAAGTCGGTCGTGGCCCAGATCTGGCCCAAGGTTCAGGCCGGCGAGACGGTCAGTCTGTTCCGCTCGCACAACCCCAACTATCCCGACGGCGGCCAGCTGCGCGACTTCGTCTACGTCGATGACGTGGTGAACATCATCGACTGGCTGCTGCAGACGCCGAACGTGTCGGGCGTGTTCAACGCCGGATCGGGTCAGGCGCGCTCCTTCGCCGACCTGGCGCGCGCGACCTTCGCGGCGGCGGGCAAGGAGCCGTCGATCGCCTATATCGACATGCCCGAGACGATCCGCGACCGGTATCAGTACTTCACCGAGGCCAGCATGGACCGTATCCGTGCGGTCGGCTTCAACGGCCAGTCGACGCCGCTGGAAGAGGGCGTACGTCGCTACGTTCAGGACTTCCTGTCCCAGTCGGACCCCTATCGATGAAGATGCCCAGCCTGACCTTGCGGCAATGGGTCGGCTACACGGGCTTTGCGCTCGTTTTCATCCTGGTGGCCGCTGTCGTCGTCTGGCGCGGCGACATCCTGAAAGCGGGTCTGGATCCCCAAATCCCGTTCCAGACCTATGAGCCCCCGCCTGCGCCCGACTATGGCCAACCGTCGGCCTGGGCGCTGCGGGACGCCCGCGCGCCGGGGGCTGAAGACGCAGCCATCTTCTTCGTCCATTCGACCACCTTCGACGGCGGGAGCGGCTGGAACGGTCCGATCGGCGACCGCAGGGCTGACGCCTATCTGAAGCGGGTGGTGATTCCGAACTATGCAGGTCCGTTTGCGCGCGCCGGCGCCATCAGTGCGCCCCGCTACAGGCAGGCCAGCCTCTACACGCGCCTGACCTTGCGCGAGGATGCGCGCGAAGCCCGCGCCTTCGCCTATGGCGACGTGGACAAGGCCTTCGATCAATGGCTGGTCGCCCATCCTGACGGTCCGATCATCCTGGCGGGCGTGGAGCAGGGCGCGGATCTGATTGCGCGCCTGGTTCATGAGCGTGTGGCCCAGGACGCAGGTCTGCGCCGACGTCTGGTCGCCGTCTACTTGATGGACGCCATCGTAGGTCTGGATCAGACAGCGCCGATCGCCGCCTGCCATATGCGCGATCAGACAGACTGCGTCGTCGGCTGGTCCCAGGTGGGCGAGGGCGACGAGGGCGCCGCCAAGCGGCGGCTGAGGCGCGCCCTGGTCTGGAATGATCGCAGCCAGTTGGTCGAACTGGGCGAGCGTCCGGCTCTGTGCGTAAACCCGGTGTCGGGCAGCGATGACGGTGCGGCGATCCCCGCGCGACGCCATCTGGGCGCGGCCAACGCCACCGGCCTCGAGTGGGGCGTGCGTCCCGCTTTCATCGATCGCCAGATCGCCACGCAATGCCGTGACGGCCTGCTGCGCCATACGGTGCTCAAGTCGGAATCCTTCCGCGAGTTCAGCGGATGGGCTGATCGCCGCAAGGCGCGGCCCTACAACCTGTTTTATGCCGACGTCGAGGCCGATGCGCTGGCTCGGCTGGCGGCCTGGAAGGCCGGGCAGGCGCCTGCCGCCTAATCGATGCCTGGGCGCTCGTTGCGCCAGTCGAACAGGGCTTCCAGCACACGCACGGCCTGACCGCGCGGGCTGGTCAACTCAGGGTCGCGTCCCAGGATCAGGCGAGCGTCGTCCGACGCCGCCAGCATCAGCGAGCGATGCTTGATCGGATCGGCGAAACGATAGGCGGGGAAGCCGCTCTGCTTCAGACCCAGAGGGTCGCCGCCGCCGCGCAGACGGAAGTCCTCCTCGGCGATCTCGAAGCCGTCTTCAGTGCGGCGCAGGGTCTCCAGCCGCTCCCGCGCGGTCTCGCCCAACGCGCCGTCCTGACCGCCGTACAACAGGATGCAGGAGCTGGACTTGGCCCCGCGTCCGACGCGGCCGCGCAGTTGGTGAAGTTGGGCCAGGCCGAAACGGTCGGCGTGTTCGATGACCATGATGGAGGCGTTGGGGACATCGACGCCGACTTCGACGACCGTCGTGGCGACCAGAAGCGGGATGCGGCCCTCGGCGAACTCGGCCATAACCGCCTCGCGCTCGGCGCCCGGCATCTGGCCGTGGGCCAGGCCGACCTCGACTTGAAGGATGCGGCGCAGGTCGGCGGCGCGTTCCTCGGCGGCGGCCAGGTCGATGGCTTCTGATTCCGCCACCAGAGGACAGATCCAGTAGGCCTGAGCCCCGCTGTCGATCGCCGCCTTCAGCCGTTTGGCGACCTCGCCGATGCGGACCAGAGGCACCACGGCGGTGGCGACGGGGGTGCGGCCCGGCGGTTTTTCCATCAGGCGGCTGACCTCCAGCTCGCCGTACTGGGTCAGTTCCAGCGTGCGCGGGATGGGCGTGGCCGACATGGTGAGCAGATGGACGCCGCCCAACGCCGGATCGCCCTTGGCCTGAAGCCGCTGGCGCTCGTTGACGCCGAAGCGGTGCTGTTCGTCGATAACCGCTAGGGCCAGGCGTTTGAACTGCACCGCGTCCTGAAACAGGGCGTGGGTGCCGATGGCGACCTCGGCCTCGCCCGAGGCCAGGGCGGCCAGCCGCTTGCGTCGCTCGGCTGGCGTGTCGCGGCCGGTCAGCAGAATGGTCGTGACCCCCGCTTCTTCCAGCATCGGGGCGAGGCGTTGATAGTGCTGACGCGCCAGGATTTCGGTCGGGGCCATCAGGGCGGACTGGAAACCGCTGGAGGCGGCGTCGGCCAGCGCCAGGGCCGCGACGGCGGTCTTGCCCGAGCCGACGTCGCCTTGCAGCAGGCGGCCCATCTGCTCGCCGGAGGCCAGATCGGCGCGAATCTCCTCGACGGCGCGCGCCTGAGCGCCGGTCAGAGTGAAGGGCAGGGCGGCCCGCATCCGTTGCGAGGCCTCGCCCGCCGTGATCCGTGCGGCCGGTGTGACCTGGCGCGCGCGGCGACGGCGCGCCAGGGCCAGTTGGTGCGCGAACAGCTCATCATAGGCCAGACGCTGACGTGCCGGGGCTTCCGGCGTCAGGTCCATTTCCGCGGTCGGGGCGTGCAGCGTCTCCAGCGCCGCGCGCCAGCCGGGCCAGCGCCGGGCCGACAGCCAGGCGGCGTCCTGCCACTCGGCCAGCTCGGGAGCAGCGGCCAGCGCGCCTTGCGCCAGTTTGCGCACCACGCGTGAGGTCAGGCCTTGGGTCGCCGGATAGACGGGTTCGGACAGCGGGATCTCGTCCGCCTTCTCCAGCGGCAGGATGTAGTCGGGGTGCGCGATCTGCACCTCGTTGTTGAAGCGCTCGACCTTGCCTGTCACCAGCCGTCGTTCGCCGCGCGGGGCCAGGCTTTCGATATGGCGCGGCGAGCCGGCGAACCAGATCAGGTGGACGAAGCCGGTGTCGTCCGACGCCCGCATCTTCAGGGGCGCGCCGATCTTGTGCGGCGGGATCAGCCGGTCGATCAGCACGTCGAAGACGCCGATCTCGCCCTCGATGGCGGCGGCGGCGGTCGTGCGGCGACGCTGGATGATCCCGGACGGCGACAGGAACAGCACGTCGCGCACCAGCGGACCTGCCAGTTTCTGCACCAAGGGCGCGCTTCTGGGGCCCACGCCCTTCAGGGTGGAGACGTCCGCGAACAGGGGAAAGAGAATCTCGGGCCGCATTAGCCTCAGCATAGCTGGCGAAAACGGAACGGGAACGCTATCTGATCCAACTCTTCACATGAACGGACCGGGCAAGGAACCGCGTGGCCGATATTGATGCACGTCCAGAGGACGCCCGGAAACAA
>NZ_DASWXW010000125.1:0-5590 GCF_036405315.1 Brevundimonas sp. | reverse complement strand
TCCATGCCGTAGACGTCGCGCAGGGCCGTGGTCACGGCCTGGGTGGTGACGATGACGCTGCGGTTGACGTTGCGGTCATAGCCGTAGGCGTTGCGCTGGGTCAGGACGGTGGAGTCGAAGTTGGCGCCGATGATCTCGCCCCTGGCGTTGACGGCGGGCGAGCCCGACGAGCCGCCGATGGTGTCGGACGACACAGCCATGTTCATCACCGCGTTCGGGTCGATGCGGTCCCTGGCGGCCAGCAGCTTAGGCGCGACATTGAAGGGCTCGGCCCCCGTCGCCCGGTCCCAAAGGCCGGCGAAGGTGGTGAAGGCGCCGATGCGCTGGCCCGGCACGTCCGTGCCCTCGACCCGGCCGTAGGTCAGGCGCAGGGTGCCGGTGGCGTCGGGATAGACGGCGTCGCCATAGGTATTGAAGCGGGCGGCGGCCAGTTGTTCCGAGGCGCGGTCGGTCGGGGCCTTGACCTTGTTGTCCCAGTCGGCGCGGACGGCGCGGGCGTCGGCGTCGATGGCCAGGACGTACTGGATCAGCGGATCGGTCGAGGCCTGGACGGCAGGCAGGCCGCCTTCCCACAGGGCGCGGCGCACGGCCGGGTCGGCCAGCCTGGTGCCCTCGATCAGGCGGGCCGACAGGGCCTCCGGGCTTTCCTTGCCCAGCAGGGTGCGGACGTAGGGGCTGTCGACGGTCAGCCATTCGCGGGTCTTGGACAGCCACCATTCCAGACGGATCTGCTCCAGCGCCGCATAGGTGGGGCGCTCGGCGAAGAGGCCGGATTGCACGCCCGGCAGGCGGCTGTCGGCGAACTCGCCCAGACGCTGGTCCGACGGCTTGGCGCGCTCCTGGGCGCCGCGCACGATGGTCCGCGCCCACTGGAACAAAGGCGAGCCGCCCGCGACCGAGGTCGTGCCCATGCCGGTGCCGCCTTCCAGCAGGGCCATCGGGGCGTAGAGCTCGCGCGCCAGGGGCTGGACCCCTTCAAGCGTGGCCCACGGATCCGTCGCGCCGCCCGCCGCGCGGGCGCGGAAGTCGGCCTCGGCCTCGGCCTTGGCGGCCATGAAGGCGGGGTCGGTCAGGGCGCGCATCCGGCCCAGGCCGCGCTTGTAGGTGTTCTCGACGCCGACGATGGGGTCCATGGCGATGAAGGCCTGCTCCTCGCCCTCCTCGGAATAGCGGATCAGACGGCCGCGCAGCTCGGAGGCGATCAGCTGATCCATCGGCAGGACCACGTCGCGGATGGTCATCAGCTGGGCCTGGGTCAGCAGGCGCTGGGTCGAGCCGGGGTTGCCGGTGATGAAGACGGGCTCGCCCTCGGTCGGCTTGCTGGCGTTCCAGGTGAAGTGGATCGGCGTCGCGGCGGGCTTGCCGTCTTCATAGAGGCGGATGAAGGCCGCATCGATGGCGAAGCGCGGGAAGGAGAAGTTGTCCAGGTCGCCGCCGAAGGTCGCGGCGCGGTCTTCCGGCGCCCAGGCCAGGCGCACGTCGGAGTATTTGCGGTACTTGTAGAGCTTGAACTGGCCGCCGCGATACAGGCTGACGACCTGGCAGCGGATCTTGGGATCATCGCCGCAGGCCTCGGTCTCGATGCGGCCGGCCTCGGCCTCGCGGGCCTGGGTGAAGGCCTGCCCCTCCAGACCCTCGCCCGCCTTGTGCAGGCGCGCGGTGACGTCGACGATCTCGGTCAGGATCTCGGCCGTGGCGCCGGGGCATTTCAGCTCCTCCTCGCGGCTGCGCGGGGTGAAGCCGGTCTCGGCGTACTGCACCTGCGGGGTCGACAGGTTGGCGACGCAGGTGGCGACGCAGTGGTTGTTGGTCATCACCAGGCCTTCGCCGGAGATGACGCCCGCCGAGCAGCCGCCGAACTTGACCGACGATAGACGGACCTTGTCCAGCCAGGCCTGGTCGATCGAGGTCCCCAGCGTCTGGTTGGCGCGGGCGATGGGGAAGTTGTCGTAGGTCCACATGCCCTCCTCGGCCTTGGCGGAAGAGGCGGCGGCGAAGGCCAGGACGGCGGCCGAGGCGAAGAGCATGTGACGCATGGAGAACTCCTGGTTCAGACTCTGGCGAGGAAAAAACAGAGTCCAATTCGTCTGAATAGTCTGAAATGCGCGCGCCGTTCAAAAGAAGCTAGCAGGGCGCTGCGTCAGACGGGGGCGTAACCTTCTCCCTCCCCTTCATGGGGAGGGTGGTTGAGCCCGGAAGGGCGAAACCGGGTGGGGGCGGCAAGGCAAGTCAGGCGCGGCGTTCGCATCACCACGCCCTCCCCACCCGGTCGCTGCGCGACCACCCTCCCCATGAAGGGGAGGGAGAGGCGCGGCGTCTGGATCGGGCGCCGCGCTCAAACCCTTAGCGCGTCACGCCCAGTTCGCGCAGCAGGCGCGGCTGGTTGTAGACGTTGCGCAGAGCCTCGGTGACGGCGGCGGTCGAGACCGTCACCGTGCGGTTCAGTTCGCCGTCGTAGCCGAACGAACCGCCCAGCGAGTGGATGTTGCCGTCGAAGGCGGCGCCGATCACTTCACCCTTGGCGTTGATCACCGGCGAACCGGAGTTGCCGCCGATGATGTCGTTGGTCGAGACGAAGTCATAGACGACGTTCTTGTTGACCCGGCTCTCGGCGTCGAGGAAGCGCTGGGCCGCGTTGAACGGCTCGGCGCCGGTGGCGCGCTCGTACAGGCCGCCGATGTAGGTGAAGGGCGGCACGGTCACGCCGCGATAGGTCCAGCCCTTCACCTGACCATAGGACAGGCGCAGCGAGAAAGTCGCGTCGGGATACAGGTTGTCGCCATAGACGGCGAAGCGGGCCTGGGCGACCTTTTCGGCGGCGCGGGCGGTCGGGGCGTTGACGGCGGCGTCCCACTGGGTGCGGACGGCCTGGGCCGCGTCGTCATTGGCCAGGACGAAGGCGATCATCGGGTCGCCCGACGAAGCCAGCTGTTCCGGCGTCATGGCGAGGGCCTGGGCGCGGAAGGCCGGATCGATCAGCTTGGTCTCGACCAGGCGGGCGGCGATGCCCTCGGGGTTCTCGCGGCCCAGCATCGCCTTCACGTTGGCGTTGTCGACGGTCAGGTACTCGCGGGTCTTGGACAGCCAGAAGGACAGCTGGATCTCCTCGACGCCCTTGGCGATCGGGGCTTCCGAGGCCAGACGACGGCCGAGCGCCGCGATGTCGCTGTCGGCGTAGCCGGCGCGGCGCTCGGCGAGCGGCTTGGCGCGCTCCTTGGACGCGCGGACGATGGCGCGGGCGTAAGAATAGAGGGTCGAACCGCCGCCGGCGCTGCCTTCCAGCTGGCGGTAGGGCATGTAGAGGTCGCGGGCCGCGGCCTGGACCTTCTCCAGATCCGCCCACGGATCGCCGATGCGCTCGGCCAGGGCCGGGTCGGCGGCGACGCGCTGACGCAGTTCGGCTTCCTCGGCGCGCTTCTTGCCCATGAAGGCCGGGTCGGTCAGAGCGCCCTGCTGGCCGTAATAGACCTTGAAACTGTTCTCGAGACCGAAGATCGGGTCGACCGAGACGCGCTTTTCTTCTTCGCCCGTGGTCGAATATTCGATCAGACGGCCGCGCAGTTCCGAGCTCTGGATCAGCGAGGTCGGGAGCTGCTGGTCGCGCAGACGCTCCAGCTGGCTCATGGTCAGCAGACGCTGGGTGGTGCCGGGGTTGCCGGCGACGAAGGTCACGTCGCCCTCGGCCGGGGCGTTGGCGTTCCACTTCAGATGGTTCGGGGTCGCGACCGGCTTGCCGTCCTCGTAGGCGCGCAGGAAGGCGGCGTCGAGGGCGTAGCGGGGGAAGTTGAAGTTGTCCGGGTCGCCGCCGAAGAAGGCCGCCTGGAACTCCGGCGCGAAGGCCAGACGCACGTCCTCGTACTTGCGGAACTTGTAGAGGGCGTACTTGCCGCCGCGATAGAAGCTGATGACCTGGCAGGTCAGCTTGCGGTCGTCGCCGCAGGCTTCCTTCTGGATCTTGTCGATCTCGGCGGCGCGGGCCTGAACGAAGGCGGCGCCTTCGAGCCCCGCGCCAGCGCCCAGGACGCGGTCGGTGACGTCGGTGATGTCGGTCAGGACCTCGGCGGTCTGGCCGGGGCACTTCTTCTCTTCCTCGCGCGTGGCCGGCATCCAGCCGTTCTTGACGTAGTCGTTCTGGGCCGTGGACAGGTCCTGAACGCAGGAGATGACGCAGTGGTGGTTGGTCAGGATCAGGCCTTCGCCCGAGACGAACGAGGCCGAGCAGCCCTGCAGGCGCACGGCGGCGTTGCGCACGCGGTCCAGCCAGGCCTGGTCGATGCGCGTGCCATACTTGTCGTTCACCGTCTGGATCGGGAAGTTGTCGAAGGTCCACATCCCCTCGTCGGCGCGGGCCGAGGTCGCGGGGGCGTTGACCAGGACGGCGGCCATCCCGAGGGCGGCCAGCGAGGCGGTGAAGGAAACGGTGCGGCGAAGCGACATATGGCTCTCCCGGCGCGCAAGGCCCGGCGCCTCGCGTCTGTTATTGTGTAACTAGCGCCGTCAAAGGACGGGCCTCAAGCCCCCATAGTGCCGCAAGGCTTCGGGGGGAAGCCGCAGCCTTACCCCGATTTAACTTGGCCCCGGCGTCGTGCGCGGTCAGATAACGCTGCAAGTCAGGGGTTTGAGACGCGTCATGTCACTCGCGCTATCCACGCTGCTCTTTGAGTGGCGACGTTATATGGCCGCCGTCATGGCGCTGGCCCTTTCGGGTCTGCTCGTGCTGGCGATGACCGGTGTCTTCATCGGCATCGGCAAGGGCTTCACCGCCCAGATCGAACGCTCGAACGCGGACATCATGATCCTGCAGCCCGGCGCCAAGAGCCTGATCAACGGGCCGTCAGGCGTGCCGCGCCGCTTCATCCCCCTGGCCTACAACCACCCCGCCGTGGTCGAGGTGCAACCCCTGGACGGCGCCGGCGGCACCTTCCAGTCGGTCAAGGAGGTCGATCCGACCCGCAGCCAGGCCGACAACGCGCGCCAGGGCGCCCCGCGTCAGAAATTCGTCCAGTCCAGCATCATCGACACCACGCCCGGCTCGGTCACGATTCCGACCGACTATTCCCAGGAACTGGTCGACGCCCTGCGTCAGCCCTACACCGTGGCGATCGACGAGACGGCCCTGACCACCCTGGGCGTCAAGCTGGGCGACAAGGCCCTGTACAACGGCCAGACCGTCACCGTCGTCGGCGTGACGCGCGGCTATCCCAACATGATGCAGCCCGGCGTGGTCATGTCGCGCGACACCCTGCGGATGCTGGGCCAGGCCGACACCGGCCCGCGCGTCGGCCCGCTGATGATCAAGATCAAGGACCCCGCCCAGGCCCCGGCCGTCGTCGCCGAGCTGAACAAGATGGGCAACGGTCAGTGGAAGGCCTGGACCCGTCAGGAACTAGCCGACGCCAACGCCGGCGCCATGTTCGAGGAAGGCATCCTGGTCATCATCATCGGCGGCTGCGTGGTGCTGGGCATCATCATCGGCGTGGCCATCACCTGGCAGACCCTGCGCGGGGCCATCATGGCCAACATCAAGGAGTTCGCCTCGCTGCGCGCCCTGGGCGTCGGCATGGGAAGCCTGCGCCGCATCGTCATGGAG
>NZ_DASWXW010000124.1:0-5794 GCF_036405315.1 Brevundimonas sp. | reverse complement strand
CTCCGGCCGAAGGCGCTGCGGCGGCTCCCGCGGAAGGCGCGGCTCCGGCCGCTGCCGCTGCGGCTCCGGCGGCGGCGCCCGCCGCCTAAGGCGCGGACGACAGTCGAACGATTGGGGAAAGGCGGCCTTCGGGTCGCCTTTTTCTGCATCTGGGGGGGCTCCCTCAATCCGCTCATCCCCGCGGAGGCGGGGACCCAACGAGAGCCACGGACGCGCCCGCCCGGCGTGCGCTTTCGACTTCAGCGCCGCAGATGCAGCCAAAGCACTGGGTCCCCGCCTCCGCGGGGATGAGCGGTAGTAGAGTGTCAGATCCGCCGGAAAACCGCTGACGCGAAGCCTTCGCCGGTCAGCCGCGCCTCGACCTCGGCCAAGGTCTCGATGACCACGCCGCCGCGCGCGCCGGTCGAATGAATGACCTGATCCGCGTCGACCATGATGGCCGAGTGGCCGGTCCAGTCGTCGCCCGCCGGAGCCATCCAGACGACCAGGTCGCCGCGCTGGGCCGCATCCGGGGCTATGGGGCGTCCCAGGTCGGCCTGGCCGGCGGACCGACGCGGACCGGGCAGACCGCAGGCCAGTAGGGCCTGCTGCACCAGACCCGAGCAGTCGGTCTCGAACGAGGAACGGGCACCGAGCGCATGGGGACGGCCCAACAGGCGTTCGGCCACGGCGACCGGTTCGCGCTCGAAGTCGCCGACAGGTTGAAGATCGTGCTCGCTCAGCCCCTCGGCCGTCTCGCCGACCAGGGCGTTCAGCGGCAGGGCGGCGGTGACGGAGGCGACGCGGCGGCTGGCCAGGGGCGCGCCGGGCGACAGAACGTCCAGCGCCACCCAGCCGACGATCCCGTCGCGGCGCGCGCGGCCCCAGGCCCGATCGCCCTGACGGTGAAGCACGTCGAAGGCTTCGCCGTGCAGCAGTTGGTCGATGCGCTGATCCGCGTCCGAGACGATGTCCGCGACCGGAACCCGGCAATGCATGGCCTCGGTCCGCGCATAGGCCTCGGCCCGCATCAGACCTTCCAGCGCCTGTTCGGCCAGCACCACGCGATCCCCGTCCCGAAGGATCAGGGGCGCGCCGGGCGGGATCAGGTCGAGGGCGTCGGACAAACAGGGACTCGGCGGTTCACGCGGGTGAGCCGCCGTTTGTAAACCCCGAAGCCAAATCGGGCGTTAACAGCCTTGGCTATTTGGCGAATCGGTCGCGCAGGTAGCGATAGCAGGCGCGCAGGCCTTGCGCCTCGCCGCCTTCCGGCCAGCCCGGACGGGCGCGCGGGTTCCAGGCGAAGATGTCCATGTGGGCCCAGGATCCCGTCGTCGGCGCGAACTTCTGCAGGAAGAGCGCCGCCGTCACCGACCCGGCCTGGGCCCAGGCGGCGGAATCATTGCGCAGGTCGGCGATCTCGCTGTCCAGCGAGGCGCGATAGCCGGCCCACAGCGGCATCCGCCACAGGGGATCGCCCACCGCGCGGCCCGCCGACAGGATGCCCTCGGCCAGCGCCTCGTCGTCGGTGTAGAGGGGCGGCAGTTCGGGGCCGAGCGCCATGCGCGCCGCCCCGGTCAGGGTGGCGAAGTCCAGCGTCAGATCGGGCTCATGCTCCCCCGCCCGCGTCAGCACGTCGGCCAGGATCAGTCGGCCTTCGGCGTCGGTGTTGCCGATCTCGATGGTCAGGCCCTTGCGGCTGGACAGGATGTCGCCGGGGCGGAAGGCGTCGGCGGACACCGCGTTCTCGACGGCGGCGACCAGCACCACCAGCCGCACCGGCAGATCGGCCTGCATGATGAGGCGGCCGAGGGCCAGGGCGTGGGCCGAGCCGCCCATGTCCTTCTTCATGTTGCGCATCCCGGCGGCGGGCTTGAGGTCCAGACCGCCGGTGTCGAACACCACGCCCTTGCCGACCAGGGCCACCAGCGGCAGGTCGGTGCGGTCCAGCTTCCAGCCGATCTCCAGCACGCGCGGCGCGCGGTGCGGGGCGGCGGCGCGGCCGACGGCGTGACCGGCCGGGTAACTTGCATCAAGCAATGCGTCGCCGGTCGTGACGGTGAGCGTGGCCCCTGCGGATTGGGCGATCTCGCGGGCGATGGTCTCGATCTGCAGCGGCCCCATGTCGGCGGCGGGGGTGTCGACCATCTCGCGGGCCAGGGCGGCGGCGGCGGCGATGTTCAGCGTCTCGGTCAGGTCGAGACCGGCGGGCGCCACCAGACGGGCGCGGGCGCGCTCGGGCCGGGCCTTGTAGCGGTCGAACAGATAGCCGCCGAGGGCGAAAGCCAGGGCGGCTTGCGACGCCGCCTCGCCCTCGACGCCTTCCAGCCGCCAGTCGCCGGCGGGCAGACGGGTCGGCAGGGACCGGGCGCTCATCGGTTCGAAGGCCTCGCCCGCGCCGAACAGGGCCTCGGCCGCCGCGCCGTCGTCGCCGGGGAGGATCAGCAGCTGGCCCGCCTTGCCGGTGAAGCCATTGGCCTCGGCCCAGGCGGCCGCCTTGCCGGTCAGAGCCTGCCCACCCTTGACCACGCGCACCGGGCGGGCGGCGTCGGAGGCGGCGATCAGCAGGTCGGAGTGTGCGACGGACATGGGGCGAGCCTTTCCGGCCCTTAAAGGCCGATTAACCAAACCTTGACCCGGAGGGGCGACGCTGAGGCCGCAGGAAACCGTCCGGACCCTCTCCATGTCGCGCACCGCCGCCGCCGCCGCAACCATGACGCTGGCTCTTGTGAGCCTGTCGGGCGCCGTTCAGGCCCAGACCTCGCCCCAGACCCCGGCCCCGGCCGCCGCCGCGCCCGCGCGCCAGCCCGCCGACGCCGCGACGCGGGCCAGCTACGACCGCGCCGACGCCCTCAGCCGCTCGGTCTTCTGGGCGCAGGAACAGCAGATCAATCCAATGGACCCGGTGGCCGGCGTCCGCCTGGCCCAGGCCCTGCGCGAAATGGGCCAGTTCGATCAGGCCGCCGAGACGGCGCAGGGCGTGCTGCTGGTGCAGCCCGCCAACCTCGAGGCCATGCTGGAGGTCGGCCGCGCCCACATCGCGCGCGGTCAGGCCTTTTACGGCATCGCCGCCCTGGAACAGGCCCGCGCCGCCGCGCCACGCGACTGGCGCCCCCTGTCGCTGCTGGGCGTGGCCTATCAGCAGGTGCGCCGCCCCGACGACGCCAAGGCGGCCTGGACCGAGGCCCTGCGCCTGTCGCCCGACAATCCCGACGTCCTGACCAACGCCGCCATCGCCCGGATGGGCGAAGGCGATGCGCCCTCGGCCGAAATCCTGCTGCGCCGCGCCGCCGCCCAGCCGACGGCGACGCTGAAGGTGCGCCAGAACCTGGCCCTGTCGCTGGGTCTGCAGGGCAAGACCGCCGAAGCCGAGGCCATCCTGCGCCGCGACCTGCCGCCCGAAGCCGCCGACGCCAACCTGCGCTGGCTGGCGGAGCGGACGGCGGCGGCGTCTGCTGCCGCCGCCGTCCCCGTCGCCGAGACCGGAACAGCCCGCACCTGGTCCTCGGTGCAGGGCGGGTAAAAGCAGGAACGCTTCACCTTCCGGTTCGGAGCGCCTATCTTTCTCCTATGATCGACGACCTCTACAGCGCGCGCATCCTGTCGCTGGCGGCCAACCTGCCGCACAGCGGGCGGCTGGCCGCGCCGCAAGGCAGCGCCGAGCGCGTGGCCAAGCTGTGCGGGTCCAAGGCGACCGTGGACGTGGTGCTGGATGGCGAGGGCCGCATCAGCGACGTCGCCCAGGCGGTGAAGGCCTGCGCCCTGGGTCAGGCGGCGGCGGGCGTGGTGGGCGAGAGCATCCTCGGCGCCTCGGCGGCGGAGATCCTTGCGGCCCGCGACGCCATGCTGGCCATGCTGAAATCCGGCGGCGACGGTCCGGTCGGTCGCTTCGAGGGCCTGCGGGTGCTGAAACAGGTCGCCGACTATCCGGCGCGCCACGCCTCGACCATGGTGGCGCTGGAAGCGACGCTCGAAGCCGTGAACCAGGCGCTGGAGAAACACCACAGCGATACGCGAACTCGCCTCGCCGGCGCGGCCTGAAGGCTTCGTCCGGTTGATCCCCCTGCGATGAAGAGGGATAAGCGGCGCGAACCCGAAACAGAGCCCCCGGCGAAGGGACCGATGTCTCTCTACGAACGCAGCGTCCGCGCGGCCCATCGGGGCTATAAGGTGACGCTGTCCCCCTTCTTCGGCCAGTCGTGCCGGTTTCTGCCGACCTGTTCGGACTATGGGCGCGACGCCCTGCTGCAACACGGTCCGGTTCGGGGGGGATGGCTCACCGTGCGCCGTCTCTGTAAATGCCATCCCTTCGGCGGTTCGGGCTATGATCCCGTGCCGCCCGCCAAGATCGAAAAAGAACGACCGTCATGATCGAACTGAAATTCCCCGACGGCGCCGTGCGTCAGTATCCCGCCGGCTCGACGGGCCGCGACGTGGCCGCCGCCATCTCGCCCTCGTTGGCCAAGAAGGCGGCCCTGGTCGTCTGGAACGGCGAGCAGCGCGACCTGGACCGCGTCATCGACGGGAACGGTGACTTCCGCCTGCTGATGCGCGACGATCCCGAGGCGCTGGAGACCATCCGCCACGACGCCGCCCACGTCCTGGCCCAGGCCGTGCAGGAGCTCTTCCCCGGCACCCAGGTCACGATCGGCCCGGCCATCGAGGACGGCTTCTATTACGACTTCGCCCGCGACGAGCCCTTCTCGACGGACGACTTCGCCAAGATCGAAAAGAAGATGGGCGAGATCATCGACCGGGGCGCGCCGCTGGAGCGTCAGGTCTGGGACCGCGACACGGCCATCGCCCACTTCGAGAAGATCGGCGAGACCTACAAGGCCGAGCTGATCCGCGACCTGCCGGGCACGGAGACCATCACCGTCTACAAGCAGGGCGAGTGGGCCGACCTGTGCCGGGGGCCGCACTTCCCGACCACCAAGTTCGTCGGCAAGGCCTTCAAGCTGACCAAGCTGGCCGGCGCCTACTGGCGCGGCGACTCGTCCAAGGCCCAGCTGCAGCGCATCTACGGCACCGCCTGGGCCACCCAGGCCGATCTGGACGCCTATCTGCTGCGCATCGAAGAGGCGGAAAAGCGCGACCACCGCAAGCTGGGCCGCGCCATGGAACTCTTCCACATGCAGGAAGAGGGCCGGGGCATGGTCTTCTGGCACCCCAAGGGCTGGGTCCTGTGGCGCGTGCTGGAGGCCTATATGCGCCGCCGTCTGGACGCCGCCGGCTATGTCGAGGTCAAGACGCCGCAGGTTTTGGACCGCAAGTTCTGGGAGGCCTCGGGCCACTGGGAGAAGTACCGTCCCAACATGTTCGTCTGCGAGACGGTGGAGGGCGAGACCCTTTCCCTCAAGCCGATGAACTGCCCCGGCCACGTGCAGATCTTCGATCAGGGCCAGCGGTCCTATCGCGAACTGCCGCTGCGCATGGCCGAGTTCGGCGCCTGCCACCGCTATGAGCCGTCGGGTTCGCTGCACGGCCTGATGCGCGTGCGCGGCTTCACCCAGGACGACGCCCACATCTTCTGCCGCGAAGACCAGATCGTCGACGAGACGGCCGAGTTCATCAAGCTGGCCAAGAGCGTCCACGCCGACCTCGGCATGGAGACGGCCTACATCAACCTGGCCACCCGCCCCGACGTCCGCGCCGGTTCGGATGAGTTCTGGGACAAGGCCGAGGCCCAGATGGCCGAAGCCGCCCGCGCCGCCGGGGTCGAGCCGGTCATCGCCGAGGGCGACGGCGCCTTCTACGCGCCCAAGCTGGACTTCATCGTCAAGGACGCCATCGGCCGCGAATGGACCTGCGGCAC
>NZ_DASWXW010000123.1:0-10429 GCF_036405315.1 Brevundimonas sp. | reverse complement strand
CCTGATCGACAACATCGGCCGCATGACCGGCATGCCGCGCGGCCCGCTGGAAATGCACGACGACGTGGCGCTGGACCTGTCGGTCAAGGTCGCCAAGCAGACCCAGGCCGACCTGGGCGACGCCTATGTGCCGCTGCCCGGAGCCCATATCGTGCAGAAGATGGTCGAGGACCTGGGCCGCTACGGCCGCAAGAACGGCAAGGGCTTCTACGACTACGACACCAAGCCCAAGACCCTGTGGGCAGGCCTGTCCGATCTGGCCCCGGTCACGATCAACGACTCGACGCCCGAACTGGTCGAGGACCAGAAGCACCGCCTGCTGTATCGTCAGGCCATCGAGGTCGCCCGCTGCTGGGAAGAGGGCGTCATCGACGACCCGCGCGAGGCCGATGTCGGCGCCATCCTGGCCTGGGGCTTCGCGCCCTGGACCGGCGGCCCGATCACCTTCATCGACCAGACCGGCCTCAAGGCCTTCGTGGCCAGGGCCGACGACTACGCCGCCCGCTACGGCGACCGCTTCCAGGTCCCGCAACTGCTGCGCGAGATGGCCGCCAAGGGCGAGACCTTCTACGGCCGCTTCGCCCCGGAGAAGAAGGCGGCCTGATCTTCACGACAGGCTGAACGGAAAGGGCGGCTCCTCGGAGCCGCCCTTTCATTCCAACGTCGCTCAAGCAGCGCGCTGCCGCGCGGCGCGCGATAGCGACCCTACCTGCTCCTGAACACCCGCGACGCCGCATAGCCCGTCAGGGCCGCCAGGATCACGCACAGCACGCCGTAGGACCACGGCCGGCGATGGGCGAACTCGTAGATGTCGCGCTCCAGCCCGACCTTCTCGACCGTCAGGGTCAGGTTGGACACCGACACCGGCGCCCCCTCCTGAAACAGCCAGACCTCGGCGTAGTATTTTCCGGTCGGGGCCACGGTCGGCAGTTCGACCTCGGCGCGGAACAGGCCCTTGTCGACGAACTGCACCCCGTCGGGATCGGTGTCGTAGAGGGCCGCCGCCTCCTTCAGCCGGATCACGGCGCGGCGCCATTCGAGGTAGTTCTCGCCCAGGCGGCTGACCACCACGTCGCGCACGCCGTAGCGGGTGACGGTGCGGCTCTCCTGCGGCGCGTCGATGCGCAGGTGATCGACGCCGACGCCGAGACGCCTAAGTTGGCCGAAGTCCGCCACGTCCGACAGGGGTCGGGTCGAGGCGGTCATGTAGAAGCCGGGCGCGCCCTCGAACAGGACCGGACGACTGTTCAGCCAGACGCCCATGTTGCGGGTCTTCTTGACCAGCCGCACCGGGGCGTCGGGGCCGCGCACCACCACCACCACGTCGGCGGGCGTGTCGGTCGGATTGAACACCGCGCCATACAGAACGATGGAGGCGCCGCGGAAGCCGGAGTCGACCTGGACCTGGGCGTCGGTCAGAGCGGCGGCGACGCGCACCTCGCCCTCGGTGGCGACCGAGCGTTCAACCGTTCCGACTTCGGCCGGAACGACGATGGGCGCGGGTTCGGGCGGCAGGGCCTGAATCATCAGCCCCCCACCCCCGGCGCCAGCAGGAAGAGGTCGCTGGGCCGCACGAACAACTCCAGCCCCATCTGGATGCCGACCAGCAGGACGATCAGCCCCAGGGCCGCGCGCATCTCCTCGGCGCGGAACCGTCCCGACAGCCGGGCCCCGAACTGGGCCCCCACCACCCCGCCCAGCAGCAGGATGGTCGACAGGACGATGTCCACCGTCTGGTTGCGCCCGGCCTGCAGGATGGTGGTGATGGCCGTGGTGATGATGATCTGGAACAGGCTGGTCCCGACCACGACATTGGCCTTCATCCGCAGCACATAGAGCATTGCCGGCACCAGGATGAAGCCGCCGCCCACCCCCATGATGGCCGACAGGACGCCCGCGAAGACGCCGAGGCCAAAGGGCGGAATGGCGCTGATGTAGAGGCCCGAACGCGGGAAGCGCATGCGCAAGGGCAGGCCGTACAGCCACATGGGGCGACGTCGCTCCTTGCGCGGCGGGGTCTCGCCGCGCACCCGGTGCAGGATCTGGTTCAGGCTTTCGTACAGCATCATGCTGCCGATCGCGCCGAGGAAGACCAGGTAGGAAAGGGCCACGACCAGATCGGCCTGACCCAGCAGGCGCAGATAGCGGAACAGCTCGACGCCCGCGAGCGCCCCCAGGGCCCCGCCCACGGCCATGATGCCGCCGATGCGGTAATCGACCGCCTTCATGCCCGAATAGCGGATTACGCCCGAGGTCGAGGAGGCGACGACGTGGCTGGCCTGGCTGGCGACGGCCACGGTGGGGGGGATGCCCATGAAGACCAGAACCGGCGCCATCAGGAAGCCGCCGCCGATGCCGAAAAGGCCCGAGACAAAGCCCACCAGCGCCCCCAGCATCACCAGGAGCGGCCAGTTCACCGAAACCTCGGCGATCGGCAGGTAAATATCCACGGCACGCGCCTTCGGCTGGAAGGGAACGCAGAACAGCGCCGGAAAGGCGACTAGGCTTCTGGTCTTAGCGAGGGCCGCGACGAACCGCCACCCCCGCCGGCCTTTCAGCCCGCTCGGTTACGCGACCGGCTCGACCGTGAAGGCGTCGGCGGCTTCGCGCGCCACGCGGCGGGTCTCGGCCGAGGTCAGGGGCGTCAGCCGCTGCACCGCCGCCAGGGCCTGCTGGTCGCCGCGTCGGGCCGCAATCATGTACCACTTGAAGGCTTCGGTCGCATTGGGAGCCACCCCCTCGTCGCCCTGCTCGTAGAGGCGAGCGACGTTGTACTGGCTGTCGACGCGGCCGGCCTCCGCGGCCTTCTTGAGCCAGGTCAGGGCCTCGACGCGATTCCGAGCTCCGCCCTCGCCGTCGTAAAGCTGCATGGCGTAATAGTGCATGGCCCGGGCCTCGCCGCCCTCGGCCGCGCGCCGCGCCCAGGTACGCGCCTCGACCGGATCGGGGGCCAGTCCGGCGCCGCCGTCCTGATAGAGACCCGCCAGCCGCAGTTGCGCTCCCGCATGGCCCAGATCGGCTGCGCGCTTCAGCGCCTCCAGACCGCTGTCGTCGCCGTTGTCGAGCAGTTGAACCGCGCGGGCGAACAGGGCCGCCCCCTCGGTCGCGGCCACGTCGGGCGACGGCACGGCGTCGGTGGGCGCGGCGTCCAGCGCCACCGCGGCCAGAGGCGCCGTGCTCGGCGTCGCGGCGGCGCCGGCTCCGCCCGTCAGGGCCGCCATGTCCGGCAGGATCAGGCCCGAGCCTTCGGCCAGTTGCAGCGAGGCGTAGCCCCCGCCCATGACCAGGGCGGCCACGGCCGAGGCGCCCAGGGTCTTGCGGATGGTCGAGCCTTCACGCGACGCCTGCTTGTCCAGTCGTTCCTGCAGCTTGGACTTGCCGCCGCGCTTCATCTTGAGGCCGAAGGCCTGGCGCGGTTCGTCAGCGGCCGGCGTCAGGGCGGCGCGGGCGGCGTCCAGGGTGTCGCGGGTCGAGGCTGCGCGGCCCGCGGCCGCCCCCGCCTGCAGGGCCGCTGGGTCGATGAAGTCGTTCTCGGCCGAGAAGCCGCCGTCGTCCGCGGGGGCGTCAACCAGCGGCGGCAAGCCGCCGACCGTCGGCTCGTCCAGAACATCGCTGACGTCGGCGCCGCCGAAGTCGTCGAAAGCGGGCTCGACCTCAAGCGCGAGATCGACGGAGATCGAACCGAAGCGCGCCGGCTCCGGGTTGGAGCCGAACGGCGCGAGCGCGGCGGGCTCGACCTCGAGCGGGTCGGCGAAGGCAGGCTCGGAATCGGACGCCGGCGGCGCGGGGAAGGGCGCGGCGTCCAGCGCCCCGCCCAGAGTATCGTCAGACCAGTCCTCGACCGGATCGGCGAAGGCGGCCGCGCGCCAGTCCCCGCTCGGACTCTCGGCCGGGCTCCACGGCGTCGGCTCGGGGCTTTCCAACGGGGTCTCGCGACGTCCGGCGCGCGTCCCGCGCTGCTCCATGCTCTCGCGGGCCTCGGCCAGCAGCCGGGCGGTGCGTTCCTCGCTCTGACGCATCCGCTCGGCCAGATCGCCCGAGGCGCGGTCGTAGCGTTGCTCGATCTTGTCGGTGTTCTCGGCCAGACGGCGGCCGATGTCGTCCAGCGCCTGCGCCGAACGGCGCTCCGACTGGGCGATGCGTTCGCTGAGACGATCCGAGATGCGGGTGATTTCGCCGCCCAATCGCTCGAGCGCCAGGGCGTGCTGATCGTCGGATCGGGTCAGACGCTGGTCCATCGCCTGGGCGTAGCGGCCCATGTCGCGGTCCAGCTTCTCGTTCAGTTCGCGACCGAGCGCCGCGACCTGATCGGCAGCCCCGCCGGCCTCGACCTTCTCGACCCGGGCGTTCAGGTTCTGGGCGATGCGCAGGACCTCGCGGCCCATGGCCTCGACGGCGTCGGCCGAGCGTTGCTCGGCGGCGCGGGTCTGGTCGCCGACGGCGGCCAGGGCGCGCTCGATGCGATCCACGCGACCTTCGGTCTCGGCCACGTCGAGGCGGCGCATCATCTCGACGCGGCTGCCCTCGACCTGACGAGTCAGGGTCTCCGCCAGCTTCTCGAAGCGGGCGGCCTCGCGGGCGTGCTCGGGCTCGATCCGGCCTTCGGCGTCGCGCAGACGCAGGTCCAGGGCGGCGAACGACCGCTCCAGCCCCTTCAGGGCCTCGGAGGTGCGCTCCTGCGCCTCGTCCAGCCGGGCGCCGACCTGGGCCAGAACATCCGCGCCGGGTCCCGGACCGGCGGCCTTCTCGACCGCCTCCATCCGCTCGCGCAGATCGCCGATGGCGGTGCGCTGGCGCTCGTCCAGGTCGAACAGGCGGCTGGAGACAGCGCCGAGCGCGGCGTCCAGCCTGGCGAAACCTTCCTCGGTCCGGGGGCCGGCTTCCTGCTCGAAGCGACGCAGGCGCTTGTGGCCTTCGCGCAGCTCGTCGGCGATGTCGTCGATGCGCCGGGCGTAGCCGAGGCCGACCTCGTCCTGCTTCTCCATGCGACGCACCAGACCGGCCACGGCCTGATCGACGCCCTGAATGGCGAGGGTCGAGCGCCGTTCGACGCCCTCCAGCCGCTCGGCGATGACTTCCAGCGAAGCCCCCATCCGGCTGGCGCGGTCGTCATCATAGCCGTAGGCGTCGTCCAGACGGCGCGAGCGGCTGCGGCGATCATAGGGATCGGGAATGGGCGTGCGGCGCGGCAGGGGCGTGACCCCCTCGTCCTCGTCCGGCTCGTCCATGATCATGGAATTCAGCCACTCGCCCAGGGTCATGCCCGAACGGCGCGCAAGGTCCTTGGCGATCTCGCGAGCCTTGGGGTCGATCCCCTTCACGCTCCACGGCGCTGCTGCGCTCACTGATTCGCCTCCCGAGCTTTGTGGGACGCTACCGCTCCAGATCAAGCGTGTAAACGTGTCGTTAACCGCAACATCTGGCGCCTGGGGCGAAGGAATCACCTGTGGCGCTTGTACGCGGTCGGGCGCTTTTCACGCCGATATGGTTAACGTCGCGTTTAGATTCGCTTTCTCCCGGGTTTTGAGCTTGCGAAGCGGCCTCCCAGACGCCAACTGCCCCCGCCATGAGCCCCTCGCTGACCCTGACCCTGCTGGCCGCCGCGAGCGCCGTCGCCGTCTTTTCCGGCTGGCGCGGCGCGCGTCCGCCGGACCTGACCAGGGGGCCGCGCATGATGCCGTGGCGCTTCATCATGCTGGCGTCGGCGGCGCTCGGCTTCCTGTTGCTGATCCACCTGGTCTCGACGCTGAGCGGCCGGACCTTCCCGACGCCCTACTGAGGCGGGCGCGCGGCGGCCGTGACGGAGGGGGCACCTCGACGGGGGAGGTTTGCGCCGCCCCTACACCCCTGCGCGGTCCCCCTCCCCATGAAATGGGGAGGAAAACGGCCCTCAAGCAGCCTCGCCCCGCGGGCGAGGGGTTAGGGCCTCTTCTTCAAAGAGAGGCGGCTTTCAGTCGCCAGCGAAACACCAGGCGAGCACCGCCTTCTGGGCGTGGATGCGGTTCTCGGCTTCGTCCCAGATCAGCGAACGCGGACCGTCGATGACGGCGTCCGTCACCTCTTCGCCGCGGTGGGCGGGCAGGCAGTGCAGGAAGACCGCGTCGGGCGCCGCCAGCCCCATCAGGGCCTCGTCCACCGTATAGGGCTCGAAGGCGGCCAGGCGCGCCTCATAGTCCTGATCCCCCATCGACACCCAGGTGTCGGTGACGACCACGTCGGCGCCGACCACGGCCTCGCGCGGGTCCGAGGTCAGGTGGACGTGGGCGCCGCCCTTCTCCAGGTCGCGCAGGTCGGGATGATATTCCGCCGGGCAGGCCACCTTCAGGTGGAAGCCGAACTTGGGCGCGGCGTGCATGAAGCTGTGGCAGACATTGTTGCCGTCGCCGATCCAGGCGATGGTCTTGCCCCGGACCGGCCCCAGATGCTCCTCGATCGTCAACAGGTCGGCCAGGATCTGGCACGGGTGGCTGCGGTCGGTCAGGCCGTTGACCACCGGCACCGTCGAGACACGGGCGAAGCGTTCGACGTCCTCATGGTTGTTGGCGCGGATCATCACCGCGTCGACCATACGCGACAGGACCTTGGCCGTGTCCTCGACCGGCTCGCCGCGCCCCAGTTGCATATCGGCGGCCGTGGCGATGATGGCCGAGCCGCCCAGCTGACGAATGGCCGCGTCGAAGCTGAAACGGGTGCGCGTCGAGTTCTTCTCGAAGATCATGGCCAGGACGCGGTCCTGACCCGGCGCGTCGGCGTCGGGACGACCCTGGGGCCAGCCCTTGCGCGCCTGCTTGCGGGCGTGGGCGTCGTCCAGGACGGCGCGCAGATCGGCGGCGTCCAGCCGGTGGATGTCGAGGAAGTGACGGACCATATCTAACTCCGCTCATCCCCGCGGAAGCGGGGACCCAGTCCTTTGGACGCAGAACGCCCGAATCTTGTCATCCGCCGCTCGCCCAGTTCCGCCGTCGTCGAGAAACAGAACTGGGTCCCCGCTTCCGCGGGGATGAGCGATCGATGATTACGCCGCCAGCTTCGTCCGGGCGAACTCGCAGGCCGTTTCGAACTTCTCGACGGCCTCGCGGGCCTCTTCGAGGGTGATGTTCAGCGGCGGCAGGATGCGGACCAGGTTGTCGCCGCCGCCGGCGATCAGCAGCTTGGCCTCGTCGCGGGCCCAGCCCATGAAGTCGCGGTTGTTGGGGACCAGCTTGACGCCGACCAGCAGACCCTTGCCGCGCACCTCGACAATCACGTCAGGGAAGCGTTCGGCCAGACCGTGAAGCTGCTGCTTCAGATAGCCGGCGACCTCGTTGACGTTGGCGATGATCGCGTCCGACGACACCTCGGCGAAGGCGGCCTGGCCGACGGCCATGGC
Organism: Brevundimonas sp.; assembly: GCF_036405315.1. Lineage (GTDB taxonomy): Bacteria > Pseudomonadota > Alphaproteobacteria > Caulobacterales > Caulobacteraceae > Brevundimonas. Next base: position 3,060 of record NZ_DASWXW010000123.1, on the reverse strand, counting down.
CAGGGGGTTGCCGCCGAAGGTCGAGCCGTGAGCGCCGACCGTCATGCCCTTGGCCGCTTCGGCCGTCGACAGGCAGGCGCCGATGGGGAAGCCGCCGCCCAGGGCCTTGGCCACCGCCATGATGTCCGGGGTCATGCCGGCCCATTCGTGGGCCCACAGCTTGCCGGTCCGGCCCATGCCGCACTGGACTTCGTCGAAGATGATCAGGACGCCGTACTGATCGGCCATGTCGCGCATCCAGCGCAGGTCTTCTTCCGAGGTCGAGCGGCAGCCGCCCTCGCCCTGAACCGGCTCCAGGATGACGGCCGCCGTGGTCGGGTTTTCAAAGGCGGCGGTCAGGGCTTCCTTGTCGCCCCACTTCAGCTGATGGAAGCCCTCCATCTTGGGCCCGAAGCCCTCGGTGTAGCTGGGGTTGGCGGCGGCGTTGATCGCGCCATAGGTGCGGCCGTGGAAGGAGCCGTCGAAGCCGTAGATGTCGATGCGTTCGGGCTGGCCGTTGGCGACGTGGAACTTGCGCGCCGTCTTCAGCGCGCACTCGACGGCTTCCGTGCCCGAGTTGGTGAAGAAGACCACGTCGGCGAAGGACTTGGCGCACAGGGCGTCGGCCAGGGCGTCCTGGCCCGGAATCTTGAAGATGTTGGAGACGTGCCACAGCTTCTCGGCCTGATCCTTGACCGCCTGCACCAGCTTGGGGTGGGCGTGGCCGAGCGCGTTGGTCGAGATGCCCGAAACGCAGTCCAGGTATTCGGTCCCGTCGGTGGACCACAGGCGGACGCCCTGGCCGCGCTCCACTTCCAGCGGCGCGCGATTGTAGACACCCATCAGATGACCGGACACAGGCAGACTCCATAAAGCGAGACGGCCCCGGCGCATCAGCGACGGGACCGCTTCAGAAAAGGGCGAGGGACTTGTCGGGCGCTATTGCCCCTTAGTCAACACCGTGCCGATCGCCGTCAGCGCAGCTGCGCGTCCAGCTTCTGGATCAGGGCGGCGTAGGTGGCGCCGGCCGCAGCGATGGTCGCGCCCTCGACGGCCTCGATCACGTCGTCCTTGGAGTGGATCACGCGGAAGACTTGGGGCACGAAGCCCTCGGCCAGGCCGTTCTCCTTGCCGCCGTTGAAGGCCAGCCACATCTGGTGGGCGCCGACCTGATCCTGGAAGCCCAGCGACACCACGGGCACGCCCGCCGCCGAGAAGGCGCGGTCATCCGAGGGCGGATACTCGGGGAAGCCCACGCACTGCATCGCCCGCTCGGCGCACAGTTCCTGGGTCGCACGCGTGACGAAGGCCGACTGCGGCCCGTTGTTCTGGCCGTACATCAGGGTGTCGCCATAGGCGGCGACGTCCGAGTTCACCACGGCGGCGACATTGGCGACGCCGTGCGCCTCGATCCACTTCCTGGCGCCGATCAGGCCCAGCTCTTCCTGATCGAAGAAGATGACGCGGACACGGTGCGACAAGGGCTTGTCGCGCAGGATCTTGGCCGCCTCGATCAGGGCCACGACGGACCCCGCGTTGTCGATCACGCCTTGCGACATGGTCCCGTCGCGCAGTTTGACCGCGTCATAGTGGGCGGTCAGCAGGATTTCTTTCGGACCGTCGCCGATCGTCACGACCACGTTGGAGCCCTGCATCGGCCCGGCGCGACCGCCGCCCTCGAAGGTCTCGACGGTCGGGTTGAAGCCCGCGGCGCGCAGCTGGCCCACCAGAACGGTCATCCGCTCGCTATTGGACGGCTGCACATAGGCGCCGACCTGGGCCTTCAACGCGTCCGCATCCTGCGCGGCGGCAGGCGTGGACAGAAGCGCGGCGGCGGCGACAGCGGACGCGAGAACAGATCGGAACAGCATGAAGGACCTCCCTACCCCCTCCCCAGGGGGCGTTCAGCCCTGCCTAAAGGCTCAGCTCTTCAGGCGCCAGCCCGAACGGAACACCAGCCAGCAGGCCGCGCCCATCAGCACCGTCAGCACCGCGCTCATGACCACGCCGATCATCAGACTGCCCTCGGCGTGGCCGATGAAGCCGGCCCTGAAGCCGTCGATCAGGTAGAAGAAGGGGTTGAAGCGGCTGATGCTGGCGAAGGGCTCGGGCAGGCTGTCGATCAGGTAGAAGGTGCCCGACAGGAAGGTCATCGGCATGACCACGAAGTTCTGCACCGCCGACAGGTGGTCGAACTTCTCGGACCACAGGCCCGCCAGCACGCCCGTCATCCCCATCAGCAGCGAGGCGATCAGGCCGAACCAGACGATCAGAAGGACATTGGCCAGACCCAGCTTCGCAAACGGCAGGACGCACAGGGCCGTCACCAGACCGACCGCCACCCCGCGCGTCGCCGCGCCCAGGGTGAAGCCGATAGTCAGCTCCAGCGGGCTGAGCGGCGGGGTCAGGAAGTCGGTGGACGTCCCCATGATCTTGGCCTGGATCAGGCTGGACGAGGCGTTGGCGAAGGCGTTCTGCAGAATGGCCATCATGATCAGGCCCGGCGCCACGAACTCGGCGAAGGGCGTGCCGTGCAGCGGCGGGCGCGCGCCCTTCAGCGCCACCACGAAGACCAGCATGTAGAGCAGGGTCGTCACCACCGGCGCCGCCACGGTCTGGGCGCCCACCTTCCAGAAGCGGCGCACCTCGCGCAGGTAAAGGGTGCGCAGGCCCACCCAGTTGATCCCGTCATAACGACGCGGCTGAGGCAGGCCGGAAGGGGCGGTGGAGGCGAGATCGGTCTTCATGGCCGCCCAGATGCGCCCGCAAAGCTGGTTTCGCAAGGCGCCCGACGTTCGACGAGACGACCTAAAACTGAGTCAAAACGGGACATTAACCACACTACATCTGGTTTCTGTGGACAGCCGAATTGCCACATCTTGCGTGTTTTAAGCCCTGCTTTACGATTAGTAGCAGGTCGAGGCGGGGAAATTCGTCGGCGACCCAAGATATTGAATCCGATCCCCGGGAGGGTGGCCATGACCGCAGCAAGCTGGACTGAAGACCGCGTCGGCGCGTTGAAGAAGCTCTGGCTGGAAGGCCAGTCGGCCAGCCAGATCGCCAAGACCCTGGGCGGCGGCG
>NZ_DASWXW010000122.1:0-8221 GCF_036405315.1 Brevundimonas sp. | reverse complement strand
GCGGGCGGCGAGTGGGACGAGGGCGGCGGCGTCTATACGCGCTGGATGTAATCCGCCCCACGGTCTAAAGGCGTGGCCATGCGCCTAGCCTTCATGGGAACCCCCGACTTCGCCGTGCCGTCGCTGGCCGAGCTGATCGCCTCGGGACACGAGATCGTCGCCGTCTATTCGCAGCCGCCGCGCCCCAAGGGCCGGGGGCAGAAGCTGACGCCGTCGCCGGTTCACGCCTTCGCCGAGGCCATGGGTCTGCCGGTCTTCACGCCTGAGAGCATGAAGGCCCCCGAAGCCATCGAAACCTTCAGAAGCCTGGATCTCGACGCCGCCTGCGTCGTCGCCTACGGCCAGATCCTCAAGCCCGAGGTGCTGGAGGCCCCGCGTCTGGGCTGCTTCAACCTGCACGGTTCGCTGCTGCCGCGCTGGCGCGGCGCCGCCCCGATCCAGCGCGCCATCATGGCCGGGGACCGCCAGACCGGCGCCCAGATCATGCGGATGAGCGAAGGTCTGGACGAGGGCGCGATCATCCTGTCCGAGGTCATGGACATCCATCCCGACGACACGGCCGCCAGCCTGACCGAGCGCATGGCCCACCTGGGCGCCGCCCTGTGGCCCCGCGCCCTGGCCGCCATCGAGCGCGGCGGCTTCACCGAGACCGAACAGGTCGGCGAGGCGACCTACGCCAAAAAGATCACCCCCGCCGAGGCCCGCATCGACTGGACCCGCCCCGCCGCCGAGGTGGACGCCCACATTCGCGGCCTGTCGCCCTTCCCGGGCGCCTGGTTCGAGGTCGAGGCCGACGGAGAGCCCGTGCGGATCAAGGCCCTGATGTCGGCTCTGGCTGACGGGCAGGGGGCGCCCGGTCAGGTGCTGGACGACGCCCTGACGGTCGCCTGCGGAACCGGCGCGGTGCGCCTGGCCCGCGTGCAGCGCCCCGGCAAGGCGGCGCAGTCGGCCGAGGAAATGCTGCGCGGTTATCCCATTCCCGCTGGGGTGGTTCTGGGCTGATGCCCCGGTATCGTTTTACCGTCGAATACGACGGCTCGGCCTACAACGGCTTTCAGGCCCAGGCGGGCCAGCCGACCGTGCAGGGCGCGATCGAAACGGCGGTGACGGCTTTCAGCGGCCAGACCGTGCGCATCGCCGCCGCCGGGCGCACCGACACGGGCGTCCACGCCACGGGCCAGACCTGCCATGTCGATCTGGAGCGGGACTGGCCGGCGCGGACGGTGATGAACGCCCTGAACGCCCACCTGATGCACGAGGCCGTGGCGGTGCTGGACTGCGCCCCCGTCAGCGACGACTGGCACGCCCGCTTCACCGCCAACGGGCGCAAATATCTGTATCGCATCCTCAACCGTCCGGGCCGTCCGGCCCTGGATCGAGGCCGAGTCTGGCACGTCAAGAAGCCGCTGGACGCCGAGGTCATGCACGCGGCGGCCCAAGCTCTGATCGGCCTGCACGACTTCACCACCTTCCGCGACGCCCAGTGCCAGTCGGCCAGCCCGGTCAAGACCCTGGACGTGGCCCGCGTCAGCCGCGTCGGTGAAGAAGTGCATCTGGTGTTCGAGGCCCGCAGCTTCCTGCACCGGCAGGTGCGCTCGATGGCCGGCAGTCTGGCCGAGGTCGGTCTGGGCCGCTGGGCCGTGTCCGACCTGACCGAGGCGCTTGAGGCGAGGGATCGCGCGCGCTGCGGCCCAGTGGCGCCGTCAGACGGGCTCTATCTGACGGGCGTCACCTATGAGGCCGAGGCCTAGGGCCTCATTCCATCGTCATCCTCGGGTTTGACCCGAGGATCGAGCTGTCGGCTCTGCATCGAGGGAGAATGACCCGCGACCGCCACCCTGCCGTCGAGCGCGCGGGGCGCCCGATCCTCGGGTCAAGCCCGAGGATGACGGAGGGTGGAGAAGGCGGCGGCGTTTCGTTTAGCGTTTGAACAGACCGCTCAGGGCGTCGCCGATGCCGCCCGGCAGGTTGTTCAGCAGACCGCCCAGCAGGTCGTCGGCGCCTTCGGCCGAGCCGTTCGGGGTCAGCCGGTCGACGGCTTCCGGCAGCAGGCCGGCCAGGGTCTCGCTGGCCTGTTCCGGCGAGACGCCCAGCTTCTTGGCGAAGTCGGCGACGGGGCCGGAGCCGAGCACCGAGGCGATCTGCTCGGCCGAGACTCCGGCGTTGGCGCCCTTGCCGATCCATGAGGCGGCCACGTCGCCCAGGCCGTTCTGGCCGAACTTCTCGGCCAGACCGGCGACCCCGCCGTGACCCTTGAGCAGGTCCGACAGGCCGCCGGCGGCGTCGTCGCCCAGGCCGCCCAACACGTTGTCCAGAAGTCCCATGTGGTCTTTCTCCGATTTGAAGCCGGCAGTCTGGGGGAAGGTGGCGAAGCTTTTGTGGCGGGATCGCAAACGATCGCAAACCCGCCGACGCGGCCCTAGTTGCGAGCCGAGTTGGAGCTGGAGGTCACGGCCTGGCCGGCGGCTTCCAGATCGCGGCCCACGCCGGCGACGGTGTTGCAGGCGGCGGTGGTCAGGGCGGCGGCGATGACGCCGAGGACGATAAGCTTGCGCATGGGAATTCCCCGAAAAAAGGCGATTGGCAGCTTCAACGTGAAGCTTGGCCATAAGGTTGCATGGCCAATTCATCCTTCTATCTGCTAACGGCGAAAGCATGACGCAAGCTCTCGACACCGCCGCCCGCCGTCTGGTCGACACCCTCGTGATGAACGGGGTCGACAAGGTCTTCTGTGTGCCGGGCGAGAGCTATCTCGCCGTGCTAGACGCCCTGGCCGACGTGCGCGACCGGATCGAGGTCATCGTCTGCCGCCACGAGGCCGGAGCCGCCAACATGGCCGAGGCCTATGGCAAGCTGACGGGCAAGCCCGGCGTCTGCATGGTCACGCGCGGACCGGGCGCGACCCATGCCTCGATCGGCGTGCATACGGCGCATCAGGACTCCACGCCGATGATCCTGTTCGTCGGCCAGATCGCCCTGACCGACCGGGGCCGCGGCGCCTTCCAGGAGGTCGACTACCGCGAGGTCTTCGGCGGCCTGGCCAAGTGGGCGACCGAGATCGAAAGCCCGGAACGCACCGTCGAGGTGGTCGAGCGCGCCTTCGCCACCGCCCTGCAGGGCCGCATGGGCCCGGTGGTCGTGGCCCTGCCCGAGAACATCCTGCACGACCACGGCGGCCCGGCCCCGGCGCGCCCCGTGGTCGCCGCCAAGGCCGCGCTGGACCCGGCCTTTATCGAACAGGTGACGGCGCGTCTGGCCAAGGCCGAGCGCCCCATGCTGATCCTCGGGGGCTCCGGCTGGACCGACGCCGCCACCGACGCGATTTCCGCCTGGTCCGAGCGTCTGGGCCTGCCCGTCGCCTTGTCTTTCCGCCGCAAGGACCTGATCCGCAACGATCATCCCGGCTATGCGGGCGACCTGGGCCTGGGGCCGAACCCGAAGCTGGTCGCACGCGTCAAGGCGGCTGACCTGCTGTTGGTGATCGGCGCCCGCATGGGCGAGAACCCGACCCAGGGCTATACCCTGCTGGACCGCGTCAGGACGGCCGAGACCCTGATCCACATCCATCCGGGTGCGGAAGAACTGGGCCGCGTCTGGGCGCCGGCCCTGGCCGCCGCCTCTGACAATTCTTTGGCCGCCCTGGCCCTGTCCTCCATCGAGCCGGGTCGGACCTGGAGCGAGCAGGGCGCCGCCGCCCACGCCGACTTCATCGCCTTCTCGTCGCCCATCGCGGTGAACAGCGCCGTCAACATGAGCGAGGTCATCGCCCATCTGGCCGAAGCCCTGCCGGAAGACGCCATCCTGACCAACGGCGCAGGCAATTTCGCCGCCTGGCTGCACCGCTTCCATCGCCATCAGGCCCGCCGCACCCAGTTGGCCCCGACCTCGGGCGCCATGGGCTACGGCTATCCGGCGGCGCTGGGGGCCAAGGCCGTCGATCCGTCGCGCGAGGTCGTCTGCATCGCCGGCGACGGCGACTTCATGATGAGCGCCAATGAAATGGCCACCGCCGCTCAATACGGGCTCGGCGTCATCGTGGTGGTGGTCGACAACGGTGCCTTCGGCACCAGCCGCATGCACCAGGAGCGTGAATACCCGGCCCGTGTCATCGCCACCGAGCTGAAGAACCCCGACTTCGTGAAGTTCGCCGAGGCCTTCGACGCCTTCGCGGTCCGCTGTGAGCGGACGGAGGACTTCCCCGAGGCCCTGGCGGCGGCGCGCGAAGCTGCGGCGGGCGGGCGCCCGGCCCTGGTCCACCTGATCACCGACGCCGAACAGATCGCGCCGGGCCGCACCATCACCGACCTGCGCGGGGGCTGACGCCCTTCCTGACGGGTCTGGCGACTTGCGCCCGACGTCGCCTCGGGGAACAGTGCCGTCTCGTTGTTTCGAGGGGGTTTCATGCGTCGTTTTCTGATCTCGTCCGCCACCGTTCTGGCGCTCTGCGCTGCGGCGCCCGCCGTCTTCGCCCAGACAGCCGCGCCGGCTGCTGCGCCCGCTCAGGCCCAGAGCGAGGACGCGCGCCTCAACGCCTTCTTTGAACAGGCCTTCCAGGAACGGATTGCCCTCAGCCCGCAGTCGATGACCTCGCTGGGCCTCAAGACCGACTACGACAAGCTGGACGATGTCTCCGACGCCGCCGCCGACCGCGCCCTGGCCCTGCAGGAGGTGCAACTGGCCCGGATGAAGGTCGAGTTCGATCCGGCCAAGCTCAGCGCTCAGAGCAAGATGTCCTGGCGCCTGTTCGAATACGGCGTGCAGCAGGCGCGCCTGTCGAACCAGTGGCGCGACTGGAACTTCCAGTTCGCCGCCAACGGCAACCCTACGACCAGCCTGCCGGTCTTCCTGATCAATAATCATCGCATCAACAGCGTCCCGGACGCCGAGGCCTATGTCTCGCGGATCGGCGAGGCCGAACGCTACATGGGCCAGGTGGCGACGACGCTGAAGGCGCGCGCCGCCGAGGGCGTGGTCTCGCCCCGCTTCGTTTTCGAGCCCTCCATCGAGAACACCCGCAACGTCATCACCGGAGCCCCCTTCGACGGCGGCGCCGACAATCCGGTCTGGGCCGACTTCCAGAAGAAGGTCGCCGCGCTCGACGCCGATCAGGCGATCAAGGACCGCCTGCTGGCCTCGGCCCGCGCGGCCCTGACCGGCCCCTACAAGCGCGGTTTCGACACCGTGCTGACGGCCCTGGCCGAAGTCCGGCCGATGGCGGACAGCGACGCGGGCGTCTGGCGGCTGCCGAACGGCGAGGCCTATTACAACGCCCGCTTGCAGCTCTCGACCACGACCGACCTGACCGCCGACCAGATCCACCAGATCGGTTTGGACGAGGTGGCCCGCATCCAGGCCGAGATGGAGGTCATCAAGGCCAAGGTCGGCTTCAGCGGCTCGCTACAGGACTTCTTCGTCTTCCTGAAGACCGATCCGCGCTTCCAGTATCCGAACACGGCGGCGGGAAAGGAGCAGTATCTGACCGACGCCCGCGGCTTCATCGCCCAGGTCATGGCGGTGGCGCCCCAGTGGTTCTCGACCCTGCCCAAGGCGGCGCTGGAGGTCCGCGCCGTCGAGCCCTTCCGCGAGGCCACGGCCTCCATCGCCTTCTACAATGCCCCGGCGCCCGACGGCTCGCGTCCCGGCATCTACTACGTCAACCTGTCGGACATGACCCAGGTGCTGAAGCCCCAGATCGAGGGCATCAGCTATCACGAGGGCGCGCCGGGGCATCACTTCCAGATCGCCTATGCGCAAGAGATCGAGGGCCTGCCGCGCTTCCGTCGCTTCGGCGGCTACGGCGCCTACGCCGAGGGCTGGGGCCTCTACGCCGAACAACTGGGTAAGGAGATGGGCTTCTATCAGGACCCATACTCGGACTTCGGCCGCCTCTCGACCGAGCTGTGGCGTGCGGTGCGCCTGGTGACGGACACCGGCCTGCATGCCAAGCGGTGGTCCCGCGAACAGGCGATGGACTACTTCCGCCAGAATTCCCTGCTGTCGGAACGTGACATCCAGAAAGAGGTCGAGCGTTACATCACCAACCCCGGCCAGGCGACCAGCTACAAGATCGGCGAGCTGAAGATCGAGGAACTGCGCCACAAGGCCGAGACGACCCTGGGCGGCCGCTTCGACATCAAGGACTTCCACGCGGTGGTCCTCGGCTCCGGCTCGGTGCCGCTGGACGTCCTGGCCTATCAGGTCGACGCCTGGATCGCGGCGGGCGGCGGCAAGCCGGTCGCCTGAGGCTCGCCTTCGGGGTCTGAGAGCGGTAAAGGGCCGCCATGCCCTTTACCGCCACCGTCCTGACCATGTTCCCCGAGGCCTTTCCCGGGCCGCTCGGCGTGTCTCTGATCGGCACCGCCTGGCGCGAGAAGGGGCTGTGGGATCTGCAGACGCTGGACATTCGGGCGTTTTCCGAAGATAAGCGCGGCTTCCTGGACGACACCCCCGCGGGTGGCGGTCCCGGTCAGGTGCTGAAAGCGGACGTGGTGGCCCGGGCTCTCGATAGTCTGTCAGGCCCGCCCCGGCCGCTTTTGTACATGAGCGCACGCGGTCGACCCCTGACGCAGGCGCGAGTGAAGGAATGGGCCAAGGCCGACGGGATCGTCGTGCTTTGCGGTCGTTTCGAGGGGGTGGACCAGCGGGTGCTCGACGCACGCGGGTTCGAGGAGGTCTCCGTCGGGGACGCGGTGCTCGCCGGCGGCGAGGCGGCGGCCATGGTGGTGATCGAGGCGTGCGTACGACTGGTTCCCGGTGTTCTCGGCGCGGCTGAAAGCCTGTCGTCCGAAAGCTTCGAGGACGGCCTTCTGGAACACCCGCAGTACACGCGACCGCGAACGTTCGAGGGGCACGACATTCCCGAGGTGCTGCTGTCGGGCGATCACAAGAAGATCGCGCAATGGCGAGAGGCGCAGCGGGAAGAGACGACGCGGGAACGGCGCCCGGACCTCTGGGCGGCGCATCTTGCAAAGACGGCTGCGGAGCCTGGCTCCGCCAAATCAAAGGCAAAGGGAGCTAAAGCCCGAGGAGAATAGACATGAACATCGTCCAGCAGATCGCTGCCGAAGAAAAAGCCCGCCTGCTCGAAGGCAAGACCATCCCCGACTTCCAGCCGGGCGACACCCTGCGCGTCAACGTGCGCATCAAGGAAGGCGAGCGCGAACGCATCCAGGCGTTTGAAGGCGTCTGCATCGCCCGCGACAGCGGCGGCATCAACGAGACCTTCACGGTCCGCAAGATTTCCTTCGGTGAAGGCGTGGAGCGTCGCTTCCCGATCCTGTCGCCGAACGTCGAGTCCATCGAAGTGAAGCGCCGCGGTGTCGTCCGTCGCGCCAAGCTCTACTACCTGCGCGACCGTCGCGGTAAGTCGGCCCGTATCGCCGAGCGTCAGACGACCCGTCCGGCCAAGGGCGCCACCGTTCCGGTCACCGGTTCGGCCGACAAGGGCGACGAGGCTTAATCCAGCTTCGGCCCAACGCTGATAGATCGAGGCCCCGGCGGAAACGCCGGGGCCTTTTATCATTCTGGGGCGCTATCGCGCGTCGCGCGCGGCGCCGCGCTGCTTGAGCGCGACCTCCCCCTCCCCCTCCCCTTCATGGCGAGGGAGATTCCCACGTCCTACTGCGGATGCAGGGGATTGTCCGCGTCGCGCTGGCCCTCGAGGCTACGACGCAGGACATGCATTTCCTCGTGGCCGGAGCGGACGGCGGCCTGGGCGCGACGGATAGTTTCACGGGTCGTGGCCGACAGGGCCTCATCGCTGAGGGCGCGGTCGAAGCGGGCCTGCAGATGAGCCTCGCTGCTTTCGATCGAGCCGACGACCGAGGCCTCGTCGCGCATCAGAGCGTGCCTGATGTCCATGAAGGCGCGCTGCGCCTTGGCCAGGATGGAGCCCTCGTCCTCGGACTGGCCGCCCATGCCGCGCACCGCCGCTTGCAGATCGGCCGCCACCCGACGCCGCTCGTCGCTGCGGCGCAGGAAGAGGTCGCGATAGCGGGGATCATCCGTCTCGGCCGCCGCCTCGGCATAGCCGTCGGCGCTGTCGACGACACCGACGGCCAGATGGTTCAAAACCTTGATGTCATGACTGTTGGGGCTGCTCACCAGAAACCTCCATGGCTGACGCAGGTGAAACCCGCGCCAGCAGCGAAGGTTGCTCGGTTAAAGCTTGGTGCGCAGCGACCAGAGTTCAGGGAAGCAGCGGCGCTTCAGCGTCTCGACC
>NZ_DASWXW010000121.1:0-19245 GCF_036405315.1 Brevundimonas sp. | reverse complement strand
GCCGCAGGACCTGCAGGACATCATCAACCAGTACGGCGGCCAGATGCCCCAGACCTGGGGCGTGCCGGTCGAGGAAATCCAGCGCGGCATCAAGCACGGCGTGCGCAAGATCAACATCGACACCGACAACCGCATGGCCATGACCGGCGCCGTGCGCAAACTGCTGATGGAAAAGCCGGGCGAGTTCGACCCGCGCGCCTGGCTCAAGCCCGCCAAGGAAGCCATGCGCAAGCTGTGCATCGAACGCTACCAGCAGTTCGGCTGCGAAGGTCAGGCCTCGAAGATCCGCCCCCTGTCCACCGCCCAGATGGCCAAACGCTACGCCGCCGGCGAACTGGACCCGCACTTCGGCGCCTCGGCCACCAAGGCCGCCTGATAAGGGTCAGCAAGCGCCCGCCTTCACCAGAAGGCGGGCGTCTTCATTTTCACCACACGCCGTATCGTCCGCCGATCGTGCTCAGCACCAGCCGCGCCTCAACCTCGGCGTGGCGCAGGTCGTCCTCCGCCCGGCGGGCGTCACGGCGGGCGTCGCGAATCTCGTCGCGCACCTCGCGGATGCGATCGCGGATGCGCTGACGCTGCTCGTCCGTCAGTCCCTCCTGACGCAGTTCGCGTTGCTTGGCCTCCAGCTTGTCCTCACGGTCGTCGATGCGGCTGATGGCCGAGTTCAGCGCGCTTTCCGCCGAGGACACCGCCTGCTCCACCACATAGATCCGCCGCCCGTCTTCATAGGCGGGCAGGAAGTCGCGCTCCTCGGCCGGCGAGCAGACCCCGCCGTAGCTGTTCCCCTGACGTCCTTGCCGGAAGCCGCTCTCCCAGGTGCAATAGGTCCGCAGCCCGTCCTCGCGCGCCGAAAGATAGGCGCTGGGGTTGGGCGCCGCCCCGAACTTGGCGCAGGCCTGGGCGTGGTCGTCCAGCCGGCTGGGCCGATAGCCCGACAGCCCGTCCTGGTAGCCCTTCTCACCCCAGGCCCCCGCCAGGCACTGCTCCTTGGTCATGGTGGTGCAGCCGGCCAGAACCACGACGCCCGTGGCGGCGACGGCTGCGGCGATCATCAGTTTCATGCCCGTCTCCCCAAGGCTTGGCCGCAAGCAATGGACGATATGACGACCCGCCCGGCAAGCCATGCTATCTCGCCCCATGGCCGATGAACCTTTGCTGACGGAAGACGACGACGCGGAAATGCTCGAAGCGCGCATCGACGCGCCCGGCGTCCGTCTGGACAAGGCCCTGGCCGCCGCCTTCCCCACCCTGTCGCGCGCCCGGCTGCAGGCCCTGCTGGCCGAGGGCGCCGTCCGCCGCGACGGCCAGCCCATCACCAGCGGCTCGGCCAAGGCCCAGGCCGGCCTCTACGCCGTCATCCTGCCGCCCGTCGCCCCGGCCACGCCCCTGCCCGAGGCCATCCCCCTGACCGTCCTGTTCGAGGACGCCGACCTGATCGTCATCGACAAGGCCCCCGGCATGGCCGCCCACCCGGCCCCCGGCTGCGAGACCGGCACCCTGGTCAACGCCCTCCTGGCCCACTGCGGCGCTGGCCTGTCGGGCATCGGCGGCGTCGCCCGCCCCGGCATCGTCCACCGTCTGGACAAGGACACCTCCGGCGTCATGGTCGCCGCCAAGTCCGACCGCGCCCACGCGGGCCTGTCCGCCCTGTTCGCGACCCACGACATCGAGCGCACCTACATCGCCCTGACGCGCGGCGCCCCCACGCCGGAAAAGGGCCGCATCCAGACCCTGATCGGCCGCTCGCCCCACGACCGCAAGAAGATGGCCGTGCTCAAGGGCGGCGGGCGTGAGGCGATCACCGACTATGTGGTCCAGCGCACCTTCGGCCAGCCCGCCAAGGCCTCCGGCGCCCCGCTCGCCGCCCGCGTCGCCTGCACCCTGCACACCGGCCGCACCCATCAGATCCGCGTCCACATGGCCTCCAAGGGTTCCCCCCTGCTCGGCGATCCCGTCTATGGCTCGGGCAGCCCCGCCGCCCCCGTCCGCGCCGCCGTGGCCGAAGCCGGCCTGACCCGCCAGGCCCTGCACGCCGCCGTCCTCGGCTTCGTCCACCCCGTCACCGGTCAGGCCCTGCGCTTCGAGACCCCCCCGCCCAAGGACATGCGAAGGCTGGAAGAGCTTCTGGCCCAGCTTTAAGCGCACGGAGCCTGCGGATTTGATCCGCAACTCACACTGTGCTAATAACTCCTCACCCGTAACGGGTGGCTTGGGAGTCACAGTCACGCCTTCGTGTGACGATCCGCCCCTACACAAGGCGGAACCCCATACCCATCTGGATCGGTTGAGGGGTGAGGTGATGGCGCACGCATGTGGTCAGAGCCGTGGCGCCTGCTCTTTGCTTTCGGTCGGAGGGACCACGTCTAATGGCTAACTCGACACTCGCGGTGATGTCGCCTGAACAGGGACTGTCGCGCTATCTTACGGAAATCCGTAAATTTCCGATGCTCACCAAGGACGAGGAGTTCATGCTCGCCAAGCGTTGGAGCGAGCACCAGGACCCCGAAGCGGCCCACCGCCTCGTCACCTCTCACCTTCGTCTCGTGGCCAAAATCGCCATGGGTTATCGCGGCTACGGCCTGCCGATCGGCGAAGTGATCTCAGAGGGCAACGTCGGCCTGATGCAGGCCGTCAAGAAATTCGACCCGGACAAGGGCTTCCGCCTGGCCACCTACGCCATGTGGTGGATTCGCGCCTCGATTCAGGAATACATCCTGCGCAGCTGGTCGCTCGTGAAGATGGGCACCACCGCCGCGCAGAAGAAGCTCTTCTTCAACCTGCGCAAGGCCAAGAGCCAGATCTCGGCCTTCGAGGAAGGCGACCTGCACCCGGAGCACCTGTCGGCCATCGCCACCAAGCTGGGCGTGTCGGAACAGGAAGTGACCGACATGAACCGCCGCCTCGGCGGCGACGCCTCGCTGAACGCGCCCCTGCGCGCCGACGGCGAAAGCGAGTGGCAGGACTGGCTGGCCGACGACAATGCGGTGTCCCAGGAAACGGCTCTGGCCGACTCCGAGGAAAAGACCATCCGCATGAGCCTGCTTCAGGAAGCGATGGAAGAACTGACCGACCGCGAGAAGCACATTCTCACGGAACGCCGCCTCAAGGACGATCCCGTCACGCTGGAAGAGCTGGCCAGCCAGTATGGCGTGTCGCGCGAGCGCGTGCGTCAGATCGAGGTCCGCGCCTTCGAGAAGCTGCAAAAGGCCATGCGCGCCGCCGCCGAAGAGCGGAACCTGGTCGACGCCTGATCGACTGTCTAGCCCGCCCGGGACAGGGTCTCGGGCGGCGCCAGCGCCAGCACCGCATTGATCGGTCCGGTAAGGCTCGCCTTGGTCGGCGCGCCCGCCGCCAGCGACGTCTCCAGTCCGGCCGCCGCGATGGCCAGCGAGGCGTCGCCGGATTTGATGGCCAGGGCCTTCAGCGTCTCGGCCTGCTGCTTGACCGCGCGAACGGCCTGCATCGGATCATTGTCGAACTGGGCCAGGGCAGAGGCCAGGATGCGCATCGCCTGATCCTTGACCGCCAGCGCCGTCTCGGCGCCCGAGGCCGGCGTGTCGGCCTTGCGCTTGCCCGGCCCGGCGTAGTCGTCGGAGTTGAAGCGGCGACGATCCGGCCCGATGTAGCCCACCGCCTCGACCCAGTCGCGCGGCTTGGTGGCCAGGTTCTCGACCCGGCGGAACAGGTCGCCGCTCGTGAAGGGCTTTCTCAGAAACTCGTGGACGCCGGAATCCCGCGCGCCCTTGATGCTGCTGGCGGTGGCCTCGGCCGTGACCATGATGATCGGCACGCGACGGCACGACAGGCTGGATCGCCGGATGCGCCGCGCCAGCGCCTCTCCGTCCAGCTTCGGTCCCGAACGCTCGGTCAGGATCAGCCCCGGCTCCATTTCGCGCGCCAGATCGATCACCCGCGCCTCGTCGCTCTCCACCGCGACATCACGCGAACCGAACCCCTTGAGCAGGTCGGACAACAGGCGGGCGGCGGCGGGATTGGGGTCGACGATGACCACCCGGCGCACGACCGGGGCGATCTTCTGCATCGTCTTGGCGTCTAAAGCGAACACGGCTCGGCTCCATCTGGAGCCGGCAAGGTAAACTCAGGGGGTTAAGGCGCGGTTTCCCCAATCGGGACGCCGCGCCTCGATAGCCTCAGCCCTGGAAGGGGTCGCGCATCAGAATGGTGTCGTCCCGCTCGGGGCTGGTCGACAGCAGGGCCACCGGCGCGCCGATCAGCTCCTCGATCCGACGCACGTATTTCAAGGCGTGGGCGTTCAGGTCCTTGAAGCTGCGCACGCCGCCGGTGCTCTCGCTCCAGCCTTCCAGCTCCTCGAACACCGGCTCGGCCGAGGCCTGATCCTTCAGGCTGGACGGCAGGTAGTCCAGCACCTCGCCGTTGATGCGATAGCCGACGCAGATCTTCAGCGTCTTCAGACCGTCCAGCACATCCAGTTTCGTCAGGGCGATGCCGTCGATGCCGTTGATCGCCACCGACTGGCGCACCAGCACGGCGTCGAACCAGCCGCAGCGGCGCGCCCGGCCGGTGTTGACGCCGACCTCGCGGCCGACGACCGCCAGATGCTGGCCGACCTCGTCGTTCAGTTCACAGGCGAAGGGGCCTTCGCCGACGCGAGTGGTGTAGGCCTTCACGATGCCCAGGACATAGCCCACGCCGCGCGGCCCGATGCCTGAGCCCGCCGCCGCCTGACCGGCCACGGTGTTGGACGACGTCACATAGGGATAGGTGCCGTGATCCACGTCGAGAAACGCGCCCTGCGCCCCCTCGAACAGCACCCGCTTGCCATCCTTCTGCGCCTGATCCAGCACCCGCCATGCCGGCTTCACATAGGGCAGGATCTTGGGCGCGATCTCCAGCAGTTGCGCCAGCAGGGCCGCCGGGTCGATCGGCTCCAGCCCCAGGCCCGCGCGCAGCGGATCGTGGTGCGAGCGCAGACGGTCGATCTTGATCTTCAGATCGTCTTCGTTGGCCAGGTCGCAGACGCGGATGGCGCGACGCCCCACCTTGTCCTCATAGGCCGGGCCGATGCCGCGGCCGGTCGTGCCGATCTTGGCGCCCGGCGCGCTGGCGGCGGCTTCGCGCGCCACGTCCAGGGCCGGATGGATCGGCAGGATCAGGCAGGCGTTGTCGG
Organism: Brevundimonas sp.; assembly: GCF_036405315.1. GTDB lineage: Bacteria > Pseudomonadota > Alphaproteobacteria > Caulobacterales > Caulobacteraceae > Brevundimonas. The sequence continues at coordinate 14,093 of NZ_DASWXW010000121.1, read as the reverse complement.
CGATGGTCAGGATGTCGGGGCTGATGGCCACGCCCTGGGCGACGATCTTCTCGATCTCGCCGACCAGATGCCAGGGATCGACGACCACGCCGTTGCCGATGATCGAGGGCTTGCCCTGCACCACGCCCGAAGGCAGCAGCGCCAGCTTGTAGACCTTGCCGTCGACGACCAGCGTATGCCCGGCGTTATGGCCGCCCTGGAACCGGACGACCATGTCGGCGCGATTGGACAGCCAGTCCACAATCTTGCCCTTGCCCTCGTCGCCCCATTGGGCGCCGACCACTGCGACGTTAGCCAAGACCGTTTCTCCGCAATCCAGAATGCGGTGGGAGCCTATAGCCCCTGAATCGTCCGGAGTCGCCCCGACCGCTCAGAATTATGCGCTCAGTTCACTGACCGCCGCCGCAAACGCCCATTCCAGCCACGGCGTGGCGTCCACGACATCCGCCGTCTCGACCGTGCAACCGCACCACAACCGCAGCCCCGGCGGGGCGTAACGGTGAGGCTCCATGTCGAACACGGCCCCCTCGTCTTCCAGCAAGGCCTTGAACCGCTTCACGAACGCCTTCTGCCCGGCCTCGTCCATCGCCGCGATGCGCGAATCGACGAACTTCAGACAAACGGAGGTGGTCGAACGGATTTCCGGCCGGTCGGGCAGGAAGGCGATCCAGTCGGTCCGCTCCACCCATTCGGCCAGCGCCGCGTAGTTCCGGTCCGTCCTCCGGATCAGTTCCTTCAACCCGCCCTCGGCCTTGGCCCACTCCAGGGCGTCGATCCAGTCCTCGATGGTCAGGATCGAATAGGTGTTGATCACCACCCCGTCCGCCAGGGTCCGGTCAAAGCCGGTCTTGTCCGTCAGGCGCAGCACCTTGGGGATCGACCGCTCGGGCCGATAGCGGTCCAGCCGGGCCACCGCGCGCGGCGACAGCACCATGACGCCGATGCCCGCCTCGCCGCCCAGCGCCTTCTGGAAGCTGAAGGTGGTCACATCCAGCTTGTCCCACGGCAGGTCCATCGCAAAGGCCGCCGAGGTCGCGTCGCAGATGGTGAGCCCCTCGCGGTCGTCGGCGATCCAGTCGGCGTCAGCCACCCGCACGCCCGAGGTCGTGCCGTTCCACGGAAACACCACGTCCTTGTTCGGATCGACCTGCGTCATGTCCGGCAACTCGCCCCAGGGCGCGGTCAGCACCTCGGGATTCAGCTTCAGGTGGTCGCGCACGTCGGTCGCCCAGACCTGGCCGAAATTCTCATAGGCCACGACCTGCACCGGCCGCTCGCCCAGCATCCCCCACAGCGCCGCCTCGACCGCGCCGGTGTCCGACCCCGGCGTATAGAGCAGCACATAGTCCTCAGGCGGAGCCAGAATCTCGCGCGTCAGTTTCAGGCCATAGGCGAACCGCTCCACCACCGCCGGCGTGCGAATGCCGCGCCCCAGCAGGTTGGTCGGCAGCCCCGCCAGCGACCAACCCGGACGCTTGGCCGTCGGACCGGCGGAGAACCACGGGCGAGCAGGCTTGGCGTAAGGCTTGGCAACGGCTTGGGCGATCATCGTCGTATCCGGCTTGGGGAGGAGATGTAGGGTCGGATCAGCGTCCGGGCTTGTAGGGGCGCTTGTCGCGCCATTCCGTCGCGAACCGGATCAGCTCGTCGTCGGGCGTTTCCGGCAGCGTCACCACCAGCCGGGCCAAAAGATCGCCGCGCTTGCCGCCGGCATAGGCGCCGCGTCCCTTGAGCCGCAGCACCTTGCCGCTGTTCGAGCCCTTGGGGATGGTCATCATCACCGCGCCCTCGGGCGTCGGCACCTGAATCTTGCCGCCCAGCACCGCGTCGGGCACCGACACCGGCAGATCCATGGTCAGGTCCGCCCCGTCGCGCTTGAACACCGGATGCGGCGCGATCCTCAGCTCGATCAGGGCGTCGCCCGCCTGACCCCCGCGTCCCGGCGCGCCCTGTCCCTTCAGCCGGATCACCTGGCCGTCGGACGCCCCCTTGGGAATGGCCACGTCCAGCATCCGCCCGTCCGAGAACTGGATGCGGCGCGTCGTCCCGGCGATGGCGTCTTCCAGACTGACGTCCAGCGTCGCGCGAACGTCCTGACCCTTGCCGCCGCCGAACCCGCGTCCGGCCGTGCGTCCGCCGCCGAAGGCGCCGAACAGCTCCTCCAGGTCGATGTCCTCGAACCCGCCGCGACCGCCCGAGCCCCCGAAGCCCGAAAAACCGCCGCCCGGACGCCCGCCCGGCTGTCCGCCGCCGAAGCCGCGGAACTGCTCGCGCCCGTCGGCGTCGATCTCGCCCCGGTCGTACTTGCCCCGCTTCTCGGCGTCGCCCAGCAGGTCAAAGGCGGCGGTGATGCGCTTGAACCGCTCCTCAGCGGCCTTGTCGCCCGGATTCTTGTCCGGGTGCAGCTCCTTGGCCAGCTTGCGGAACGCCTTCTTGATCTCGTCCGCGCTCGCGCCTTTGGCGACGCCCAGTTCCTTGTAGGGATCGCCAGCCACGTCGAGTTTGCTCCGAGATCAGAAAAGCCAGAGCATCAGTTAAGCCATGCGCCCGCCGGCCGAAAGGGGCGATCCCCCCTTTCCTCCCCATTCCATGGGGAGGGGGACCACGAAGTGGTGGAGGGGCGACGCGAACGGGCGATGGAGCCGCCCCCTCCGTCACGGCCGCTACGCGCCCGCGCCACCTCCCCATCGCTGCGCGACAGGGAGGAAAGTCACAGCCCGACCACCGCCTCCGCCCCCCAGCCGTAGCCCTCGCCCTGTTGCGCCACGCAGACCCGCGCGCCCGCGCCGACACCGCCGGGAAAGTCCGTCGCCAGCAGCCCCGCCGCATAGACCGCCTCCATCCCCTCGACCTCCCAGACCCGCTTCTCCACGCCGTCCTCCAGCACCCGCACGCGAAACCGGCGTGGATCGACCTCGGCGGGTTCCATGTCCCAGCGATCGCCGCCCGTCCGCACGCGCGGCGTCCAGCTCAGCCGCCGTCCCCCGCCCTCGACCGCCGCGCGCAGATGCGCCGGCCGCCAGGGTCTCGCCGACCGCGCCTCCCATGTGAAGACGACCTCGGTGAAGCTCGTCCCGCCCGGCGGCGCTCCGACAGGCCCCGCCCGCCACAGGCGCGGCAGCCCCCGCTCGCCCGCGCTCATCTCCACGCGCGGCAAGGCCCGGTTCAGCACCACGACCAGTCCGCCGACCGCAGCCCCCGCCGCCGTCGCCGCCTCCGTCCCCTGCTGCCCGCGCAACAGGCCCGTCAGCCGCCAGACCTCGCCGCCGACCAGGTCGGCGCGACGATACTGCACCAGTTCCCAGCCCGCCGCCGTCTCGACCGCCAGCGCATTGCCCCCGCTCAGCACCGCCGACGCCGACAGGCTCTGCGGCGCCGCGCCTTCGATCCGCACGACGACGACGTTCGTCTCGTCCCAACGTCCCAGCACGCCCAGCGTCAGCGGCGCCGTCAGCACCCCGACCGTCGCCGGCTGCGTCACGCTCGCGCGCGGCGTCAGGGTCGCCGCGTCCTGCCCGCCGTACAGCGTCATCGGCCGCCACGGCTCGGCGGCGACCACCGCCACCGGCCGTCCGTCGTCCTCCGCGCCCGGTAAAGGCGGCAGGTCCAGCAGCCGCAGGAAGGGCGCGCCCACGATCACCGGCGGCTCGCCGGGCCGCCAGTCGGGCGTGGCCTCGCCCGGCGCGATCCGCACCACCGGCTCCAGCGTCGCCGTCGGCTGCTCGTCCCAGTCCAGCCTTGCTGCGCGCCATTCGCCCGTCCGCCCCTCGACTTCCACCGTATCGCCCGGCTCCAGTTTCAGCGCCTCCAGCGGCCCCAGTCGCACGGTCAGCCGCTCGCCCTCGCCGCCCGTCGCCAGCGCCCGGCGCGCCACGCTCGTCGCCAGTTCGGCGTCGCACACCACCGGCAGGTCGGCGTCCAGCCCGCCCCCGTCGCCGCCCTGCTCGGCCCGCGCCACCACCGATCCGGTCTGATAATCCGCCGTCTCGTCGATGAAGCGCACCCGCGCCGCGCTCGGCCTCGGCTCCAGCGACCGCTCCGCCGCCAGGCTCGCCGCCTCGTCCGGCAAGGCCATCGCCTGGGTCGCCAGCCTCAGCACGCTCGCCTCGTCGCCCGACACCGCCACCCGCCCGTCGCGCTCCGCCGCCGTCGCGCCGAAGGCCGCCAGCAACGGCTCCAGCGCGTCGCGCGTCTGCATCGGCCGGTCGATGACATAGCCCGCCGCCTCGCCCTCCAGCGGCCCGACGACGAAGTCGTCCTCGCCCAGCCCGCCGCGCCTCAGCACCGCCGCGATCAGATCGACCGCCTCGCCGCTCATCCGTCCGTTCAGCCAGTGCCCCGCGCGCCAGGCCCCGGCGTCGGCCCACACATCCTTCAGCGCCGGAAACGCCGGATAAGGCCGCGCGTCCCAGCACCAGGCGTCCGCCCCCTCCAGCATCGGCTCGCCATAGACCGGCGACACCGGATTGTTCTCGGGCCGCGCATAGTGTTTCAGGACCGCCTCCAGCGCCCGGCGCTGCATCCGGTCGTCGCGCGCCCCCGTCGAGAAGGGCGGAAGCGCATTTTCCGAACTCTTGGGGTCCTGAAACAGGTTCGGCGCATTGCCGCCCCGGTCCACCGCCGCACAGCCGAACTCGGTCAGTCGGATCGGCTTCATCTTCGGAACCCAGGCCGTCGGCGTCGCGCTGCGGACCCCGCCGACCCGCTCATGGTGCGGATTCGACCACCACCCCTTCAGGTCCTTGGGCCGAAAGACCCAGTCCTCGCCGTGCGCCGTGTCGCTGATCGGCGTCCGCGCCTGCGCCGCCCGGTCGGTATCGTCGGCGTAATACCAGTCGAAGCCCTCGCCGCCCGCCACCTGTTCGGCCAGATAGGCGGCCGAGGACGGCCCTCGGAACCCGGCCTCGGCGTCCAGCCCCCCGCCGCCGTCGCGCCAGTCGCCCGCCCGCCAGTCGCCCAGCGGCGGATACCAGTCGACGCCGACGTAATCGATATTCGCATCGGCCCACAGGGGGTCGAGATGGAACCGCACCTCCCCGCCCGCCTGCCGCCCGAAATACTCCGACCAGTCGGCGGCGTAGCTCAGCTTCACTCCGGCCCCGACCACCGCCCGGCATTCCGCCGCCAGCGCCCGCAACTGCGCCACGGCCGGAAAGCCGCCGCCCGCGTCGCGCGTCCCTGTCAGTCCCCGCATCTCCGAGCCGATCAGCAGCCCGTCGGCACCCTCCTCGGCGGCGATCGCCGCATAGTGCAGGGCCAGCCGCCGCAAGCCCCAGCCGTCGGCTGCCCCGAACAGGGCCGCGACCTCCGCCACAGCCCCCGCGCCGTCGGTCCCGGTGATCCGCCCGCGCCACGGATAGCCGGGGCAGTCCATGAAGACGAAGGGATAGAGCGTCACCTCCAGCCCCCGGCTCTTCAGCGCCCGGATCGCCTGCCGCACGCTCTCGTCCGACGGCGTGCCGCCATAGGCCGGCCCCGTCCCGCCCTTGCCGTCGTCGACTTGCGAGATCAGGTGCGCCTCGGCCCGTTCCAGACCCGCCACCTTCCATGTCAGCGGCTCGGTCGTCTTGGTGCGGTTCTCCGCCCCCGGCCGGATGCGGCACTCGCCCGCCCGCAGGTCGTCGCCGAACCAGCCGACGACCAGGCTGACCCGCTTCAGCTTCGGCGCCTGGACCATCAACTGGTCCAGCGACACCAGCAGGTCCGCCCGTCCCTCGGCGTGATGCACGTTCTCCGCCGCCGTCTTCGTCAGCCCCTCTCGGCGCATCACCGCCTCGGTCGCCAGGCAGAACTCGCCCGCCCCAGGGATCAGGCAGACCCCTTCCAGCAGGTCCTCCAGCCGCCCCTCGCCCGGCGCACGCCGAAAGACCTCGAAGGCCAACTGCGGCGCCCGGTTGCCGAACGCCCCCAGCGGCAGGTCCTCGAACACCACATAGGCCGTGCCCCGGAACGCCGGCGCCTCTCCCTCGACCGCCTCGATCAGCGGATCAGGCGTCTGGTCCCCGGTCCCGCGATGCACGCGCATCGTCACGCCGGTCAGATCCAGCGGCTGGCCGTCGGCCCAGACCCGCCCCACGCCGTCGATCGCCCCCTCGCCCAGGGCCACGGCGAAGCTCAGCGAATAGGCGTATTCGACCGTCCTCTGCCCGCCCTTGCCGCCCGCGCGCTCATTGCGTTTCTCCAGAAACCGCGCGGCCCAGATCACCTGACCGACCACCCGCGCCCGCCCGAAGACGCAGGCCATCGGCGCCCCGTCCGCCGAGGACTGCAGGTTCAGCGCCTCCAGCCGCGGCCCCTTCTGCCGCGCCGGCGACAGGCTGGCGATCACCCGGTTGTCGATGACCCGCCCGATGGTCGAGCCGATGAAGGACCCGATCGGCCCGCCGATCTGCTGGCCCAGATTGCTCAGAATCACCTGCGCCATTTACGCCTCCCGAGGCCAGCGGAACGCCGCGACCCATCTTCGCCGCCACCACGGCCCCATCCAGCTCTCCACCACCGACCGTCCCCAGTAGGCGTGGATCATCCTCGGCTCCGGCCCGTCGTCGGACGACAGGATGGCGCAGTGCTTGGCCGGACAGCCCGCGCTCATGCGGAACAGCAGCACGTCGCCGGGCCGCGCCGCTTCCAGCGGAACCTCGACCAGCCGGCGCCGCGCCGCCGCCCACAGCATCTCCTCGCCCCCGACCTCGGCCCAGTCGGGCCGATAGGGCGGCGGCGCCTCGGGCTCCTCGCCCACCACCTCGCGCCAGATCCCGCGCACCAGGCCCAGACAGTCCGCCCCCTCGCCCTTCACGCTGGCCTGATGCCGATAGGGCGTGCCCAGCCAGCCGCGCGCGGCGGCGAGAACCGCATCATTCAATCCTCCCCCGCCCTGCGGGAGAGGGGGACCGCCGCAGGCGGTGGAGGGGGCGAGCCCCGTCCGTCGCGCCTGGCCTTCGCCCCCTCCACCACGCTGCGCATGGTCCCCCTCCCCCGTCGCTGCGCGACAGGGGAGGATCGCCTCATCCCCCCTCATCGCCGGCTCCCGCCGTCGTGACGTCCGCCGTCCGCCGGTCGCGCAGCGATGAAGTCGTCGCCCGGAATGTCGGGAAAACCCTGGAAGTTCACGCCGTTGCCGAAGGTCGCGACGCAGGTCGTCCAGCGCTTGTCGCAGCGCCGCCCCGCCACCGCCTCGGCGCTCAGGCCGCAGCGCGCATCGCCCAGCACCGCGTCGCAGGTCCGGCCATAGGTTCGCCCGACGACGCGCTCCAGCGCCGCCATAGGCCCGTCCAGATCGGCGACGAAGGCCCCGGTCTCGCGCCGGAACCGCGCCAGCGTCCCGGCCCACAGCCGCACTCTCAGGTCCGGCCGCGCCCAGTCCACGCGCCACAGCTCGACCCGCGCCCCGTCATAAAGACCCGCGCCGATGTGCTTTTCCGTGATCGCGTCGTCGTCCAGCCCGCCCGAGGCCGACAGGCCTCCCGCCGCCAGCCCGAGCGCGCCTTCGCCCGTCCCCGCCGTCCAGCCGCTGCCCGCCCGACAGACCACGCCGTCCAGCGTCAGATCGCGGTCATGATCGGTGAAGCCCATCGCCGCGCCGTCGCCCCGTCTCAGCACCCAGGCATGGCACAGCATCGCCGCCCCGCTCTCGATGCGGGCGGCCAGTTCGATCGGTATGTCGCGCATGGCTAGACCCGCACCTCGATCAACGGCATGGCGACCATCCGCCCGGCGCCGAAGCTCTCCAGCGTCACCTCGATCCGGTCGGCGTCGAACCGCACCGGCGTGTCGAAGACGAAGCCCGCCGTCACCGCCGCGCCCGGCGTCGGCGGCGTCGCCAGCGTCGCCTCTCCGGTCAGATGATCCAGCACGAAGGCTGTCGTCTCGACCCCGTTGACCGCCACCCGCACCGAACCCTCGACGGGCTTGGCGATCCGTCGCGCATGGTCGCCATAGGCTTTCGTCAGGCGAAACATCCGCCGCGTCCCGTCGCCCGTCCCGATCCTCTGGTCCGTCGCCGCGACCGCCTCGCCCGGCGCGCAGCTCTTGAAGTCGGCGAAGTCGCGGAACCGGAACCCGAACAACCGCCCGCGCCGCGCCTCGAAAAACGCCGTCAGCGCCGCCATGTCGTCCAGCGACCGCAGCCCTGCCCCGATCAGATAGCGCCTTCGTCCCTCGGCCCAGGGCGTCGAGCGCCGCTCGAACCCGGACCCCAGGGTGGTGATCTCGGTCCTTCGCTCGACCCCGCCGGTCGAGCCGAACGCCAGCCGCGCGGGCAGACGCACCTCGTGAAAGGCCATCAAAGACTCCTGTTATCTTGATTTTCCGCGGCAGCCCGTCCAGTGACCACAGGCGGTCCGTTCGACCGCGATCGGGGGCGTCATGCGCGGTGAAATTCTCAGTTACGATATCGTCAGCGGCGAGGGCCTGATCAGCGGCGACGACCTGATGCGCTATCGCTTCTCGCGCGCCGACGTGGGCGGGGCTCAGCAGCCGCTCCCCGGCCTGCGCGTCGACTTCATGCCGATCGACGATCGCGCCGCCCAGATCATCCCCCTGCCGGTGCAGGAGCGCGGCCTGCCGGCCTCGTCCTTCGCGCCGGCCGAGGCGCCGCTCGGCATGTGGGCCTATTTCGTCCGTTGCATCCGCCAGAAATACTTCGACGGCGAGGGCCGCGCCCGACGCCTGGAATACTGGTCCTTCATCCTCTTCGCCTGGCTGACCATGATGGCGGCCTGCCTGCCCTTCTTCTTCGCCGTGGGCCTCGACACCGACAGCGACCTCGCCGTCCTGACCTTGCTGCCGCCGGTCCTGTGGATGGTGTTCCTCATCATTCCCGGCATCGCCCTGGCCTCACGCCGCCTGCACGACGTCGGCCTCTCGGGCTGGCTCTACCTCATCACCTTCGTCCCCTATGTCGGCGGCCTCTTCATGCTGGTCGTGGGTTGCATTCCGTCCCAGCCGCATCCGAACGCCTACGGCCCGGCGCCGCTCCTGACCCAAACTGAGACTCGTTCTTAAAAGCCTGATTTAAGGTCACGCTTCGGCTTGTCTGGAAACCACTGCTCGGTCATGCTCGCCTCCAGGCGGCCTGGGGGCCGTTCAGATCAGGAGACTTGCGAGTGCGCGGTGAAATTCTCAGCTATGACGACGTGTCGGGCACGGGCCTGATCAGCGGCGACGACAGCATCCGCTACGGCTTCGCCCGTTCGGCCATCCAGGCTGGCGGCGTCATCCGTCCCGGCGCTCGCGTCGACTTCGTGCCGGAAGGCCTCGAGGCGACCCAGATCATGGTCCTGGCCGGCGATCCCGCCGCCGCCTTCGGCCAGGCCGCCCACTCGGCCTACGTCGCCCGCGACACCGGCGGCGGCTACGACATCAAGAGCGCCATGCTCTCGTTCAACGGCCGTCTGCGCCGCCAGCACTTCTGGATCAGTTGGCTGATCCTGTTCGGCGCCAGCGTCGTGCTGGGCTGGATTCCCATCATCGGCAACCTGATCGGCCTGGCCCTGATCTGGCCGAACGTCGCCATCACGGTGAAGCGCCTGCACGACATCGGCAAGTCGGGCTGGTTCGCCGTCATTCCCTGGGTCGCCACCGTCGTCGGCTTCGTCATGATCATCAGCGCCGTCGGCATGTCGATCATCACCAATCCCCAGGCCTTCGAGAACGAAGACCCCGAGGCGATGCTGGCGATGTTCGGCTCCATGATGGGCGGCATCGCCGTCATCTTCCTGGTCAACATCGCCTTCCTGCTGTGGATCGGCGTCACCGACAGCCAGCGCGGCGACAACCAGTACGGCCCCAATCCCAAGGGCGAATAGGACTTCCAAGGGGCGCTTTTCGGAGCGCCCCTTTTTCTTCGAGGCCATCGCTCAGCGCACGGCGCCTCGCTGCCTGAGCCTCGGATTTCGGCCATCGCTCTGCGCGCGGCTCTCTGCCTCAGCGCCGCTACATCCTTCGCGCGCCCAGGGCCGCGGCCCGCGCCAGCATCCGCGCGATCTGGGCCTCGGACCGCAGCAGGCCCTGCGCCCCGCCGTCCATGCTGACATTCACCGTCACTCCAGCCCCGCCGCCCATCGGCTCGATGCTGCCCGCGCCCGCCGGTCGAAACACCTCCGGCCCGCGCTCGCCGACCAGATAGGCCCCGCCGCCCAGCACCGGCCCGCCCTCGGCCCGCGTTCCGCCAAAGCTGTTCATCACCGCCGCGATCGCGTCCGACAGGCCGCCCTTGCCGCGCGATCCCGCCGCCGCATTGACCGCGTTCAGCACCGCCCGCGCCAGCTCGGCCAGCGTCACCTCTCCGTCCGCCGCCGCCCGCGTCAGCGACCGCGTCAGGCTCTCGCCCGCTCGCCCAAAGGCCTCCTCGATCGAGGCCGCCGCCCGCTCCGCCGGCTCCCGCAGCGCCTCCAGCGCCGCCGCCGCCTCCGCCGCCTTCACCGGCACGGCGTCGATCCCGTCCGGCCTGAAGCTGTCAGTCATCCGGCCACATCTCCCTCATCCGCTCCAGCTCAATCCGCCCCAGCGGCGCCGCCTGAACCGGCCCCGCCGTCAGCATCCGCCATTCCTTCAGCGACAGCCGCCAGAACCCCTCCGGCCCCACGCCTACGCGCCGCCTCCAGGCCCGCGATGATGTCCTCCGCCATGCCGGCCAGGGTCTTCAACTGCGTGATCTGACGGTCGGTCGGATAGGGCATCGGCTGATCGTGCAGCACGCTGAGGGCGCCGATGGGCTTCCCGTCCGGACCGCTCAGGGTCACTGCGGCGTAAAAGCGCACCTGCGTCGATCCGGTGACCAGGGGGTGATCCTTGGTGCGCGGATCGCTGGCGGCGTCGGTCGCCACCATCACCGCCCCCGGCCCCAGGGCCGCCATCATGGGCGCCATGCTGTTGCTATGGGGGGTCCGCATGGCGCAAAGGCCCGCGTTCGACCGCACCACCGCTTCCTTGGGCGTCAGCAGCGTCACCACCGCCGCGCGGCAGCACAACAGCGTCGCGGCGAAGTCCACCAGCCGGTGGAACGGTCCCGTCGGGCTGTCCAGCGCCTCGATGCTCTTGGTGGTGAATGACAAGTCAGGGCCCTTTCGAAGCCCTCCTTCTCGCCGATACGGCCGAACGAAACGTTATCAGCCGTGGTTTTTCGACCCGCGTTCCAGCATCCACTCGGGCGCCTCGAAGGCCAGGGCGTCCTCCTCCGAGGCCAGGGCCGTCTCGGACACCGTCTGCCTGCGGATCGACACCCCGGCCGTATGCACCGTCTCGGGATCGCCCGAGACCAGAGGATGCCACCAGGCCAGCCCCCGCCCCTCGTGCACCCGGCGATAGGCGCACGACGGCGGCAGCCAGCGCAGCCCCCCGATCTTGCCCGGCGTCAGCTTGATGCAGTCCGGCACGTGCTCCTGACGATTGGCGTAGTCCGAGCAGGCGCACTTGTCCGGGTCGAACAGCTTGCAGTGCACCCGCGTCGGCACGATCTCGCCGGTGTCCTCGTCCTCGAAGCGAATGACGCAGCACAGGCCGCACCCGTCGCACAGGCTCTCCCACTCGGCGGCCGACATCTCGGTCAGCGGTTTGGTTTCCCAGAAGGGTTTCATGGGCGGGGCCTATACGCCGCCCAGTCCGCCCTGTCTCCCTTCAGTGCGCCACGCTCTTGGAGAACAGGTTGATCACCGCCACCCCGCCCACGATCATCACCAGACCGAGAACCGCCGGCAGATCCAGCTTCTGCTTGAACAGGACCAGGCCGATGATCGAGATCAGCACCACCCCCAGCCCGCTCCAGACGGCGTAGGCCAGCCCCACGGGCATCTGCTTCAGCGCGATGGTCAGCAGGTAGAAGGCCAGGCCGTAACAGAGCGCCAGCCCCGCCGTCGGCCAGGGCCGGGTGAACTGCTGCGACGCCTGCAACAGGGTCGTCCCCATGACCTCGAAGCCGATGGCGCCGAGCAGGGCCGCCCAGGTGATCGGGTTCATGCCTCGGCCCCGACCGGCCCCTCGCGCAATTGGGTCCCCGGCGTCATGAAGGACAGCAGGGCCTTGCGTTGCTCGCGCGACACCTCATGGGTGCCGAACAGGTCCGACATCCACAGGCCGTCCGCCATCAGCCGCAGCATCAGGGCGTCGTCCGCCCCCACGGGATCAGTGGGGTCGTCGGCGCTGATCTTCGCGATCCACATCTTCCAGCGCGCCGCCAGCGGGGTCCGCACGGCGCAGGCGGCCAGCACGGCCCGGCCGATGCTGACGTCGCGCGGCGTCACCGGGTCGTTGACCACCGTGCGCAGATAGGCCCGCGCATTGCGGCCATAGGGTTCCGGGTCCTTCGCCGCCTCGGCCATCACCTCGTCGACCATCATCTGGCCCAGATGGTCGATCATGCCTTCCAGCAGGACCTGCTTGTTGGGGAAGTGGTGCAGCAGGGCGCCCTTGCTGAAGGGCAACCGAGCCACGACCGCATCCAGGGTGAAGCCCAGCGCCCCCTTTTCCGCGGCCACCTCGATGGCCATGTCGATGATCTCGGCGCGGGTGGCCTGGGGCGTGCGGCGGCGGGTCTGTGCGTCCATGCCCATTCAATACCGTCCAGACGGTATGTTATCAAGCGATGGCTTGTCGCACCCCCTTCGGTCTATAGGGACGCCCCTTCTTCCCGCTTTATCGGTCGCATCGTCTTCATGGCTGCTCGCCCCCCTCTCGTCGCTCTCAAGGACGTCCGTCTGCAGGACGGCCAGCGCCCGTTGTTCGACGGGGTTGATCTGGCGGTCGAGCCGCGCAGCCGCGCCGCCGTCGTCGGCCGCAACGGGGCCGGCAAGTCGACCCTGATGAAGATCGTCATGGGCCTGATCGAGCCGGATTCAGGCGACCGCGCCGTCCAGGCCGGGACCCGCTTCGCCTATGTGGCGCAGGAGCCGGACATCACCGGCGACACCCTGCTGGACTACGCCGCCTCGGGCGGGGCCGAACGCTGGACCGCCGAAAGCTGGCTCGAGACCTTCGGCCTGTCGCCGTCCAAGTCGACCCAGGGCCTCTCCGGCGGCGAGACCCGCCGCGCCGCGCTCGCCAAGGCCTTCGCCGAGGAGCCCGACGTCCTGCTGCTGGACGAGCCGACCAACCACCTCGACATCCTGGCCATCGAACTGCTGGAGAACGAGCTGGTCCAGGCCCGCTTCGCCGTCCTGGTGGTCAGCCACGACCGCGCCTTCCTGAACAAAGTCACCAACACCGTCCACTGGCTGGACAACCGCCGCGTCCGCACCCTGAACAAGGGCTTTGACGCCTTCGACGACTGGGCCGCCAAGGTTCAGGAGGAAGAGGCCCTGGCCCTCGAAAAGCTGACCAAGACCATCGAGCGCGAGACCGAGACCTTCTACCGCTCCATCACCGCGCGGCGCACCCGCAACGAGGGCCGCGCCCGCAACCTGGCCGCCCTGCGCGCCGAACGCGCCGAGAAGATGAAGGACGTCCCGCGCGACCTCTATCTGGGCGTCGATTCCGGCGCGGTCTCGGGCAAGCTGGTGGCCGAGCTGAAGGGCGTGACCAAGCGGTTCGGCGAGCGCGTCATCTTCAAGAACCTGACCACCCGCGTCATGCGCGGCGACCGTCTGGCCATCGTCGGCCCCAACGGCGCGGGCAAGACCACCCTGGTCAAGACCCTGCTGGGCGAGCTGGCGCCCGACGAGGGGACCATCCGCCTCGGCGCCAATCTGGAACCCGTCTATCTGGATCAGTCGCGCGAGGGGCTGAAGTCGGACATGACCCTGTGGGACGCCCTGACGCCCGGCGGCGGCGACAGCATCATCGTGCGCGGCTTCTCCAAGCACGTCGCCGCCTACGCCAAGGACTTCCTGTTCCAGGAAAGCCAGCTGCGCCAGCCCATCTCGACCCTCTCGGGCGGCGAGCGCAACCGCCTGCTGCTGGCCCGCGCCCTGGCCAAGCCCGCCAACATGCTGGTCCTCGACGAACCGACCAACGACCTCGACATGGACACCCTCGACAAGCTGGAAGAGCTGCTCGAGGGCTATGACGGCACCCTGATCCTGGTCAGCCACGACCGCGACTTCGTCGACCGCCTGGCCACCTCGACCATCGCCATGAACGGGCGCGGCGACATCGTCGAG
>NZ_DASWXW010000120.1:0-6146 GCF_036405315.1 Brevundimonas sp. | reverse complement strand
CTGGTCCACGTGTCCCAGATCGCTCTGGAACGCGTCGCCAACCCGGCCGACGTCCTGTCGGAAGGCCAAGAGGTCAAGGTCAAGTTCCTGGGCTTCGACGATCGCGGCAAGACCAAGCTGTCGATGAAGGTCGTCGACCAGGCCACGGGCGAAGACATCACCGACAAGATCAACGCCGAGCGCGCTGAACGCGGTGAAGCCCCGCTGTCGGAAGACACCGGCGGCCGTCCGAAGCGTGAAGGCGGTGATCGCGGCGGCGATCGCGGCCGTCGCCGTCGCGACTAAGCCCTAGGGTTTGAACTGAAGAAGGCCCCGCTGGAAACAGCGGGGCCTTTTGTCTTTGCGGTTCTGCCGGTAACGGTGGCGCATGACGCAGGATGAAGACGGGCGCGGCGGCGGCTTCGACGACTACAGCCGCGACAAGGGCGGGCAGGCCCTCGGCGCCCGGCTGCGGCGGCTGTCGGAGCGGATCGACAGCGACGGCGCCCGTATCTACGCCGCGCGCGGCGTGGCGTTCGAACAGCGCTGGTTCGGGGTCCTGAACCAGATGCTCCTCCTGGGCCCCACCACGGTCGGCGAGATCGCAGGGGCCTTGCGGATCACCCATGTCTCGGTCAGCCAGTCGTGCCGCTCGCTGGAAAAGGCCGGGATCATCCGCTCGACCCCAGACCCGGCGGACGCCCGGCGGCGCACCCTGACCCTGACCCCGGCGGGCGAGGCCCTGGTCGGGCAGATGACGCCTCTGTGGGAGGCGTTCAACGCGGTCGCCGCTGAACTCAACGAAGAGGCCGGCGATGTCGTGGCGGTGCTCGACCGGCTCGACGACGCCCTGGCGCGAAAGTCCATGTTCGACCGCATCAGCGAGCGCGTCGAAGGCCCCCGTCAAAGGTCGGTTGACGAAAATACGTAGTTGCCTACATATTCCTTTCGCGGGCGAACGGCGTGCGATGAGGGGAACAGGATGAGCTGGCATACGAACCGACGCGCCTTCCTGGCCGCCTCCGCCGTTGCGGCGTTGTCACCCGGCGTGGTGCGCGCCGCGCAGGTCGAGCCGGCGGCGGATGACGCGATCGCGCGTCTGTACCGCGGCGCCATGGTCATCGACGGCAATCTGATCGGTCCGTTCGACTCCGACGCGCCGCTGGATCACGCCATGGCGGGTGAGGTGCTGAGCTCGGGCCTGACCGCCTTCAAGATGACCATCGGCGGATCTACGGCCGCCTTCGATGCGGTGAACGCCGACATCAAGGCCATCGACAAGGCGATCGCGCTCAGCCCCAATGTCTATATGAAGATCACGACGGCCGCGGACCTGATGGTCGCCAAGAGAGCCCGGCGGATCGGAGTCATCTATTCGTTCGAGGACGCCGGCATGCTGGAGGGCAAGCCGGAAAACGTCGATCATTTCAGCGCCCTGGGCGTGCGGGTCATGCAGTTGGGCTATAATGGCGTCTCGCCCTTCGCCTCAGGCGTCATGGCGCCTCAACCTTCGGCCGGCCTGACCGACCTGGGACGCGAGGCGATCGCCCGCATGAACGCCGTCGGCGTGACGCTGGACATCAGTCACGCCGACGAACGCTCCAGCCTGGAGGCCGTGGCCGCCTCGACCCGCCCTGTGGCCATCACCCATGCCGGTTGCTACTCAGCCTACGCCCATCCTCGCAACAAGAGCGATGCGGTCCTGCGCGCCGTGGCGGAAAGCGGCGGCGTGGTCGGGATCTATGGGCTGAGCTACATCAGCGCCGGTCCCGAGCAGCAGTCGCTGGACGACTATATGGCCCATATGCTGCACGCCCTGTCGGTCTGCGGCGAGGATCATGTCGGCATCGGCAGCGACGCCATCCTGACGCCGTTCGACACCTCGCCCGAAAGCATGGCCCAGTGGGACGCCTCGATCGCCGCCCGCAAGGCCGCGGGCGTGTCTGCGCCGGGCGAGGGTCGCCCGCCCTTCGTCACGGGTCTAAATCGATCCAACCGCCCCGAGATCATCGCCCGCGCCCTGCTGGAGCGCGGCCAGCCTGTGCGGGTCGTTGAAAAGGTGCTCGGCGCCAACTTCCAGCGGGTGTTCGCAGAGACCTGGCGAGTCTGAGGCGCCGCCCGGCGTCTGCTCAGGCGGCGCATTCCTTCGGCTTGGCCTCGTCCGGGCCGTACATGGCGCAGGATCGGTCGATCTCGCCCTGGATCATCTCGCAGGGGTTGGCGCTGTGGCAGGGCGGGCGGGTGGCGGGGCTGACGGCGATGCAGCGCGCGACCAGGCGCTTGGAGCGGGCCTCGCCGATCTCGGCCAGGCAGGATCCGGGCTCGCCGACAGGCGTGAAGGCGGGCGTGACTGCAGGCGTCTCAGGTTCGGGCGCGGGGGCTTCAGGCTTGGGTTCGGGCTTGGGCTGCGCGACCGGGGCGGTCGGCGGCGTGTCCTTGATCGGCACGGCGTCGATCGGTTCCTGCGACAGCCTGGTGTCGACGCCCGCCGACGGAGTCTCGGCGGGCGCGGGCTGCGGCTGGCCGCAAGCGGCGAGCGACAGGGCCAGAAGAGCGGCGGCGAGGGCGGGGCGCATGAGGCAGTCTCCGTTCGCGGAAGACCGCACCATGCCTTGATCGGCCCTCGCGGCCTAGCCCTCGATATTAACGGCCCAGAGCAGCCCGTTGCAGGGCGAACAGTTCGGCGCAGCCGATGCCGGCCAGTTCGAACAGGCGGTCGAACTCGGGGCGCGAGAAGCCGCGCTTCTCGCCCGTGGCCTGGATTTCGACGATGCCGCCGGCGCCGGTCAGGACGAAGTTGGAATCGGCCTCGGCGGTGGAGTCTTCCTCATAGTCGAGGTCCAGCACCGGCAGGTCGTTGAAGATGCCGCAGGACACGGCGGCGACCTGATCGAGGACGGGGTTGGTCTTCAGCACGCCCTCGTCGGTCAGGTAGTTGAGGGCCGAAGACATGGCGACCCAGGCGCCGGTGATCGAGGCGGTGCGGGTGCCGCCGTCGGCCTGGATGACGTCGCAGTCGATCAGGACCTGACGCTCGCCCAGAGCCTTCAGGTCGACCACGGCGCGGAGGCTACGGCCGATCAGGCGCTGGATTTCCTGGGTGCGGCCCGACTGCTTGCCGGCGGCGGCTTCGCGACGACCGCGCGTGTGGGTGGCGCGGGGCAGCATGCCGTATTCGGCCGTGACCCAGCCCTGGCCGGTGTTGCGCATCCAGCCCGGCACCTTTTCCTCGATCGAGGCGGTGCACAGGACCTTGGTGTGGCCGAACGAGACCAGGCACGAGCCCTCGGCGTAGCGGTTGACGCCGGTCTCCAGCGTGACGGCGCGGAGTTGTTCGGGGGTGCGTTCAGACGGGCGCATGGGATTTCCTTGGAACCTGGATGGCGCGTGCTTATCCTGAAAGCGTGAGCCTGTATGCCCCCCATCCGTCGCCGTTCGGAAGCGCCCCCGCTGGCCTGGGGACGCTGGACGCGCGCGCGCGCGACATCTTCCGCCGCATCGTCGAGACCTATCTGGAGACGGGCGAGCCGGTCGGATCGCGCACCATCTCGCGCGGGGGGCTGGCCCTGTCGCCGGCCTCGATCCGCAACACCATGCAGGACCTGACGCTGGCGGGCCTGCTGGCCTCGCCGCACACCTCGGCGGGACGGGTGCCGACCCATGCGGGCTTGCGCCTGTTCGTCGACGGTCTGCTGGAGGTCGGCGACATCGGTCAGGACGAGCGGCGCGAGATCGACGCGCGGCTGGCCGGGAAGGGACGCAACTTTGAAGAGGCGCTGGACGCCGCCACCAATCTTTTGTCCGGTCTGGCCGGCGGGGCGGGCATCGTCGCCAGCCCGGTGCGCGACGCAGGCGTCAAGCATGTCGAGTTCGTGGCCCTGGGTCATGATCAGGCCCTGGCGGTTCTGGTCGGGGACGACGGCACGATCGAAAACCGCCTGATGCCCCTGTCGGCGGGGGTGACGCCCTCGACGCTGACGGAGGCTTCCAACTTCCTCAACGCCCGGCTGAAGGGCCGCCCCCTGGCCGAGGCGCGCACCGAGATGAGCGCCGAGCTGGAGGCCGCCCGACGCGAGCTGGACGCCGCCGCCGCCCGCCTGGTCGAGGACGGCCTGGCCGCCTGGTCCGGCGGGGGCGAGCGCGACCGGGCCCTGATCGTGCGCGGCCGCGCCAACCTGTTGCAGGACGCCCAGGCCGTCGAGGATCTGGAGCGGGTGCGCGTCCTGTTCGACGATCTGGAGCAGAAGGAGCAGCTGATCGGCCTGCTCGACGGGGTCGGGGCGGCGCAGGGCGTGCGCATCTTCATCGGCGCGGAAACGCGACTGTTTTCGCTTTCGGGTTCCGCCGTGATCGCGGCGCCCTATATGACGGGTCGGCAGCGGATGCTGGGCGCCATCGGCGTCATCGGCCCCGCAAGACTGAACTATGCCCGTGTTATCCCGTTGGTGGACTATACCGCCCGGGTGCTGGGCCGGATTCTGGACGGACAAGAGACGTGAACGACATCAACGACGAGACCCGCGACCAACTCGAACAGGACATGGGAGAGGCCGCCATCGATGCCGCACAGGAAGCCGCCGAGGACGGCGACATGGCCGTGGTCGACGCCCTGATCGCCGAGCGCGACCAGTGGAAGGACCGCGCCCTGCGCGCCGTGGCCGACGCCGAGAACACCAAGCGCCGCGCCGAGACCCAGGCCAACGACGCCCGCGCCTACGCCATCCAGCGCTTCGCCAAGGACCTGCTGGGCGTGGCCGACACCCTGGAGCGCGGCCTGCAGTCGGCCCCCAAGGACGCCGAAGGCCCCGCCGCCGCCATGGCTACGGGCCTTGAGCTGACCCAGAAGTCGCTGCTGTCGGCCTTCGAATCCAACGGCCTGACCCGCGTCGCGCCCCAGCCGGGCGAGGCCTTCGACCCGCACCTGCACCAGGCCGTGATGGAGCAGCCCTCGGACAGCGTGCCGGGCGGCACGGTGATCCAGACCCTGCAGCCGGGCTACGCCCTGTTCGGCCGCACCGTGCGCGCGGCGATGGTGGCGGTGGCCGCCAAGGGCTCGGGCCCGGCGGGCGGCGCCTATTCGGAAGCCAACACGACCGGCGGGAATTTCGACGCCAAGGCGTGAACCTCGGTGGCTTGAGAACGAGAAAGGCCCGGAGCAGACGCTCCGGGCCTTTTTCGTTGTGGGGCAGTTCTCTCCAAATTTCCGCTCATCCCCGCCTACGCGGGGATGAGCTGTTTTATGGGCTCAGTGCTTCAAACGAGGCTCGAAAAACGCCAGCAACCGCCGCCAGCCGTCCCTGGCGTCCGCCTCGCGGTAGCTGGCGCGGTAGTCGGCGTGGAAGCCGTGGGGGGCGTCGTCGTAGAGGATGATCTGGCTGTCGGTCTTGCCGGCGGCGGTCAGGGCCGCGCGCATGGCCCCGACGCTGGCGACCGGGATGCCCGTGTCCTGGGCGCCGTAGAGGCCGAGAACCGGGGCCTTGAGGTCGGCGGCCAGATCGACGGGCCAGGGGCGGCCCGCGCTTTTCTGTTCGTCGGTGGCGTTGGCCGCGGGGGCCAGGCGGCCGTACCAGGCGACCCCGGCGTCGAGGGCGGCGAAGCGGGCGCAGGCCTGCCACACCACCTTGCCGCCCCAGCAGAAGCCGGTGATCCCGACCTTGTCCGACCGGGCCCAGGTCTGAAGGCCGATCCATTCCAGGGTCGCGCCGACGTCGCCCATGACCTGTTCGTATCCGGCGGCCCCGACGATGGCCATGATGGCAGACATGTCGCTGAGCGGCGCCGGATCGGCCTTGCGCACGAAGAAGGCGGGGGCGACGGCGGCGTAGCCGGCCTTGGCCAGGCGGCGGCAGATGTCGCGAATGTACTCGTGCACGCCGAAGATTTCGGACACGACGATGACCACGGGGAAGGGGCCTTCGCCCTCGGGCCGGGCCACATAGGCGGGCAGTTCGAAGCCGTCAGGCGCGGGATAGGAGACGGTGTGGGAGATCAGGCCGGCGCTGTCGGTGGTGATCGGGCTGGCCGATTGGCTGAGGGCGGCGGGGGCGTAGGCGGCGAAGGCCACGCCGCCGAGGGCCGCGACCCCCAGGCTGCGGCGGCTGGGGGCGATCTGGTCGGCGCTCAGGCCCTCGGGCCGGGTGATCAGGGTCATCGCGGGTCTCCGGTGC
>NZ_DASWXW010000119.1:0-14570 GCF_036405315.1 Brevundimonas sp. | reverse complement strand
CGGCTTGGGCGCCGGGGCGAGCGCGGCGTCGGCCGGAGCAGCAGCCGGCGCCGGGGCGGGCTTGGGCGCCTCGACGGGCTTCGGAGCGGCAGCGGCCTTCGGCGCAGCAGCCTTCTTCGGCGCGGCGGGCTTGGCGGCGGCCGACTTGGTCGCAGTCTTGGCCGGGGCCGTCTCAGGCTTGGCGGCCTTCGGAGAAGCGGCGGTGGTCTTCACCGCAGCGGCTTTGGCGACCGGAGCCTTGGCGGCGGGTTTGGCGGCGGCCTTCGGGGCAGCCTTGGCGGCGGGTTTCGCAGCCGCCTTGGGTGTCGCCGCCTTCACAGCGGGCTTGGCCGCAGCCGCCTTGGGCGCGGCGGCTTTCGGGGCGGCCTTCGGTTTTGCAGCGGCCTTGGGCGCCGCAGCGCTCGACTTTGCCGCCGGTTTCGGCTTGGAAGCGGCAGGCGCCGCCTTCGGTGCAGCAGATTTCGACTCAGACGGTGCTTTAGCCATGGATACCCCGACCCCTAGATGGACACGGGCATTCCGTACGCCCGCACTCGTTGCGATTCGTCATAATAACGGTGTTTGAGAAATGTCCGAGTCCGCAGTTCAGGTGATCGCACGCGGCGATCGCGCCCCGGCCGAAGCCGCCGCCGCCGCCATCGACGCCGACCCCATGCTGGAAAACGCGACCTACTCGATCCTGGAAGAGGACGAGGACAAGGGCGTCTGGCGCATCGACGCCTTCCCGACGACGGACGAGGAAGCCGAGGGCGTCGCCGGGATCCTGCGCGCGACGCCAGGTCTGGAGGTCATCGTCGAGAAGCTGGCCGACGCCGATTGGCTGGCCATGAGCCTGTCCGGCCTGCCGCCGGTCGAGGCCGGGCGCTTCTTCGTCTATGGCGCCCACGACCAGGGCAAGATCCCCGAGGGGCGGGTCAATCTGAAGATCGACGCGGGCGCCGCCTTCGGCACCGGCCACCACGGCACGACCGTCGGCTGCCTGGAGGCCTTCGACAAACTGCTGGAGACCGAGAGCTTCGAGAAGGTGCTGGATGTGGGTTGCGGCACCGGCGTCCTGGCCATCGCGGCGGCCAGGACGGGCTCGCCCATCGCCGTGGGCACCGACATCGACGAGCCCTCGGCCCGCATCGCCAACGAGAACGCCCTGATCAACGACGCCAAGTGCGAGTTCTATTTCGCCGACGGCCTGAGCGATCCGCGCATCGCCCAGCACGCGCCCTATGACCTGGTCTTCGCCAACATCCTGGCCGCGCCGCTGGTCTTCCTGGCGCCCGAGATCGGCGCGGCGCTGAAGTCCGGCGGGGTGGCCATCCTGTCGGGCCTGCTGCGCACGCAGGAGGAGCGGGTGCTGGAAGCCTATCTGCCGCTGGGCTTCGTGGTCGAGCAGACCATCCACCATGATGCGTGGACGGCGCTGCAACTGCGCAAGAAGTAGTCGCGGCTTTCTCCCTCCCCATGAAGGGGAGGGAGATGTATGGAAGCGCCATGCGCCAGACATTCGACGAAACCACCGATCCGTCCTTCGGGGCGAAGCACCTGCCTCTGCTCCGCGCCGAGATGGCCAAGCAGGGCCTGGACGGCCTGCTGGTCCCGCACGAGGACGAGCATCAGAACGAATACCTGCCCGACGCCAGCGAGCGTCTGGCCTGGGTCAGCGGCTTCACCGGCTCGGCCGGGGCGGGCGTGGTGTTGATGGACAAGGCCGCGGTCTTCGTCGACGGGCGCTATACGGTTCAGGCCAAGGCCCAGACCGACCCGGCCCTGTTCGAGCGGGTCGAGCTGAACAAGCTGGCCGCCTGGCTGGAGGGTCTGAGCGCCGGTTCGGTCATCGGCTATGATCCGCGCCTGCACAGCCCGGACGCGCTGGCGACCCTGCGCGCGGCGGTCGAGAAGGCCGGGGCGACGCTGAAGGCCGTCGAGCCCAACCCCATCGACCTGGCCTGGGGCGACGCTCGTCCGGCCCAGCCGCAGGCGCCGGTCGTGCCGCACGAGGACACCTATACCGGCGAGAACGCCGCGTCGAAGCGCGCCCGCATCGGTCAGGCCATCGCCGCCAAGGGCGCGGACGTCGCCGTGCTGACGGCGCCGTCGTCGCTGGCCTGGCTGTTCAACATTCGCGGCGGCGACGTGATCCGCACGCCCCTGCCGCTGGGGCAGGCGGTGGTGAAGGCCGACGGCACGGCCAAGGTCTTCCTCGACCCGGCCAAGATCACCAATGAACTGCCCGGCTGGCTGGGCGACGCCGTGACGCTGGAGGCGCCCGAGGCTCTGCCCGCCGCCCTGGACGCCCTGTCGGGGCGCAAGGTGCTGATCGACCCGGCCGTGTCCTCGGCCTGGTATTTCGACCGTCTGGAAGCCGCCGGCGCCGCCATCGTGCGCGGCATGGACCCCTGCGCCCTGCCGCGCGCCCAGAAGAACGACGTCGAGATCGAGGGCAGCCGCCAGGCCCATATTCGCGACGGCGCGGCCCTGACCCGCTTCCTGCACTGGGTGGACACGGTCGCGCAGAAGAACCTGCCGGACGAGCGGGCGGTGGTCGAGGCGCTAGAAGGCTTCCGCGAGGCGACCGGGATGCTGAAGGACCTGTCGTTCGACACCATCGCCGGGGTCGGCCCGAACGGCGCCCTGCCGCACTACAAGCCGGTCGGGGCCAAGATCCGTCCGATGGAGGCGGGCAGCCTGCTGCTGGTGGACGGCGGCGGTCAGTATCTGGACGGGACCACGGACGTGACCCGCACCATGGCCATCGGCGAGGGCACGGCGGATCAGCGCCGCATGTTCACCCTGGTCTTGAAGGGTCATATCGCCATGGCGGTGATCCGCTTCCCGGTCGGGACGACGGGCCACCAGCTGGACGCGGTCGCGCGTCAGCCGCTGTGGAACGCGGGTTTCGACTTCGATCACGGCACCGGCCACGGCGTCGGCTCCTATCTGGGCGTGCACGAGGGGCCGCAGCGCATCGCCCCCTACGTCAACACCCAGCCGCTGCTGACCGGCATGATCCTGTCGAACGAGCCGGGTTACTATCGCGAAGGCGAGTGGGGCATCCGCATCGAGACCCTTCAGGTCGTGACGGCGCCGACGCCTGTTCCGGGCGGCGAGCGGCCGATGCACGGCTTTGAGCAACTGACCCTGGCGCCGCTGGATCGTCGTCTGATCGACGTGGCGCTGCTGACGGCGGACGAGCGGGCCTACGTCAACGCCTATCACGCCGAGGTTCTGGCCAAGGTCGGGCCTCTGTTGGCGGACGGCGTGCAGAAGGACGAGGCGGCGCTGGAATGGCTGAAGGCGCAGACGGCGCCGCTCTGATCGCATGATCGGCGCCATCGCCCTGCTGCTCGTCTGCCAACTGGCGGGCGAGGCCGTCCACCGGCTGACGGGCCTGCCCCTGCCGGGATCGGTGATCGGCATGGTGCTGCTGCTGGCCTGGCTGGCCTTCGTCCCGCGCGAGCGGCTGACGCTGACCCAGGTGACGGGCTGGCTGACGGCGCATCTGTCGATCATGTTCGTGCCGGCGGCTGTGGGCGTGATGGAGGAGGGGGCGATCCTGTCGCGCTATGGCCTTGGGATTGTCGTGGCCGTGGTGGTCTCGACCCTGCTGACCCTGGCTGTGACGGCCCTGGTGTTCCGCGCCGTGGCGGGGCGCGAGGCGCCGGACAGCGAAGGGGAGGCCGCGTCGTGAGCGATCTGATCGCGACGCCTCTGCTGTGGCTGGCGGCGACGCTGGTGGTGTTCGAGGCGGCCGATATCCTGTCGCGGCGCAGCGGGCGCCATCCCCTGTGCCATCCAGTGCTGCTGGCGACGCCGGTCCTGATCGGCGTCCTGCTGGCGACCAAGACGCCCTATGCGACCTATGCCGAGGCGACGCAGGTGCTGGGCTTCCTCTTGGGGCCGGCGGTGGTGGGGCTGGCCGTGCCGATCTGGGCGCAGCGGGCGACGATCCGGCGGCTGGCCAGGCCCCTGGCCTGCGCCCTGCTGGCCGGGGCCGTGACGGCCATCGTCAGCGCGGTGGGCATCGTTTGGCTGTTCGGCGCGCCGGTCGAGATCATGGCCTCCATCGCCCCGCGCGCCACGACCACGCCGGTCGGCATGGCGGTAGCCTCTCAGTTGGGCGGCGTGCCGGCCCTGGCGGCGGTGATCGTGCTGATGTCCGGCGTCATCGGGGCCATGACGGCCACGCCGCTGCTGAACCTGCTGAAGATCAGGGACTATCGGGCGCGAGGCTTCGCGGTCGGTGTCTCGGCGCACGGCTTCGGCGCGGCGCGGGCCTTTCAGGTGGACCAGACGGCGGGCGCCTTCGCCAGCCTGGGCATGGCGCTGAACGCGGTGGCGACGGCGGCGATCCTGTCGATCGTCGCCAGTCTGATCTGAGGCGTCTTCCTTGAAATAGGGCCATAAGGCGCCCATCTGGCGACGGCTGGCGGATGCGTCGCCAGCCCCCTCTCATCAGAAGGAGTGCGCTCATGAAGACGCGCAAGCTGGGTCCTGGCGGCCCTGAAGTCTCGGCCATCGGTCTGGGCTGCATGGGGATGAGCGCCTTTTACGGCGGCTCGAACGAGGGGCAGTCGATCGACGTGATCCACCGTGCGCTCGATCTGGGCGTGACCCTGTTCGATACGGCGGAAATCTATGGCCCTCACACCAATGAGCTGCTGCTGGGCCAGGCGCTGAAGGACCGGCGCGACCAGGCCTTCATCGCCACCAAGTTCGGCATCGGCTACAACGCCGACCGCACGGCGCTGGCCGTCGACGGCTCGCCCGCCAACGTCCGCCGCGCCATCGAGGGCAGCCTGAGCCGCCTCGGCGTCGATCACGTCGACCTCTATTATCTGCACCGCGTCGATCCCGACACGCCGATCGAGGAGACGGTCGGGGCGATGGCCGAACTGATCAAGGAGGGCAAGGTGCGCTTCCTCGGCCTGTCGGAAGCCGCGCCGGCCACGATCCGCAAGGCCCACGCCGTCCATCCGATCACGGCGCTGCAGACCGAATATTCGCTGTGGAGCCGCGAGCCGGAGGACGAGATCTTCGCCACGGTGCGCGAACTGGGCATCGGCTTTGTGCCCTACAGCCCGCTGGGGCGGGGCTTCCTGTCCGGCGAGATCAAGTCGATCGACGACCTGGCGGCCGACGACTTCCGCCGCTCGAACCCGCGCTTCATGGGAGAGAACTTCCAGAAGAACCTGGACCTGGTGGCGGCGGTCGACGCCATCGCCGCCGACAAGGGCGTGACGGCGGCGCAACTCGCCCTGGCCTGGGTGCTGGCCCAGGGCGAGGACCTGATCCCCATCCCCGGCACGCGCCGGATCGCGACGCTGGAACAGAACATCGCCGCGACCGAGATCAGCCTGACGCCGGACGACCTGGCGCGGATCGAGGCGGTCTTCCCCAAGGGCGCGGCGTCGGGCGAACGCTACGCCGCCTCGGGGCGGTCGGCGTTGAACCGCTGATGTGAAAACGCCTCCCTCGCGATCGTGGGGGAGGCGTCTTTCGTTCGGGCTGATGCCTCGACTACTGGACGCGGGTCCAGGTCTGGGTCTTGCACAGGGGGGCGACGATGCAGCCGCGCAGGCGCAGACTGTTGTCGTTCGTCATGGTGATCGTGCCGCGATAGGTGCCGCCGTCCGCCGGGTTATAGACTGAGCCGCCGCGCCATTCGGTCGGGCCGCCGGTGAAGCCGCTGAGCATGGGCAGGCCGCGCAGGGTGCGGTTGCGCTGGCTGGCGTCCTTGTTGTGTTCGTCGCGAGCGTTGGGCTCGGCGCGGATGTGGTTCGAGGTCACGAGCGTGCCGCACAAGGCCTGGCCGCAGCGGGCGATGCGGACCTGACCGCCGTTGGTCGGGGTCTGCCACAAGCCGGTCGGGTCGCTGGCCAGGGCGGGCGAGGCCAGGGCGGCGGCGGCGACAGCGGCGGCGGCCAGGACGGAGAACTTCATCGGGCGTATTCCTTCAGACGGACCGTTGAGCCGATCCTTTGCGTCAAAGGGTGATCCCGGTTTCGGTCCGAAACAAGGCCCAAATTTGTGACCTTCGCTCAATGATTACATGACCTTAGGTCAATATATGAGCGTGTTGCGCGTCTAAGCGACGGATTTGGGCGGCTTTTCCTCTCCATTCCACGGGGAGGTGGATCGGCGGCGAAGCCGACGAGACGGAGGGGGCGACTCAGCGTCATCCGTCTATGCCGCCCCCTCCACCGCTGCGCGGTCCCCTTCCCACAGAGCGGGGAGAAAAGAGATGCCTTATGCCGCGCGCGGACGACGCGGACGCGAGCCGGCGGAGGAGCAGGGGCTGTAGCCGGCGGCGTGGAGCCGTCCGAGGCTGATGCCCGTCGCCTTCGCCAGCGAAGCGGCGCAGGCGGCGTCGTGCATCCGCAGCGTCTCCAGCGCGACCGAGGCGCAGGCGAAGGCGTCTTCGGCGGCGTCGTGGTGTTTGAAGCGGACGCCCAGCTCGGCGCAGACGTTGTTCAGCTTGTGCGAGGCGAACTCCGGCCAGGTGATCTGGGCCAGCTTGACGGTGCAGAGGTAGTCGAACTCGGGATAGGCGAGGCCGTAGTGGTCGCAGGTCCCGCGAATGACGCTGACGTCGAAGGCGGCGTTGTGGGCCAGCACCGTCCGGCCCTCAAGGCGCGGGGCGATGGCGGCCAGCACCGCCGGGAACTCCTCGGCGTCCTCGACCTGTTCCGGGCCGATGCCGTGGAAGGCGATGTTGAAGCTGGCGAAGCGCATGTCCGGCGGGCGGATGTAGTGGTGCTCGACGGCCTCGATGACGCCGTCGTTGATCCAGGCGAGGCCGATCGAGCAGGGGCTGGACCTCTGCTCGTTGGCGGTTTCGAAGTCGATGGCGACGGCGTGCATCAGGCGATCATAGTCTAGGCGATCAGGGCCAGCCATTCGTCTTCGGTCAGGACGGTCACGCCGTGCTTCTCGGCGTCCTTCAGCTTGGACCCGGCGCCCGGACCGGCGACGACGTAGTCGGTCTTTTTCGACACCGAGCCCGAGACCTTGGCGCCCAGGCTTTCGGCGCGGGCCTTGGCTTCGTCGCGGGTGAAGCGTTCCAGAGAGCCGGTGAAGACCACGGTCTTGCCCGCCACGGGGCTGTCGGTCGTGGGGGCGGCGACGTCCTCGACCGCGTCCAGTTCGGCCAGCAGGGCGTCCATGACGGCCTGGTTGTGCGGCTCGTGGAAGAAGTGGGCGAGGGCCTCGGCGGCGACCGGCCCGACGCCGGAGACGCCCGCGATCTGGTTGAGGATCTCGGACGGGCCTTCGTTGCGCGCCACGCCCGCCCAACGGGTCAGGTCGGACCAGCCGCCGGAGATCTCGGCCAGCGAGCGGCGGGCGGGGGCGGCCATGCCGGGGAAGGCGAGGGCGATCTTCTGATCCATCGGCGCTTCCGGCCAGGGATCCTCGGCGGGCGGCGCCGCCTCGGCCATCAGGCTGAGGACGCGCGGCGAGATGGCGTGGGCGGCGGCCAGGGCCTTCCAGTCGTCGGTGGGCAGACCGTTCGAGGCGGCCATGCAGGCGTCGCGGAAGGCGGTCCAACTGCCGAAGGCGCGCGACAGGACCAGCGAGGTCTGCTCGCCGATCTCGGGCACGCCGAGGCCGTAGATCAGGCGGTCGAGGCTGATGGTCCGCCGCGCATTGATTCCGGCGACCAGATTGCCGACGCTGACTTCGCCATAGCCGTCCTCGGCGCGCAGCAGGGCCAGCTTCTCCTCGTCGCGGGCCAGGCGGAAGATGTCCGCCGGCTCCTTGATCCAGCCGCGCGCGTGGAAGGCGGTCAGATGTTTTTCTCCAAGCCCTTCAATGTCGAATGCGCGACGGCTGACGAAGTGCTTTAACCGTTCCACGATCTGGGCGTCGCAGATCAGGCCGCCGGTGCAGCGGCGTTTGACCTCGTCGCCCTCGCGCACGGCCTCCGATCCGCAGACCGGGCAGACGTGGGGGAAGGCGAAGGGGATGGCGTCAGCGGGGCGCAGGTTTTCGACCACGCCGACGATCTGGGGGATGACGTCGCCGGCGCGTTGCAGGATGACGGTGTCGCCGATGCGCACGTCCTTGCGGGCGATCTCGTCTTCATTGTGCAAGGTGGCGTTGCGCACCACGACGCCGCCGACGGTGACGGGGTGCAGACGGGCCACGGGGGTCAGAGAGCCGGTGCGGCCGACCTGAATGTCGATGCCTTCCAGAACCGTCGTCGCCTGTTGCGCCGGGAACTTGTGGGCGATGGCCCAGCGGGGGCTTCTGGCGATGAAGCCGAGGCGCTGCTGCCAGTCCAGGCGGTCGACCTTGTAGACCACGCCGTCGATGTCGTAGCCGAGGCCGCTGCGGTCGGTCTCCAGCCCGCGATAGACCGCGATCAGACCCTCGGCGCCGATCACCTGGCTCGACCGTTCGTTGACCTGGAAGCCCCAGGCGCGGAAGGCCTCCAGCGCGCCGTGTTGGGTTTCGGCGAAGGGGGCGGAGGTCTCGCCCCAGGCGTAGGCGAAGAAGGTCAGGGGGCGCTGGGCCGTGATCTTCGGGTCCTTCTGACGCAGCGAGCCGGCGGCGAAGTTGCGCGGGTTGGCGTAGGTGCGGCGGCCCTCGGCTTCGGCCGCCGCGTTGAAGGCGTCGAAGGCGTCGTTGGGCGCATAGACCTCGCCCCGGATCTCGATGACGTCGGGCCAGCCGGACCCGGTCAGGGTCTGGGGGATGCTCTTGAGCGTGCGCAGGTTGGCGGTCACGTCCTCGCCGGTCTTGCCGTCGCCGCGCGTGGCGCCCTGGACCAGGACGCCCTTTTCATAGCGCAGGCTGGCCGACAGGCCGTCGATCTTGGGCTCGGCGACGAAGGCGATGGGCTCGTCGCCTGGCAGCTTGAGGAAGCGGGCGATGCGGGCGACGAAGTCGCGCACCTCGCCCTCGTCGAAGGCGTTGTCCAGCGACAGCATGGGCACGCCGTGGCGGACCTCGGCGAACTGGGCCGAGACGGGGGCGCCGACCCGCTGCGACGGGGAAACGGGGCTGGTCAGGGCGGGAAAGGCGGCCTCGATGGCCAGGGCGCGGCGCTTCAGCTCGTCGTAGTCGGCGTCGGAAATCTCGGGCGCGGCGTCAGCGTAGTAGAGAGCGTCGTGGCGGGCCAGTTCGGCCGACAGGCGCGCCAACTCCTCGCGGGCCTGGTCTTCGGTCAGGATTTCGACGGGGGTTTCAAACATGGGAATCGCGCGGCCAGCCTCGTTAGCCCGGCTGTTTAGCACCGGCTGCGGCGGGATCGCAGCGTCCATGACAGAAACGTAATCTGACGCCGGACCCGACGCCCGCTAGCGTCCCGCCGACCCACCTGCCCGGAGCCCTCCATGCGTCCCGTTTTCGCCAGCCTGTCCGTGATCGCCGCCGCCCTGACGCTGGCCGCCTGCGAGACCATGACGCCCGCAGCGACCGAGACGCCGGTCGCGGCTGCCGTCGATTACACGCAGATGATGGACGACCTGCGCATCCTGTCGGCGGACGACATGCAGGGGCGCGACACGGGATCGGAAGGCGGGGCCAAGGCGCGCGAATACATCGTCGGCCGGCTGGAGGCGCTGGGGGTCCAGCCGTCGTCGATGGGGCGGTTGCAGCCGTGGGAGATGCAGGGCCGCACGCGCGAGGGCGTGAAGACCTTCAACGGGACCAACATCATCGGCGTCATTCCCGGCACCCGCGTGGCCGACAAATACATCGTGGTGACGGCTCACTACGACCACGTCGGGGTCAACAACGGCCAGATCTACAACGGCGCCGACGACAACGCCTCGGGCGTGGCGACCATGCTGGAGCTGGCCAGGCGGCTGAAGGCCAATCCGCCCGAGCACAGCGTCCTGATCGTCGCCCTGGACGGCGAGGAGCGCAGCCTGCTGGGCGCCAAGCACTTCGTCGAGGCGCCGCCGGTGCCTCTGTCGTCGATCGCGATGAACCTGAACTTCGACATGACGGCGCGGGCTGACAGCGACGGCAAGCTGTGGGTCACGGGCACTTATCAGCATCCCTATTTCCGCCCGGTGCTGGAGCGGATCGCGCCGCGCGGGACCGTGTCCCTGGCCTTTGGCAAGGACACGCCCGAGGACAAGGGCGCCGACAACTGGGTCGAGGCGTCCGACCACGCCGCCTTCCACCGCGCGGGCCTGCCCTTCCTCTATTTCGGCGTGAACTATCATGCCGATTATCACCGCCCGACGGACGACTTCGACAAGGTGGTTCCGGCCACCTTCCAGTCCTCGACCGAGCTGGCGATCGAAGGCTTCCGCGCCCTGGATCAGTGGCTGGATCAGTGAAGTTTGCGAGCGCGAAACGCTCGCAAACATAGGCCTTGAAACCGCCTTCGGAGCGGCGTTCTGTCGCAGCCTCATCAGTCGAGGAAATACGGATGTCGGCGGTTCAGGGGTTTGATCTTCAAAGGGTGCAGAAGCTGCGCAAGCTGGCGCTGCTGGTCGGCATCGTCGCCGTGGTGGCCCTGGCCTTCTTCACGCGCTCGGTGGGCGGCGAGACCGCCCTGCACGAGGGGCTAGAAGCGTTCGGCCTGGCGCTGATCGCCGTCTGCATCGTCGGGCGGGCCTGGTGCTCGCTCTATATAGGCGGGCGCAAGAAGGCCGAGATCGTCGATCGCGGGCCTTACTCGATCAGCCGCAATCCGCTCTATGTCTTCAGCTTCATGGGGGCCTTCGGCGTGGGCGCGCAGACGGGCAGCGTGACGCTGGCGTCGGTTTTCCTGCTGCTGACCGTCGCCGTCTTCTACGCCACGGTGAAGCGCGAGGAGGCCTGGCTGACGGGCGCCTTCGGCCAGACCTATCTGGACTATTGCGCGCGGACGCCGCGCTTCGGGCCTGACTTCTCCAAGTGGCGCGACGCGGAAACGCTGGACGTGCGGCCGCGCTTCTTCCTGACGACCCTGCGCGACGGCCTGGTCTTCTTGCTGGCCGTGCCCCTGTTCGAGTCGGTCGAGAAGTTGCAGGACATCGGCTGGCTGTCGGCCCTGATCCGTCTGCCGTGAGCCGGGTTCGATTCGCCGCCGTTGCGGCCCTGACCGGACTGCTGTCGCTGGCGGCCTGTGATCGAGCGGCGCAGTCGCCTGAGGCCGCGTCGGCGTCGAAGGCCGCGGCCTTCAAGCATGACCTGCCCGAGGACGTGTCCGGCTACTACCTGCCGACCGAGGAGGTGCGGATCGACAACTGGCGTCTGCACCACGTCTTCATGGGTCAGGTCCCCGACTTCATCGCCTGGCAGGGCGGCGAGCGCCCGGCGGGCTTTGCGCCGGTGATGATCGAGTTCGAAGACATGGTCGGCCCGCCGCAGGAGAATGGGAACCGGCGTCGGCTGCGGCTGATTCCGGCGGCCTATGACGTGACCGAGAGCCGGGTGCGGGTTCAGGCCCTGTCGGGCGGGCTGGGCGCGGTGTCGTTCGATGGAAGGCTCGACCAGGGCGCGCTGGCGACGGCGCGGCGCAATCTGGGAGACAGGGGCGTCGTCCTGACGGGGACGCTCAAGGTCGGAAACCGGACCTTTGACAACGTAGCGATGCGGTGGTGGGCGGGGGACTGAGGTCCGAACCCCTTTCCTCCCCACTTGTGGGGAGGGGGGACCACGAAGTGGTGGAGGGGGCGGCGCAAACAACTGGCGTCGAGACGCCCCCTCCGTCACGGCGCTGCGCGCCGCGCCACCTCCCCATCGCTGCGCGACAGGGAGGAGAAATCGTTTAGGCGACGGTCGCCTTGACGATCTTGCCCGGAGCGCGCGGCGGCTCGCCCTTGGGCAGGGCGTCGACGTGTTCCATGCCTTCGATCACTTCGCCCCAGACCGTGTACTGGCGGTCCAGGAACCGGGCGTCGTCGAAGCAGATGAAGAACTGCGAGTTGGCGCTGTTCGGGTCCGAGGTGCGGGCCATCGAGCAGACGCCGCGGACGTGCGGCTCGGCGCTGAACTCAGCCTTCAGGTTCGGCTTCTTCGAGCCCGAGGTGCCGGTGCCGGTCGGATCGCCGCCCTGGGCCATGAAGCCCGGAATGACGCGGTGGAAGACGACGCCGTCATAGAAGCCTTCCGAGGCCAGTTCGGTGATGCGCTCGACGTGGCCGGGGGCCAGGTCGGGGCGCAGCTTGATCACGACGTTGCGCTCTTCGCCGTCGCCGGTGTCCAGGGTGAAGGTCAGGGTTTGGTCGGCCATCAGGCTCTCCTTGGGTGTGTGCGGGCTAGAATTGTGCGCGGGTCATAGCGGCTGAACGCTGTCACGGCTATGTGGGAAGCATGACTGACGACGAAAAGCCCTCCGACAAGCCGCCGGAACGCCGCCGGATGGTGCGGCCGCCCACGGGCGGCACCGCCGCCGGGCGCGGCATGGGCCAGAAGATCAAGACCGCCGACAAGAAGACCCTGTCCAGCCAGGCCTGGATCAAGCGGCAGTTGTCGGACAAGTGGTCCGAGCGCGCGCGGGCCGAGGGCTGGCGCAGCCGCGCGGCCTTCAAACTGCTGGAGATCGACGACCGATTCCGTTTGATCAAGAAGGGCTCGCGGGTCATCGACCTAGGCGCGGCGCCGGGCGGATGGATCCAGGTGGCCCTGGATCGCGGAGCGACGGCGGTGGCGGGCGTGGATCTGTTGATGATCGAACCGATTCCCGGCGCGACTCTGATTCAGGCCGACTTCACCCATCCGGGCGTGGACCAGCAACTGATCGACGCCATTGGCGGACGGCCCGACTTGGTGCTGTCCGACATGGCGCACAATACGGTCGGCCACCGTCAGACGGACCACCTGAAGATCATCGCCCTGATCGAGATCGCCGCCGACTTCGCCATCCGCACGCTGAAGCCGGGCGGGGCCTTCGTCTCCAAGAACTTCCAGGGCGGCGACGCCGGCGGGGTTCTGGCGCGGCTGCGCGAGGAGTTCGAGACGGTGAAATACGTGAAGCCGGAATCGAGCCGCAAGGGCAGCGCCGAGGTCTTCCTGGTGGCGCTGAACAAGAAGTAGGGCAGGGGATCTGTGCTCAATCCTCCACCGCTGCGCAGGGGAGGATGTTCAGGCGGCCGCCGCTTCCGCCGCACGGCGGGCCTTGTTCGCTTCGATGCGCGTCCAGATGCGGTCGTGCAGGGTGAAGAAGACCGTCTGGACCAGGGGCTCGACCGTGCCGATGGCCAGGGCGATGCGCCAGTCGCGCGTCAGGGCGAAGGCGACCAGCACCGCCACGGCGAAGTGCATGACGCCATAGGTCACGGTCTTCAGCGCCACCTGTTTCAGGCTGCGGGGCAGGGCGTGGCTGTGGCCGTGATGGCCGTGGTGGTTGTGCGCCCGGTTCTGCTCGTGGGCGTCCATCAGCTCCAGACGGGCGGTGACGGCCTCGGCGGTTTCCTCGAAGCCGGACAGCATCCGACGTTGCTCGACCCGGTGCCAGACGCGGTCGTGGAGCGAATAGGCCAGGGTCTGGACGATCGGCTCGACCACCCCGACCGCCAGGGCGATGCGCCAGTCGCGGGTCAGGGCGAAGGCCGTCAGGACGGCCACGATCAGGTGCATGAGGCCATAGCTCGCGATCTTGAGCGCGAGGCGGCGTGCGGTGCTGATCAATATGCGAACCATTCGCAGTACTTGGGTCCGAACGCCTCGGGGCGCAAGGCAATTCCTCTTATTCCCTGCATAGGTCCGTCTTGGGGTTGCGGTTCCCCGGGATGGGGCGTTATACGCGGCCCGCAAAACGGAGACTCCCTATGGAGATACGCGAAGGCCTCACCTTCGACGATGTTTTGCTCGAACCCGGCCCGTCCGAGATCATGCCAGCGATGGCGGATGTCTCGACCCAGCTGACGCGCAACATCAAACTGAACATCCCGCTGCTGTCGTCCGCCATGGACACGGTGACGGAAAGCCGTCTGGCCATCGCCATGGCCCAGGCCGGCGGTCTGGGCGTGCTTCACCGCAACATGACCATCGAGGAGCAGGCTGAGCAGGTCCGCACCGTCAAACGCTACGAAAGCGGCATGGTCATCAACCCGGTGACGGTCTCGCCCGACACGACCCTGGGCGAGGTTCGCCAGATCGTCGAACGCAAGAAGATCACGGGCTTCCCGGTGGTCGATCCGGCGACGGGCAAGCTGGTCGGCATGCTGACCAACCGCGACATGCGCTTCGAGAGCGATCCGTCGATCAAGGCCTCGGCCCTGATGACCACGGGCGACCTGATCACCGTGCGCGAAGGCGCCGGCCGGGACGAGGCGCGCAACCTGCTGCGCACCCGCAAGATCGAACGCGTCATCGTCGTCGACGAGGACTATCGCGCGGTCGGCCTGATCACGATGAAGGACATCGAGAAGGCCCACGCCTTCCCGAACGCCGCCAAGGACGAGCAGGGCCGCCTGCTGGTCGGCGCCGCATCCACGGTCGGCGACGCCGGCTATGAGCGCGCCATGGCTCTGGCCGAAGCCGGCTGCGATGTGGTGGTGATCGACACCGCCCACGGCCACTCGGCCTCGGTGGCCCAGGTGGTCGAGCGCATCAAGCGCGAGAACAACCGTCTGCAGATCATCGCCGGCAACGTCGCCACCTATGACGCCACCCGCGCCCTGATCGACGCG
>NZ_DASWXW010000118.1:0-6339 GCF_036405315.1 Brevundimonas sp. | reverse complement strand
GAAATCGAAGGCGAGATGGGCGACAGCCTGCCCGGCCTGCAGGCCCGCCTGATGAGCCAGGCCCTGCGCAAGCTGACCGCCTCGATCTCCAAGTCGAAGTGCATCGTCCTCTTCATCAACCAGATCCGTCACAAGATCGGCGTCATGTACGGCTCGCCGGAAACGACGACGGGCGGCAACGCGCTGAAATTCTACGCCTCGGTCCGCCTCGACATCCGCCGCACCGGCGCGATCAAGAACCGCGACGAGGTCGTCGGCAACACCACCCGCGTCAAGGTGGTCAAGAACAAGGTCGCCCCGCCGTTCCGCGAGGTCATCTTCGACATCATGTACGGCGAGGGCATCTCCAAGATCGGCGAGATCATCGACCTGGGGGTCAAGGCCAACATCATCGAGAAGTCGGGCTCCTGGTTCTCCTACGACTCCACCCGCATCGGTCAGGGCCGCGAGAACGCCCCAGAATTCTTGAAGAACAACCCCGACATGGCCGCCGCCATCGAGAAGGCCGTGCGCCAGTCCACAGCCAAGATCGCCGACGACATGCTGGGCGCGCCCGAGCCCGACGAAGGCCAAGATCTGGAGGGCTGATCCAGCCGCTCCGCCAGAGCTTCCGTCCGTCGTCCCCGCGACCCGCCTACCGACCCCGCGGGGTCGGTCGGACGGAGCCGGCCCGCCCGAGCACCTCGGGCGGGCCTCTTTTTGTTGGGGACATGGCCGCCCGATCTTCATCGAGCGGGTTTCCTTTGTCTGAGCGCCTACGGTTTCCGCTCATTCCCGCGGAGGCGGGGACCCCGTAAGAGCCTCATGCGCTATCACTGGCCGCCAGTGCTTGCTGCCAAAGCACTGGGTCCCCGCCTCCGCGGGGATGAGCGGATGTAGAAACGAACCGCTCTTTTCTCGCCCCGCCCCGCCGGGCAAACTTGGCCGCGAAGAACGGAGCCTGCCATGACCCTCGCCACCGCCGACCTCTGCGACGCCCATCCCGGCGTGGTGAAGGTCTGCCAGACCCCGTTCCGCAGCTTCGGCCGGGTCGCCGCCTTCCACGGACCGATCCGCACCCTCAGCGTGCTGGACGACAACGCCCTGGTCCGCCAGGCGCTGGAACGGCCGGGTCAGGGCGCGGTTCTGGTGGTCAACGGCGGCGGCTCGCTGAAGCGGGCGCTCGTGGGCGACAATCTGGCGAAGCTGGCCATCGACAACGGCTGGGCCGGGATCGTCGTCCACGGCGCCGTGCGCGACAGCGGCGTCCTCGACACCATGCCGGTCGGCGTCAAGGCCGTGGGGACCACCCCCCTGCGCGCCGACCGCGACGCCATCGGCGAGATCGACATCCCCACCGCCTTCGGCGGCGTCATCTTCACCCCCGGCGACTGGCTCTACGCCGACGCCGACGGGGTCATCGTCTCGCCCCGCCGTCTGCACGATTAGAGCCCGACCGACCGGAAAAGCCCGCCCCGAGCCGCGCGATCACGCGCCAGTGATGCGCTCGACGCAAAATCCCTATATGAGGCGCGTTCCGACATTCTCCCCGCGCGCCCGAATTCCTTAGAGCGATACGCCATGACCAGCCTGAAACAGATCCGCTCCACCTTCCTCGACTACTTTGCGGCCGACGGTCACGAGAAGGTGCAGTCGGCTCCGCTGGTGCCGCAGAACGACCCGACCCTGCTGTTCGTCAACGCGGGCATGGTGCCGTTCAAGGACTATTTCACCGGCGCGGCCGTCCCGCCCTACAAGCGCGCTGCCAGCTCGCAGAAATGCGTCCGCGCCGGCGGCAAGCACAACGATCTGGACAACGTCGGCTATACCGCGCGCCACCACACCTTCTTTGAAATGCTGGGCAATTTCTCGTTCGGCGACTACTTCAAGGAGCACGCCATCGAGAGCGCCTGGGGGCTGCTGACCAAGGAGTTCGGCCTCGATCCCAAGCGCCTGCTGGTCACGGTCTATCACACTGACGACGAAGCCTTCGACATCTGGAAGAAGGTCACGGGCTTCGCGGACGAGAAGATCATCCGCATCCCGACCAACGACAACTTCTGGGCCATGGGCGACAGCGGCCCGTGCGGCCCCTGCACCGAGATCTTCTACGACCACGGCGACCACATCTTCGGCGGCCCTCCCGGTTCGCCGGACGAGGACGGCGACCGCTTCGTGGAGATCTGGAACAACGTCTTCATGCAATACGAGAAGGAGAACGATCAGATCGTTCGCGACCTTCCCAAGCCCAGCGTCGACACCGGCATGGGTCTGGAGCGCATCGCCGCCGTGCTGCAGGGCGTTCACTCCAACTATGAAGTCGACCTGTTCAGGAGCCTGATCAACGCCTCGGAAGAACTGACCTCGACCAAGGCCGAGGGCGAACGCGCCCCCAGCCACCGCGTCATCGCCGACCACCTGCGCTCGACCGCCTTCCTGATCGCCGACGGCGTGACGCCGTCGAACGAGGGCCGGGGCTATGTCCTGCGCCGCATCATGCGCCGCGCCATGCGACACGCCCACCTGCTGGGCGCCGCCGACCCGCTGATGCACCGTCTGGTGCCGACCCTGGTCCAGGAGATGGGCGAGGCCTATCCCGAACTGGGCCGCGCCCAGGCCTTCATCGAGGACACGCTGAAGCAGGAAGAGATCCGCTTCCGCACCACCCTGGGCCGCGGCATGAACCTGTTCGACCAGGCCACGACCGACTTCAAGGCTGGCGACATGCTGGACGGCCAGACGGCCTTCACCCTCTATGACACCTACGGCTTCCCGCTGGACCTGACCCAGGACGAGGCCCGCCGTCGCGGCTTCTCGGTCAACGTCGCCGGCTTCGAATCCGCGATGGAAGAACAGCGCGCCCGCTCGCGCGAACACTGGACCGGCTCGGGCCAGACGGCCTCGGCCGGCGCCTGGCTGGCCCTGCGCGACCAGCACGGCGTGACCCAGTTCACCGGCTATGAGTCGGAAACCGGCGAAGGCCAGGTCGTCGCCATCCTCAAGGACGGCGCCGCCGTGGACGCCGCCGAGGCCGGCGACGTGGTCGAGGTGGTGCTGAACCAGACGCCCTTCTACGGCGAGGGCGGCGGTCAGGCCGGCGACAAGGGCGGCTTCGTCTGGACCAACGGCGAAGGCCGCGTGCTGGACACCAAGAAGCACGCTGACCTCTTCGTTCATACGGTTCAGGTGGCCCAGGGCGCGGCCCTGACGGTCGGCGCGACGGTGGCGGCTGTGGTCGAGCCGGGCTCGCGCCCGACGACCCGCGCCAACCACTCAGCCGCCCACCTGCTGCACGCGGCGCTGAAGAACGTGCTCGGCCCGCACGTCGCCCAGAAGGGCCAGATGGTCGACGCCGAGCGCATGCGCTTCGACTTCAGCCACAACGCCCCCCTGACGGACGAGGAGATCGCCCGTCTCGAGGACGAGGTGAACGCCGTCATCCGCCAGAACCTGCCGACCACCACCGAACTGATGCACCCCGAGGCCGCCATCGAGGCCGGCGCGGTCGCCCTGTTCGGCGAGAAATACGGCGACGAGGTCCGTGTCCTGACCCTGGGCCACGCCCTCGCTGGCGACGGCGCCTATTCGGTCGAACTGTGCGGCGGCACCCACGTGGCCCGCACCGGCGATATCGCCCTGTTCAAGATCGTGTCGGAAGGCGGCGTCGCCGCCGGCGTCCGCCGCATCGAGGCCCTGACCGGCGACGCGGCCCGCCGCTTCCTGCTGGATCAGGCCAATGTCGCCCGCCAGCTGGCCCAGAGCTTCAAGATCCAGACCGCCGACGTTCCGGCCCGCGTCGAGGCCCTGAGCGCCGAGCGCAAGGCGCTGGAGAAGCAGGTCGCCGACCTGAAGAAGCAGCTGGCCCTGGGCGGCGGTTCGGGCGCCAATGCGGCCCCCGAGACGATCAACGGCGTCACCCTGATCGCCCGCGTCCTGGACGGCGTCGACGGCAAGGGCCTGCGCGGCGTGGCCGAGGACTTCAAGAAGCAGATCGGCTCGGGCGTCGTCGCCCTGGTCGGCGTCACCGACGGCAAGGCGGCCATCACCGTCGCCGCGACGCCGGACATGGCGGGCAAGGTGAACGCGGCCGACCTGGCCCGCGACGCCGTCATCGCCATGGGCGGCAAGGGCGCCGGCGGCAAGCCCGACTTCGCCCAGGGCGGCGCCCCGGACGGGTCGAAGGCCGAAGCCGGTCTGGAGGCCATCCGGGCCGCGCTGAAGGGCTAGACCCCTTCAAAGCTGAAACAGGAAAGGGCGGCGCATCGGATGCGCCGCCCTTTTTCTTCGTCTGATCATCAACAATCCGCTCATCCCCGCGGAGATTTTTTACTCCGGCTGGCTCAGATCAATCCCCGCCAGCTTCCAGCCGAACAGGTTGCGGCGCTTCATCAGCAGGGAGACCTGCTCGTCCGGCTGGTCGTCGCGGCTCAGGGTGACGGCGAAGGTGTCGAGGTCGCGGTAGCCCCAGGACTGGCGCACCTTCTGGCTCTCGCGCTTGCTGGCCGACGGGGGCCCAACCTCCGGTTCGACCTTGGCCAGATCGGGCTTGGGCGCCTGGCCCTCCTGCACCATGGCCGAGATGGCCTCAGGCGTGACGAAGGCGTCCACCGCGCCCGAGACCAGTGTCGGGGCCAGCATCATGCCCAGGCCCGACAGGCCGCCCAGACGGTCGTCCTTACGCATCTCTGACACCATGCGGGCGCTCAACTCGTCCTTCAGGCTGGCGCGGAAGGCGGGAAAATCGACCTGGCGCTCCAGCGCCTGCTCATCGCCGGTCTTGGCCGCCTGCACCAGCGACCGCGCCGCCAGCAGGGGCGATGCGGCATAGGCCAGAACGAACGCCGCCACGGCGGCGCCCCCCAGTCGAATGATCAGTTTCTGGTTCATCGGCCCTCCCCTGCCTTACGAACGCGACGGGTAAGCGACATGTGACGCACACGACCTCGAAAACCCCCATGGACATTAAGGGCATGGTTCGAGGGGGGGCTCAAGGGCGTCGTTAACCCTTGGCGGAAAATAGAAAAGGCCCGCCGGATTTCTCCGACGGGCCTTGATGTTCACGACCTCGCGCTCAACCAGCGCGAAGCGCGATAGCGCTACTAACCAATATTCGGCAGGGCCTTGCGCAGGTTCTCGGACACCTTGTCCAGGAACCCCTCGGTGGTCAGCCACGACTGCTGGTCGCCGACCAGCAGGGCCAGGTCCTTGGTCATGAAGCCCGACTCGACGGTCTCGACCACGACGCGTTCCAGGGTGGCGGCGAACTCGGCCAGCTCGGCGTTGTCGTCCAGCTTGGCGCGGTGCGAGAAGCCGCGCGTCCAGGCGTAGATCGAGGCGATCGAGTTGGTCGAGGTGGCCTCGCCCTTCTGATGCTGGCGGTAGTGGCGCGTCACGGTGCCGTGGGCGGCTTCCGATTCCAGCACCTTGCCGTCCGGCGTCATCAGCACCGAAGTCATCAGGCCCAGCGAGCCGAAGCCCTGGGCCACGACGTCCGACTGCACGTCGCCGTCGTAGTTCTTGCACGCCCAGACGAAGCCGCCCGACCACTTGATGGCCGCGGCCACCATGTCGTCGATCAGGCGGTGCTCATAGGTCAGGCCCTTGGCCTTGAAGTCGGCCGCGAATTCCTCGTCGAACACCTTCTGGAAGATGTCCTTGAAGCGGCCGTCGTAGGCTTTCAGGATGGTGTTCTTGGTCGACAGATAGACCGGGAAGTTGCGCTGCAGGCCGAACGAGAAGCTGGCGCGGGCGAACTCGGTGATCGAGTCGTCGAGGTTGTACATGCCCATGGCGATGCCCGCCGAGGGGAAGTCGAACACTTCGTGCTCGATGACCTGGCCGTCTTCGCCCTGGAACTTGATCGTCAGCTTGCCGGGGCCGGGGACCAGGAAGTCCGTGGCCTTGTACTGGTCGCCAAAGGCATGACGACCGACGACGATCGGCTGGGTCCAGCCGGGAACCAGGCGCGGCACGTTTGAGCAGATGATCGGCTCGCGGAAGACCACGCCGCCAAGGATGTTGCGGATGGTGCCGTTCGGCGACTTCCACATCTTCTTCAGGCCGAATTCCTTCACCCGGGCTTCGTCCGGAGTGATGGTGGCGCACTTCACGCCGACGCCGTGCTTCTGGATGGCCTTGGCCGCGTCGATCGTCACCTGGTCGTCGGTGGCGTCGCGGTTTTCCATGCCGAGATCGTAGTAGTCGAGGTCCAGGTCCAGATAGGGGAAGACCAGCTTGTCCTTGATCATCTGCCAGATGATCCGGGTCATTTCGTCGCCGTCGATGTCCACGATGGGGTTGGCGACCTTGATCTTGGCCATGCTCTGCCTCTGTCTCTTAATCAGGGAAGGAATATCGTGC
>NZ_DASWXW010000117.1:0-1766 GCF_036405315.1 Brevundimonas sp. | reverse complement strand
GGCGGCCAGCAGGAAGGAGGCGATGCGCGGCGTGCCGCGGCTGGCGCGGCTGAACACGGCCCAGAAGGTGGCGGCCCCGGCGATGGCCACGGCGGCCCAATAGACCTCGCGCTGCTTGAGGCAGAGGTTGCAGGGCGCCAGCCCGGCGAACCGCTCGAAGGCGTGGGCCGCGCCCAGCATGGCCACCGAGGCCGCCAGCGCGAAGGCGGTCCACCAGCGGGTCAGGAGTTGGTACAGGCGCGTCATGACGCCTTCTTAGCCGCAGCCGCAGCCGGCGTCGATCAGTGTCCGATCAGCTTGACCGCAAAGAAGGCGCCGCCCAGCAGAACGAGGAAAAGCACGGTGAACAGGGCCAGTCTTTTCTCGATGATCGCCAGCATCGGTTCGCCCCAGCGTTTGAGCACGAAGGCCACCAGGAAAAAGCGAGCGCCGCGCGTGATCACGCACAGGACGACGAAAAGGGCCAGATTGAACTGGAAGATGCCCGAGGCGATGGTGATCAGCTTGAAGGGGATGGGCGTCAGCCCCTTGATCAGGATGACCCAGGCGCCGTGCTGCTGGA
Organism: Brevundimonas sp.; assembly: GCF_036405315.1. Lineage (GTDB taxonomy): Bacteria > Pseudomonadota > Alphaproteobacteria > Caulobacterales > Caulobacteraceae > Brevundimonas. Next base: position 1,204 of record NZ_DASWXW010000117.1, on the reverse strand, counting down.
ACAGGGCCTTGGACGCCTCGAACGTATCGGCCTTGCCGAGGACGGCCAGCATCCACAGACCGACCGGCTCGAGGAAATAGCCGATGGCGTAGCCCAGCAGGGCGCCCAGCACCGAGGCGATCGTGCAGACCGTGGCGTAGAAGTAGGCGCGCTCGGGCTTGGCCAGCACCATGGGCGCCAGCATGACGTCCGGCGGAATGGGGAAGAAGGAGCTCTCCGCGAAGGAGACCACGGCCAGCGACCGGGTCGCGTGGCGGTGGCGGGCCAGGGAGAAGACCCAGTCATAGAGCTTGCGAAGCATACAGGCGTCCCGGTTGCGCCTGCGGCTCCTAGCAGGCCCGAAGCCTGCGCGCATCCGTCGATAATCGCCTGCGACACCGCAACGTGTCCTGTTTCGGATCAGCCCCGCCTTGCGCCCGACGGGGGGCGCCCATTAGGTTCCGCCGCAATCGGCGGCAGGAGCCGCCACCAAAATACTGAGAGGAGACGCGTCATGCAGGACGCCGCCGCCAAACTCGACCAGGAAAACCCGCTGGGCGTGGACGGTTTCGAATTCGTCGAATTCACCGGCCCGGAGCCCGAGGCCATGATCGCCCGGCTGGAGCTGATGGGCTTCACCCCCACCCATGTGAACCCGACCACCGACGCGGTGCGCCTGAAGCAGGGCGACATCACCATGCTGGTCAACCGCAGTCCCAAGGGCCAGGCGGCGGACTTCGCCAGGGACCACGGCCCCTCGGCCAACGGCATGGCCTTCCGCGTCGCCGACGCCAAGGCCGCCTATGAGGGCGCGCTGGCGCGCGGCGCCCGCGCCGCCGAGGGCGTGCACGGCGGGGCGCTGGGGAACGACTACCCCTATATCCTGCAGGGCATCGGCGGTTCGCTGCTCTATGTCATCGACCAGTATGGCGAGAACGGCTCGCTGTATGAGGCCTGGGACGAGATCGAGGGCTGGGAAGAGGCCGAGCGCAAGAACTCGATGGGCCTCGAAGTGCTGGACCACCTGACCCACAACGTGCGTCGCGGCGAGATGCGCACCTGGTCCGGCTTCTACGGTTCGGTCTTCAACTTCGAAGAGCAGAAGTATTTCGACATCAAGGGCAAGGCGACCGGCCTGTTCTCGCAGGCCATGATCGCGCCCGACCGCGCCATCCGCATCCCGCTGAACGAGAGCCAGGACGACAACTCGCAGATCGAGGAGTTC
>NZ_DASWXW010000116.1:0-4599 GCF_036405315.1 Brevundimonas sp. | reverse complement strand
GCCGACACGGATCAGGCGCGCGAGCGGGCGACCGAGGCGGCGGGCAAGGTGCGGGTGGTCAAACCCTGAAAAAACGCGGCAAAGCTTGCCCTGACTGTCAAATAAAGGCGCCGACCTTCGACTTTAGTCGGTTGGCGCCGGCCCCCTAATGGGTTCAGAAATGCCGAAAGGTCGCACCCAAGCCGACCCGGAGGACCGTTCGTCATGGGCAAGCTCAAGACCGCGCTAATTTTCGGCGCCATAGCCATACTGGGGGCGATCGCCCTCGCCGTCATCGCCCTGCACCAGGGCGAGAGCATCAGCGCCGTCTGGATCGTGGTGGCCGCGCTCTGCGTCTACGCCATCGCCTACCGCTTCTACGCCCGCTACCTGGCCGGAAAGGTCATGGGGCTGAATGCGAAACGGCCCACGCCGGCGGTGCGGCATAACGACGGGCTGGACTATGTGCCGACGCCCCGCAACGTCCTGTTCGGCCACCATTTCGCGGCCATCGCGGGCGCGGGGCCGCTGGTCGGGCCGGTGCTGGCGGCGCAGATGGGCTATCTGCCCGGCGTCCTGTGGATCCTGGTCGGCGCCGTGCTGGCGGGGGCGGTGCAGGACATGATCGTCCTGTTCATGTCCACCCGCCGCGACGGTCGCTCGCTGGGCGACATGGTCCGCACCGAGATGGGCCCCATTCCCGGCATCATCGCCCAGGTCGGCGTCCTGATGATCATGGTCATCATCCTGGCGGTTCTGGCCCTCGTCGTGGTCAAGGCCCTGGCCGAGAGCCCGTGGGGCACCTTCACCGTCGCCGCCACCATCCCCATCGCCGTCTTCATGGGTCTTTATACCCGCTATCTGCGGCCCGGTCGCGTGGGCGAGGTCTCGGTCATCGGCGTGGTCCTGCTGATCCTCGCCATCATCGGCGGCGGTCATATCGCCGCTGATCCCTTCTGGGGTCCGGCCTTCACCCTGTCGGGCACCACCCTGGCCATTGCCATGATGGCCTACGGCTTCGTCGCCTCGGTCATTCCGGTCTGGCTGCTGCTGGCGCCGCGCGACTACCTGTCCACCTTCCTGAAAATCGGCGCCATCCTGGGCCTGGCCATCGGCATCCTGATCGTGCGCCCGCATGTTCAGATGCCCGCCATCACCCCCTTCATCGACGGCAGCGGCCCGGTCTTCTCCGGCGCCCTCTTCCCCTTCCTGTTCATCACCATCGCCTGCGGCGCCGTCTCGGGCTTCCACGCCCTGATCTCCTCGGGCACCACGCCCAAGCTGCTGGAGAACGAGAACCAGATCCCGCTGATCGGCTATGGCGCCATGCTGTGTGAAAGCTTCGTGGCCATCATGGCTCTGATCGCCGCCACGGTGCTGGACCCGGCCGTCTATTTCGCCATGAACAGCCCGGTCGCGGTGATCGGCGACAACGCCGCCTCCGCCGCCGCCGCCGTGGCCCAGTGGGGCTTCCACATCACCCCCGGCGAGTTGGAGCAACTGGCCCGCGACGTGGGCGAGCACTCCATCCTGTCGCGCGCGGGCGGCGCCCCGACCCTGGCCGTCGGCATGGCCCACATCCTGTCTGGCGTCATCGGCGGCAAGGCCATGATGGCCTTCTGGTACCACTTCGCCATCCTGTTCGAGGCCCTGTTTATCCTGACCACGGTCGACGCCGGCACCCGCGTCTGCCGCTTCATGATCCAGGACCTGCTGGGCGTCGCCGTGCCCAAGATGCGCGAGACCAAGTCCTGGACCGCCAACGTCCTGGCCACCGCCCTGACCGTCGGCCTGTGGGGCTACTTCCTCTACACCGGCGTGGTCGATCCCCTGGGCGGCATCAACAGCCTGTGGCCCCTGTTCGGCATCGCCAACCAGATGCTGGCCGCCGTCGCCCTGATCCTGGGCACCGTGGTCCTGTTCAAGATGAAGCGCGAGCGCTTCGCCTGGGCCACGGCGGTCCCTGCTGTCTGGCTGCTGATCTGCACCCTGACGGCGGGCTTCCAGAAGCTGCTGCACCCCGACGTCAAGATCGGCTTCCTGGCCCACGCCCGGAAATATCAGGACGCCCTGACCGCCGGCGACATCCTGGCCCCGGCCAAGACGGCGGGCGACATGCACCGCATCATCATAAACGACTACGTCAACTCGGCCCTGACGGCGGGCTTCCTGTTCGTGGTCCTGACCATGGTGGTCTATGGCGTGCGCGCCTGCCTCAAGGCCCGTCAGAACAGCCAGCCCACCGTGGTCGAGCAACCCGCCGCCCACGAACTGACGCTGGAGGACGAAGCCATGGACATCGCCCGTGCCTAGCCTCACGCCGGAGTCCGGGGAACCCGTCGGCGGCGCGGACCTGCTCTGCGTCTGCCGGGATACACTGGTGCGGTGGGGCAAGGACGCCCGCCGCACCGCCAGCCTCATGGTCGGCCAGCCCGACTATGAGGTCTATGTCGCCCACGCCGAGACGACCCACCCGGACCAGCCGCCGCTGGACCGCACCGCCTTCTTCCGCCTGCACGAGGCCCGGCGTTTCGGCGCGGGCGGCGCCTTCCGCTGCTGCTGAGACCTTACCGCGAGTTCACTCGCCAAGGCCGGGCGGCGGCATAAGGTGGCGGGCATGAAAGCGCCCGCCCCCGCCTTTGGCTTTATCGCCGCCCTGCTGCTCGCCGCCTCGCCCGCCCTGGCGCGACAGGCCGAGGCCCCCGCCGCGCCCCGCGTCGTCGTCGGCCAGATCGCCGCCGCCATCCGCGACGCCTATTTCGATCCCGCCAAGGCCGAGACGATCGCCGCAGCCCTGGAGGCCGAGGCCGCGGCGGGCCGCTACGACGGCCTAACCGATCCGCGCGATCTGGAAACGGCGCTGACCGCGCGGCTGGAACCCTACGACCAGCATTTCAGCGTCGGCAAACCGGCGCCTTCGTCGCCCGCCGCCGCCCCGTCGTCGGGCGCCGCATCTGGCCTCGCCCCCGTGCCCTTCCCCGTCGTCGCCGCCCGTCAGGGCCAGGGCTTCCGCGCGGTGCAAATTCTGCCCGGCAATGTCGGTCTGATCGAGATGCGCTTCTTTGGCGACTTCGAGGGGGCCGATGATCCCGCTCGCAAACAGGTCGACGCCGCGCTCCAGCTGGTTTCCGGCGCCGACGCCGTCATCATCGACTTGCGCAACAACGGCGGCGGCTCGCCCGCCATGGTCGGCTATCTGGTCAGCGCCTTCGTCGGGCCGGACGCCGACGTCTATAACCGTTTCCATTCGCGCGAGGGCGAAAGCAGCGAGGCCCCGGCCCAGCCCCATGCCGCCCCGCGCGTGGACGTGCCGGTCTATGTCCTGATCAGCGGCCGCACGGGCTCCGCAGCCGAAGCCTTCGCCTACACCCTGCAGGCCGCCAGGCGCGCCGTCATCGTCGGCGAGACCTCGGGCGGCGCGGCCAACCCCGGCGGCCCCGTCTTCACGCCCTCGGGCTATCGCATCTTCATCTCGACGGGCTCGCCGACCAATCCGCTCACCGGCGCCAACTGGGAACAGGTCGGCGTCCGCCCCGACGTGGCCATGCCCGCCGAGGACGCGCTGGAAACCGCGTGGAAAGCCGCGCTCGCATCCCAATCGAGCGCCGCGCCCGCCGCCGCGACCGAGGCCGCCTGGGTGCGTGAAGCCCTCGACGCCCGCCCGGCCGCCTTCGACCCCGCCCCCTACCTCGGCGCCTATGGCGGCTCCGTGGTCCAGGCCACCGACGACGGCCTGACCTGGAAAAACGAGCGCCGCCCGGCCTGGCGTCTGCGCCCCCTGTCGCCCGACCTCTTCTTCGACGTGAACGAGCCCTATCGCCGCATCCGCTTCGTGCGCGACGAGGCGGGGCGCGTCACGGCGCTCGAGGTTCTGGACAGCCAGACGGGCGTCAGCCGCCTGCTGCGCCGCGCCGCCTAGGCCTGATTTCGGTTACGTCCGAACACACCTTGTTATGGCGGCGGGGTTGAATCACGACGCCGATAGTCCGAGAAGGCTCCCAATCATAACCGCCCTCGTTCAGGAGACCTCCCCCATGACCGTTCGCGTCGCCATCAACGGCTTCGGCCGCATCGGCCGCCTCGTGCTTCGCTCGATCGTCGAGCATGGCCGCAAGGACATCGAAGTCGTGGCGATCAACGACCTGGGTCCGGTTGAGACCAACGCCCACCTGCTGCGCTATGACTCGGTGCACGGCCGCTTCCCCGGCACCGTGACCTCGGGCGAGGACTGGATCGACGTCGGCACCGGCAAGATCAAGGTCACGGCCGAACGCGACCCGGCCAACCTGCCCCACGCCGAGTTGAAGGTGGACATCGCCTTCGAATGCACCGGCATCTTCACGTCCAAGGACAAGGCCTCGGCCCACCTGAAGGCCGGCGCCAAGCGCGTCCTGGTCTCGGCCCCCGCCGACAACGCCGACAAGACCATCGTCTTCAAGGTCAACCATGAGACCCTGACGGCCGACGACATCGTCGTGTCGAACGGCTCGTGCACCACCAACGCCCTGGCCCCGGTGGCCAAGGTGCTGAACGACCTGTTCGGCATCGAGCGCGGCTACATGACCACCATCCACGCCTACACCGGCGACCAGCCGACGCTGGATACGATGCACAAGGACC
>NZ_DASWXW010000115.1:0-16476 GCF_036405315.1 Brevundimonas sp. | reverse complement strand
AGGCGATGGAGACGTGGGGCGCCGGCACGGCCTCGGTCCGTTTCATCTGCGGCACGCTGGAAATCCACAAGGAACTGGAACGCGCCATCGCCGACTACCTCGGCTTTGAAGACACCATCCTGTTCGCCGCCGCCTTTGACGCCAACGGCGGCATCTTCGAGCCCCTGTTCACCGAGGCCGACGCCATCGTCTCGGATAGCCTGAACCACGCCTCGATCATCGACGGCGTGCGCCTGTGCAAGGCCAAGCGCTATCGTTTCGCCACCTCGGACATGGCCGACCTGGAGGCCCAGCTGAAGCAGGCCCGGGCCGACGGCGCGCGTGAGATCATCATCGCCACCGACGGCGCCTTCTCGATGGACGGTTATGTGGCCAAGCTGAAGGACATCCGCGCCCTGGCCGACCAGTACGGCGCCCTGATCATGGTGGACGACTGCCACGCCACCGGCTTCATGGGCGACAAGGGGCGCGGCTCCTATGCCTACAACGGCGTCGAGGTGGACTTCGTCACCGGCACCTTCGGCAAGGCCCTGGGCGGCGCCATGGGCGGCTTCATCTGCGCCCGCAAGAATGTCGTGGAGCTGCTGAAACAGCGGGCGCGGCCCTACCTCTTCTCCAACGCCTTGGCGCCGGCCGTCTGCGGTTCGTCGCTGGAGGCCATCCGCATCGCCTCGGGCGAGGAAGGCGACGCCCTGCGCGCCCAGCTGTTCGCCAACGCCGCGCGTTTCCGCTCGGCCATGACCGAGGCGGGCTTCACCCTGCAGCCGGGCGAGCATCCCATCATCCCCGTCATGCTGGGCGACGCCAAGCTGGCGCAGGACATGGCGGCGCGGATGCTGGAACTGGGCGTCTATGTGATCGGCTTCAGCTTCCCTGTGGTGCCGCGCGGTCAGGCCCGCATCCGCACCCAGATGTCGGCGGCGCATACGTTCGAGCAGATCGACGCGGCCGTCGCCGCCTTCACCCAGGCGGGCAAGGAACTGGGGGTCATCTGACCCCCAGCGATCTCAGTCCTTCAGGCTGTCGTCGGCCATGATGACCGACCGGCCTGCGGGGTTGAGCGCGGCCCACAGCAGGACGGCGGCGATCAGCGGCGCGACCGACATGCCGATATAGCGGCCGATGATGGCGATCTGGGCCACGACGGCGGGCAGGGGCGGCTGGTCCAGCGGCGCGCGCGCGCCGGCGCTGGGCGGAGCCAGGGCGGGATTCAGCTGCGCCGCCAGATCGCCCCAGATCAAGGACGCCAGCGACAGGATGAACAGCAGCGTCAGGGCCGCGATGGTCACGGCGGCCGCCTTGAGCGGACGCGTCGTGCGCGGCGGGGCCGTCAGGAAGGCGAGGGCCAGCGGGAAGCCGAGCAGCAGTCGCCGGATCGCCGTCTGCGCCACGTCATAGGTGATGGGAACGCCGCCGCTGGTCAGATGCGTGCCGACCGCCCAACCGCCGTCTGCAGCGCTGATCTCGCCCGTAAGGCCGAACAGGCGGAACACCAGACCCGCCAGCGGGCGCAGCCCTGCCGCCGCCAGATCCGCGCCCCACAGCCACCACGGCGGCAGCAGCAGGATGAACATCCCCAGCGACCACAGGCCGAAACGACGGCGGGCGGCTTCTTCCGGCGTCTTGGCGCCGAGGGTTTCGAACCAGGCGGCCATCAGGCGGCGTCCTTGGCGGCGGTCGTGGGAGCCTTGCCAGGCTGGCGGCTCTGCCAACGGGTCCAGAAGAAGAAGACCAGCAGGCCTTCCAGACCGATCATCGCGTCCCAGACATAATGGTGGAAGAACTCGAACAGGGATTCAGACCCGCGCGACAGATACAGCAGGGTGATGATCCGCAGCAGGTTGACCAGTTGCAAGGCGATTACGCCCACGGCGGCGCCGATCAGGCCGTCGCGCAGCCGGCCGGGGAAGGCCAGGATGGCGGCGATCAACAGGGCGCAGACCTCGACCGCATTGCAGCCGGCCAGCACCTGAACCGCGCCATGCCCGTCGGCGAAACGCAGGATGTCGCCCTCGGCCAGCACCCGGCTGTCAAAGGGCTTCAGCACCAGGGCGCAGATGTCGACCAGCAGTTGGGTGAAGGGCTGGACGAACAGGCGCTCGGCCCACGGCGTGGCCAGCACGCTGAACAGGGTCACGGCCAGCAGGGCGAACAGGCCCAGATACTGGACGGCAGGCGACTTGAAGAAGCGCGGCATGGTGGGTCGCCTAAGGTGCGGTAGAGAAGCAGAAGGAGGGGCGGGCCGCGACGGCCCGCCCCGTGGCGCCCGATCCAATCAGACCGTGCGGCGACGCTTCTGAATGGTCAAGGCGGCGAAACCGCCCAGAGCGACTGTCAGCAGGATCATGGCCCACTCGGTCATGGTCGGGACCGGGGCGGGCGGCGGCGTATTGGTGATGGTGTAGCTCGGCATCGGCGACGGCATATCAACGGCGGCGCCGCCGCTGTTGATCTCGAACATGGTCGGCGAATAGACGCCCTGGTTCGATGAAGTCGTCACTAGCGACTTGTCGATCTTGATTCTGATGACGGAGCCAGCCGGGATAACAAGGCCGTTCCTCAAGCGCAGTTGAACGCCAGAGTTCCAAGTCTGGCAGAAAACAAAGTCGCTCTGAGGCATGGTGACGCCGTTGAGCGTCGCCGTGATGTTGCTGTCGCACTGGTTGGTCGCGGCGGCCAGGACGAGCCCGCCGTCGAACCGCGCGTAAAGCATGTGAGGCGCCATGTTCACCATGGTTTCGGTCGTGAACCGAATGTCGACGTCGGTCGGTTGCGACGGAGCGGGGTTCGACAGGGTGACGCTGACGTTGGTCAGGGTCCCTGCGGCGGCGGCCGAGGCGGTCATCGACAGGGCGGCGGCCGCGGCGGCGGCGATTAGCTTCTTCATGAGTTTTCGCTTGTTAGGTCTGAAACCACGGCGAGACCATCTCGCCGCTGGCTCTTGCGACCGCGCCAGCGCCGGTAACTGATTCGGGTTGTTACGGCCAAGCTTGTTCGCGGGGTGAGTGTGTCATTTTGTTACGGCCGAGAGGGCGGGGACGACGGGGTTCGGGCGCGGATCTGGCCGAAGGACGCATGATCTGCTTGCGGTCCTCGCCAAGGCGGCCTAGCGGCTGCGTCTGAGAAACGGGAGCATCCACCATGACCGCCACCATGAAGGCCCTGGCCAAGACGAAGCCCGGCGTGGGCCTGGAATTGATCGAGGCGCCGATCCCCGTCGCGGGCGACGAGGACGTGCTGATCCGCGTCCACCGCACTGCGGTCTGCGGCACCGACATCCACATCTGGAACTGGGACGAGTGGTCCCAGAAGAACGTGCCCGTCCCCATGATCACGGGCCACGAGTTCGCCGGCGAGATCGTCGCCATCGGCAAGGATGTGGATCGCCGCCTCAAGATCGGCCAGCGCGTCTCGGCCGAGGGTCACGTCATCGACCTGAACTCCGAAGCGGCCCGCGCCGGCCACTTCCACCTGGACCCCGACACCCGCGGCATCGGCGTGAACCGCCAGGGCGCCTTCGCCGAATACGTGGTGGCCCCGGCCTTCAACGTCATCGAGCTGCCGGACGACGTGCCCTATGAGATCGGTTCGATCCTGGACCCGTTCGGCAATGCCGTGCACACGGCGCAGCAGTTCGACCTTCTGGGCGAGGACGTCCTGGTCACGGGCGCCGGTCCCATCGGCATGATGGCCGCCGCCGTGGCGCGCCACGCGGGCGCCCGCACCGTGGTTCTGACCGATATCAACGACTTCCGTCTGGAACTTGCACAAAAAGTTGCGCCGGGCGTGCGCACGGTCAACACCACCAAGGAAGACCTGCGCGACGTCATGCACGAGCTGGGCCTGAAGGTCGGCTTCGACGTGGCGCTGGAGATGTCGGGTTCGCCCATCGCCTTCAAGCAGTGCGTCGACACCCTGATCATGGGCGGCGGCATGGCCATGCTGGGCATTCCGTCCAAGCCGATGGAGACGGACTGGGGCGCGATCATCCTGAAGGCCCTGACCATCAAGGGCGTTTATGGTCGTGAGATGTTCACGACCTGGCGCAAGATGCTGGGCCTGCTGAAGGCGGGTCTGGACCTGACGCCGCTGATCACCCACCAGATGCCCTATCAGGACTTCGAGGCGGGCTTTGAGGCCATGCGCTCGGGCCAGTCGGGCAAGGTCGTCCTGAACTGGGCCGACTGATCCGCGCCTGAAGCGAACCGAAGGCCCCCTGACCGCAAGGCAGGGGGCTTTTTCGTATCAGGCCGGCGCCGCGCGCGGGCCGGTGGCGCGGAAGACCACCGCCACGAACAGGATCATGGACAGCAGGGTCAGGGTCGGCCCGACCATCAGGCCCAGGTTGGCCGCCGCCTGCAGGTCCGGTCCGCCCAGCAGCTTGGCCGCCAGCGCCGGCATGAAGATCAGCAGGCCGATCAACGACACCCAGAAGTGCGTTTGCGGCAGCCAGCCCCGTGCGGCGCTCGGCTGAACCCGATAGAAGAGGCCATAGAGCGCCATAGACACCCAGCCCAACAGGTTGATGTGGGCGTGGACCGGCGAGGCGGCGAACTGCTCGGTCGCCCCCATCCAGTAGCCCAAGGCCATGCCGACCAGGGCGAACAAGACGGCTAGGCGGAGAAAACGGTTGGAAAGCCGGTAGTCCATAGACGTGCCCTCATAAAGCAGCGAAGGACGCGCACTAGTGGGGCGAACGATGATCTGCCAATGAAACAACCGTCATTTCATTGAGGCGACAGCAGCCGGATCAGGCTGGGCTCGAAGCCCTTGGCCTCCCCGCCGGGCAGGGCTGCGGCCAGGCCGCCGTTTTCGAACAGCTTAAGCACGCGCGGGTGGACGTAGGCGGCGCGGCAGACCGTGGGGGTGTTGCCGAGCAGGCCGGACACCGCCTTGACGCAGAGGGTGATCTTGCGTCGCGCATCGGCTTGCGAGGTCGGCGGTTCCATTCCGCGCAGGGCGCGCGCGGCGGAAACCGTCCCGGCCCAGGTGCGGAAATCCTTGGCCGAGAACTGGTCGCCCATGGCGTCGCGGATATAGGCGTTGACGTCGTCCGAGCTGACGGGGTGAAGGTCGCCTTGAGCGTCGCGGTATTTGAACAGGTGCTGACCCGGCAGGCCCTCAAGCGTGCGCAAGGCGCGGGCCAGGCGCTGATCTCGGACGCTGACGCGGTGGTCCTTGCCGCTCTTGCCGCTAAACTCGAAGGTCAGGGCCGCGCCGTCCACCTCCAGATGCCGCTTGTGCAAGGTGGTCAGGCCGAAGCTGCGGTTCTGGCGGGCGTATTCAGCGTTGCCGACGCGGATCAGGGTGATCTCCAGCAGACGGACGGCGGTGGCCATCACCTTTTCCCGACACGGCCCCCGCCGTGACAGGTCATGCTCCACACGCTCGCGCAGCTTCGGCAGCTGGCGGGCGAAGGCGGCCAGGCGGTCGAACTTGTGGCTGGCGGCATGGCGGGTCCAGTCGGGGTGATAGCGGTACTGCTTGCGCCCTTTGACGTCGCGGCCCGTCGCCTGGATGTGGCCGTTGGCGCGCGTGCAGATCCACACCTCGGTCCAGGCGGGCGGGATGGCCAGGGCGCGGATGCGGTCCAGCGTGCGGCCGTCCCGGACCGTCCGCCCGTCGCGGTCGCGATAGGAGAACCCCTTGCCCGAACGGCGGCGGCTGAGGCCCGGTTGGTCATCGTTGCACCAGCTCAGGCCGTCGGGGAGTTCCAGTACGGGCGGAAGGCGGGCAGCGCCGTCGGGCATGGCTTGTGATCCTGAAGATGCGACGACCAACGGGCCGCGCGCCCTGCCGGTTCCTCTTGACCGCGAGCGCCGGACGGGGGACGGAGCGGGCATGAACTATCGTCACAGCTTTCACGCTGGAAACTTCGCGGACCTGGTCAAGCACGCCCTGGTGCTTTGGCTGCTGAAGGAGCGGCAAGAGAGGGGGGCTGTCACGGTCATCGACACCCATGCGGGCGCGGGCCTTTACGACCTGTCAGGCGACGGGGCGCGGTCGAAGGAGGCCGAGGCGGGGGTGGCGCGGCTGATGACCGCCGAGGATCGGCCGCCGCTGATCGAGGCCTTGGCGGCCGAGGTCGCGGCCCTGAATCCCGATGGCGGCGCGCGCTTCTATCCGGGCTCGCCCCTGCTGATCGCGCGGGCGCTGAACGAGGGCGACCGCTATATGGGCTTCGAGTTCCATCCGCCGGTTCAGGAAATGCTGGCCGAGGCGCTGAGCGACTGGTCCGCCGCCGAAGGGCGCGCCGGCGACGGCTATGTCGAGGCGCTGAAGGCGGCCAAGGCGATCAAGGGGCCGCTGGTTCTGATCGACCCGCCGTTCGAGCGGCCCGACGACTATGTGCGCTCGGCCGAGACCGCCGCCGCCATCGTCCGCCACGACCGCACCGCGACGGTGGCGATCTGGACCCCGCTGAAGGATATGGAGACCTTCGACGCCTTCATCCGTCGTCTGGAGGAGGCCAAGGTCGGTCGAGTGCTTGTCGCCGAGGCGCGCCTGCGCCCGCTCAACAATCCGATGAAGATGAACGGCTGCACCATGACGGTGGTCAACCCGCCTTCGGGCGCGGAAGCCGCCGCCGCCGAGATTTGCGGCTGGGTCGCCGCGACCCTGGGCGAGGCGGGCGCGCGGGCCGAGGTCTGGCGCGCAGGCTAGGGCCTGATCAGTTGAGGAGGAATCTCTTCGTGATTCCGCCGATGCCGTGAAACAGGCTCCAGCACTGATACTGGAGCGAAGATCTCGGTTCAGATGCGATCGCATCTGAACCGATTTCGCTCTAGGCCTCGACGACCTCGCCGGGTTCATAGAGATGGGGCTCGAAGGTGGCGATGGCCAGGATCGGCCTCATGGCCGCCACCACGTCGGGGTGACGCGTCATGGCCTTCCAGTCCGAGGCGCTTGCCCAGACCGCATGATTGGCGACGACGCGTCCGTTCAGGCCGCGGTGTAGTGTGCCTGAGACGAAGCCGGGCAGGGTGCGCTGCACCTGGGCCAGGGCCGCCAGGTGCTCGACCAGTTCGTCCTGACGCCGGGCGTCACATTTGAAGATATTGATCAGGACGACCGGGGAATCGTCGTTTGCGTCGGCGGACATGAAGGGCGGCCTCGTTGCAATAGCCTGACTTCTACCCCAATCCGGAGACAGACGCTTCCTTCTCCCCGCTGGAAAACGCCGAAATGACCCGTATCGCCATTCTGGAAACCGGCCACCCGCCCGAGCATCTGCGGGACGCCTTCGACGACTATCCGGCGCGTTTCCGCCATCTGCTGGGCGAGAACGTGCCGACGGCGCGGTTCGACGTGCAGTCGTGGCATCTGCCGGAGGACCCGTCCATCTATACGGGGGCCATCGTCACAGGCTCGGCGGCGGGGGTTTATGACGACCTGCCGTGGATTTCGCCCCTGGTGGACTGGTTGCGCGCGGCGCGGGGCAAGACGCGCCTGCTGGGCATCTGCTTCGGCCATCAGGTCATCGCCCACGCCTTCGGCGGCAAGGTCGAGAAGTCGCACAAGGGCTGGGGCGTCGGCCTGCATCGCTATGACGTGGTCAGCCATGAGCCGTGGATGCACCCGCGCGCGCCCTCCATCGCCATTCCGGTGTCGCATCAGGATCAGGTGGTCGCCGTCGCCCCCGACACGCGGGTGATCGCCTCCAGCCCCTTCACCCCCTACGCCGGCCTGGCCTGGGGCGAGGACGCGGTCAGCTTCCAGTGCCACCCCGAGTTCCAGCCCGCCTACGCCGCCGCCCTGATCGAGGGGCGGCGCGGGGATCGCATCCCGCACGATTTGGCGGACGAGGCCCTGTTGAGCCTGGAGGGGGCGAACGACCGCGCCGTTCTGACGGCCTGGATTCGCGCCTATCTGCTGCTGACGCCGCCGCCGGTCGAGGCGGACGGCAGCGGCATCTGACCGGAGACGGACGGTTCGTTTCGTGGGACGGCGCTAAACCTTGTTCAACTTATGGCGTGCAAGGCTGAGACGTTCAGTCTGGAAACGTCATGTCTTCACTCCGAGCCGCGGGCGTCGCGGCGGTCGCATTGTTGTTCAGTGGAACCGCGACGGTGGACGCCGCGCCGCGGGCGCGGTCGGTCATCGACCTGGCGCAGGCGCTTGAGCAGCGTGCGGCCAAGACGAATTTCGCCGAGTTGGAGGCCTTTGGACAGGCGGCGCTCAGGCGCAACGACCGCGAGGGGCTGAACCGTCTCTATCACGTGACCTGGACGATCCTGAACCAGGGCGAGTTCGAACGCGCGGCGGTGTGGAACCGGCGCCTCGAACAGAAGGCCCGGGCGCAGCATGATGACCGCTATATTCAGATCGCCCGCCTGAACGCCTTGACGGCGCGCTATGATCAGGGCGAGCTGACGGTTGATGCGGAGATGAACCGGATCGCCGAGACGACGGGCGACTGGTTCGTGAAGGCGCATGCGTCTCGCCTGGCGGCTCTGGCGCTGATGGACCAGGATCGGGTCGGGGAAGGCCTGCGGCTGCTGACCTTGGCCGAGGCCGAGATTCCCGAGGACGATCCCTTCGCCGGCACGGCCCACGCCGGCTTGTGGGAAATGACCGGCATGGGGCTGATGAAGCTCAATGACGTCGTCGGAGCGGCGACGGCTTTCCAGCGGTTCGAAATCGACTATTCCAATCCCGACTATCCTCGGCCGGATTTCGACAGCCTCTACAACCTCACCAAGATGGCGGTGCAGGTCGGCGACCTGCCGAGCGCGCAACGATATTACGCCGCCCACCATCGCCTGACGCAGCGCGCCAGGCTGGAAAGCCTGGCGGTCTATGACGCCAGCTTGTGCGCCGCCGTGGCCGACGCGCGTCAGGAGCCGCAAGACGTCCTGGCCTGTCTTGAGCCCTATGGCGAGAGCCTGGGCGCCGCGGCGTTTCTGGCCCTGGACATCCTGCCGTTGCGAGCAGTCGCCCGGGCTCGCACAGGACAACTGGACGCCGCGCGCCGGGATATGGAAACCTTGCGGCGGTTGGACATCCATGGCGGCGTCGATTCCCATGTCGCTCTCGTTCAGGCCGAGTTGCTGTTCGCCAGCGGTCGGGCGTCCGAGGCCTATGAGGTGCTGCGCGCCTATGAGCGAGACCGCGAGGTTTCGGCCGCCCAGCGTTTCAGTTCTGGCATCCGTCAGGTCACGGGCGACATGCAGGAGCAGTTGGCCGAGCGTCGGCGTCAGCTGGAAACCGCCCGCGCCAACACGGAGCTTCAGCGGACGGTGATCCGCTGGCAGAACTGGATCGTCGGCATCGGCGTGGTCTTCATGCTGTCAGCCCTGCTGACCCTGCTGTGGCAGCGGCGTCAGGCGAAGCAGCTTCGCAGCGCCCGACTCCGCGCCGAGGAGGCCAGCCGCGCCAAGAGCGAGTTCCTGGCCAACATGAGCCATGAGATCCGCACGCCGCTGAACGGCGTGGTGGCGATGGCGGACGCCCTCGGCCAGCGCAATCTGGCGCCCGACGAGCATGAAATGGCCGAGGTGATCCGTTCGTCCGGCGTCACCCTGGAACGGCTCCTGTCGGACATTCTGGACAGCGCCCGCATCGAGTCCGGCCAGGTGACGATCGAGCAGGCGCCCTTCCATCTGGGTCGCACGGTCCAGGACGTGATCGGCCTGTGGCGCGTGCCGGCGGGAGAGAAGGGGGTTGCTCTGGTCGCCGACGTCCACCCCTCGCTTCACGCGGTGGTCGACGGCGACGCCGTGCGCGTGCGTCAGATCCTGACCAACCTGGTCAGCAACGCCCTGAAGTTCACGGTCGAGGGCGAGGTGAGCCTGAAAGTCGAACCGGCCGAGGACGGTCGCGTCCGCTTCACCATCAGGGACACAGGCGTCGGCTTCGACGCCGAGCAGAAGGCGCGCATCTTCGGACGTTTCCAGCAGGCGGACGGCTCGATCACCCGGCGCTTCGGCGGAACGGGGTTGGGGCTGGCCATTTCGCGTGAACTGGCGGCCCTGATGGGCGGGACGCTGGAGTGCGACAGCACGCCGGGGCAGGGCGCCGCCTTCTGGTTCGAAATCCCCTTGTCGCCGAGCGCGGTCGCGCCGGCTCCTGCGGCGGAGATCGCGACGGCGGTCGATGTCAGGGCGCGGCCCATGAGCGTGCTTCTGGCCGACGACCACCCCGCCAATCGCAAGGTGATCGAGGTCATGTTGTCGGCGACGGCGATGGAGCTGACGGCGGTGGAGGACGGGCGTCAGGCTCTGGACGCCTTCACGCGGGGCGACTTCGACCTGGTGCTGATGGACATGCAGATGCCGGTGATGGACGGGCTGACCGCCACCGCCGCCATCCGCGCCTTCGAGATGCAGAACGGGCGCACGCCCACGCCCATCCTGATGCTGACCGCCAACGCCATGGCCGAACACGTCGAGGCGGGCCGGGCGGCGGGCGCGGACGGCCATCTGACCAAGCCGCTGACCCTGGCCGCCCTGTTCGACGGGATCGCAAGCGTGATGGCGCAGGGCGAGCGCGCCAAGGTCGCCTGAAGCCGTCAGGCCCTGATCAGGGCCATTTCACCACGGGCGGCATGGAGCTGAGGATCGACTCGACGTTGCCGCCGGTCTTCAGCCCGAAGGTCGTGCCGCGGTCGTAGAGCAGGTTGAACTCAACGTAGCGGCCGCGACGGATCAACTGTTCCTCGCGCTCCTCGGCCGTCCAAGCCTCGGTCATGCGGCCGGCGACGATTCGAGAATAGACATCGAGGAAGGCCTTGCCGACGTCCTGGGTGAAGGCGAAGTCCTTTTCCCAGTCGCCGCTGTCGTGGTGGTCGTAGAAGATGCCGCCGGTGCCGCGCGGCTCGTTGCGGTGCGGCAGGAAGAAGTACTCGTCGCACCACTGCTTGTACTTGGCGTGCCAGGCGGGGTCGTAGGCGTCGCAGGCGCCCTTCATCGCGGCGTGGAAGGCGACGGTGTCGGGGTGGTCGTCGCGACGGTCCACGTCCAGCACGGGCGTCAGGTCGCCGCCGCCGCCGAACCAGGTCCTGGTGGTCGAGATCAGGCGGGTGTTCATATGCACCGCCGGCACGCGCGGGCTGACCGGGTGGCAGATCAGGCTGATGCCGGTGGCGAAGAAGCGCGGGTCTTCCTCGGCGCCGGGGACATTCTTGGCGTAGTCGGCGGGGAAGGTTCCGTGCACGGTCGAGCAGTGGACGCCGACCTTCTCGAACAGGCGGCCGTGCATCATGCCCATGACGCCGCCGCCGCCCTCCTTGCGGTCCCAGGGCGTGCGCACGAAGCGGCCGGCCTCACCGGGGAAGAGGTCGGCGGGCGCGGCGTCTTCCAGGGCCTCGAAACCGGCGTGAATTTGATCGCGCAGGGTCT
This sequence comes from Brevundimonas sp., assembly GCF_036405315.1. GTDB lineage: Bacteria > Pseudomonadota > Alphaproteobacteria > Caulobacterales > Caulobacteraceae > Brevundimonas. Next base: position 5,137 of record NZ_DASWXW010000115.1, on the reverse strand, counting down.
CGAACCAGACGCGGGCGCGCTCGCGATGCTCGACCATCAGGGTGGGGGTCTCTTGGATCATCAGGGCTTCAACCATGACGGGCGGCCTTTGTGAACAGGGTGGGGTGGCTCCATTCATGCGCGCAGGGACGAAAGCCGGCCTTGATCCAGATCAGACCCGGTTCCCATGCCGCCCCGCCTGTGCCAGCGTGGCCTTATCAGTATCGAGGGGACACCATGATCCGCACCGCCTTGCTCGCCGCCGTTTCGCTCGCCGTCCTGGCCGGACCCGCCCTGGCTCAATCCCAAGGGGGCGCCGACGCCGCGGGGCAGGAAAGGGTGCTGCAGATCCTGCGTCGCACCCCGCTGATCGACGGCCACAACGACCTGCCCTGGGCCTTGAGGCAGGGCTTTGGGAACGACCCTTACCGCGTTGATCTGGCGACGGATCTGGACGCCGCGACCGATCTGCACACCGACATTCCGCGCCTGCGCGCCGGGGGCGTCGGCGGCCAGTTCTGGTCGGTCTATGTCCCCGCCAGCCTGGAGCCGGTCGAGGCGGCCAAGGCCACCTTCGAGCAGATCGATACGGTCAAGCGCATCGCCGCCGCCTATCCTTCGGTGTTCGAGATCGCCACGACCGCCGACGACATCAGCCGCATCCACAAGGCCGGAAAGATCGCCAGCCTGATCGGCATGGAGGGCGGCTACTCCATCGACGATTCCCTCGGCCTGCTGCGCGAATTCTATGATTCGGGCGCGCGCTACATGACGCTGACACACTCCAAGACCACGACCTGGGCCGACAGCGCCACGGACGCGCCCAAGTGGGGCGGCCTGTCGCCCTTCGGCGAGCAGGTGGTCAAGGAGATGAACCGCATCGGCATGATGGTGGATATCAGCCACGTGTCCGAGGACACCATGTTGGACGCCATCCGCGTCTCGACCGCCCCGGTGATCTTCTCGCACTCGTCGGCGCGGGCGGTGACGGGCCATCCCCGCAACGTGCCCGACGCCGTGCTGCGGCTAATGCCCGCCAACGGCGGCATCGTCATGGTGACGTTCGTGCCGGGCTTCATCAGCGAGCCGGTGCGTCAGTGGAGCGCCTTGCGCTCGGCCGAGCTTTCGCGCCTCACGGCCCTGAACCAGGGCGATCCTGACGCGGTGAAGACGGGCATCGACGCCTGGACCGCCGCCAACCCCGCCCCGCGCGCCACGCTGGACGACGTGGTGGCCCACATCCAGCACGTCCGTGACGTGGCGGGCATCGATCATGTCGGCCTGGGCGGAGACTTCGACGGCGTCGACAGCCTGCCGGAGGGGGTCGAGGGCGTGGACGCCTATCCGCGCATCCTGGCTGAACTGATGCGTCGCGGTTGGTCTGAAGCCGATATCCGCAAGATCTCGGGCGAGAACCTGTTGCGCACCATGCGGGCGGTCGAACGCGCCGCCACGGCCCAACGCGGCCAGCGCCCCAACCTGGCGCAACTGCCCAACGACGGCGCGCCGGAGTAGGGGCGGGCGTCACTTTCTCCCTCCCCTTGAAGGGGAGGGAGAAACGCGTCGCCTATCTCGTCGGCAACCCGCCCAACTGACGCAGCCCTTCCCACAGGGCGATGCCCGCGCTGACCGACAGATTCAGCGAGCGCGTTTCCGGACGTATAGGGATGAAGACCCGGGCGTCGGCGGCGTCGTGGACGTAGTCGGGCGCCCCGGCGCTTTCCTTGCCGAACAGCAGGGTGTCGTCCGCGCGGAATTTGAAATCGGGCAGCGGCGTGGCGCCTCTGGTCGTGAACAGGACCAGGCGGCCGGTCGGTCGGTCACGCTGGAACGCCTCCCAGTCGGCATGGCGGGTCATGTGGCTGAGCGGGCCGTAGTCCAGCGCCGCACGCTTCATGGCGCGATCGTCGAAACGGAAGCCGGTCGGCTCGATGACGTGCAATTCGACGCCGAAACAGGCGCTCTGGCGGATGCAGGCGCCCACATTCTGCGGGATGTCAGGTTGAAAAAGGGCGAGACGCATTCTAAGGCCGTCATACGCGCGGGGCGGGGTCTTGTCGCGGTCTTTATTGCGACTGTTTCGCAAGTTGTGTCAGCAACTTGCAACGACAGCCGTAATCGCAAGGCCGCCGGCAACTTCTGCCGTTCCGCAGGGACGATCCATGCCGACGACTATCCCCTTTCGGGGCGGGCGATCGGGAGTGCAGAGGTGAGAGCGTGGCCGAATCGGTCGTGAATGCTGAAGGGCCTGATGGCCAACACGGGGGCGGCGACGCCACCCGCCGCGATTTCATCCACATCGCCGCCGGCGCCGCCGCGGTCGGCGCGGGCGTGATGGTGGCCTGGCCGCTGATCAATCAGATGAACCCCGCCGCCGACACCCTGGCCCTGGCGTCGATCGAATTCGATCTGACCAAGGTTCAGGAAGGCCAGCAGGTCGTAATCAAGTGGCAGGGCAAGCCGGTCTTCGTGCGCTACCGCACGCCGGCCGAGCTGAAGCGCGTCATCGCCGACGACCACGCGCCGGACCTGAAGGAACCCCAGACCGACGCCGAGCGCACCAAGCCCGGCCACGAGAAGTATCTCGTCGTCATCGGCTCCTGCACCCACCTGGGCTGCGTTCCGACCTTCGGCTCGGGCGACTTCGGCGGCTGGTTCTGCCCCTGCCACGGTTCGCACTACGACGCCTCGGGCCGTATCCGTAAGGGACCGGCGCCCAAGAACCTGGTGGTGCCGAACTACGACTACGTGTCCGACACCCGCGTGAAGATCGGCTGAGGACGGACAGAGGACCCATGAGCGATCACGAATCCACCTACGTCCCCAAAACCGCGATTGAGCGGTGGATGGACACCCGCCTGCCGATCATCCGTTTCGGCATGGACTACGCCAACCTGCCGACCCCCCGTAACCTGAACTATTGGTGGACCTTCGGCGGCATCCTGGCCCTGTGCCTGATGACGCAGATCATCACCGGCATCGTTCTGGCCATGCACTATACGCCGAACACGGCCCTGGCCTTTGAATCGGTCGAGCGCATCATGCGCGACGTCAACGGCGGCTGGCTGATCCGCTACGTCCACGCCAACGGCGCGTCGATGTTCTTCATCGCCGTCTATCTGCACATGCTGCGCGGCCTCTACTATGGCTCCTACAAGGCGCCGCGCGAGATGATCTGGATCGTCGGCTGCGTCATCTTCTTCCTGATGATCGCCACCGCCTTCCTGGGTTACGTCCTGCCCTGGGGCCAGATGTCCTTCTGGGGCGCTGAGGTCATCACCAACCTGATCGGCGCCATTCCGGTCATCGGCGAGCCGATCCTGATCTGGCTGCGCGGCGGCCCGGCGATCGACAACGCGACGCTGAACCGCTTCTTCTCGCTGCACTACCTGCTGCCGTTCGTCATCGCCGGCTGCGTGGTGCTGCACCTTTGGGCCCTGCACGCCGCCGGTCAGAACAACCCGGTCGGCATCCTGATCCCGAAGGACCGTGAGAAGAAGGACATGCTGCCCTTCCACCCGTACTTCACGGTCAAGGACGGCTTTGCGATCATCCTCTTCCTGATCCTGTTCTCGGTCTTCGTCTTCTATCAGCCGAACGCCCTGGGCCACGCCGACAACTACATCCCGGCCAACCCGCTGCAGACCCCAGCGCACATTGTGCCCGAATGGTACATGCTGCCGTTCTACGCGATCCTGCGCGCCATCCCCGACAAGTTCGGCGGCGTGGTGGCCATGTTCGGCGCCATCGGCGTGCTGTTCGTCCTGCCCTGGCTGGACACGTCCAAGGTGCGCTCGATGCGCTACCGCCCGACGATGCGCACCTGCTTCATCATCTTCCTGTTCGTGTGCTTCGGCCTTGGCTGGTGCGGTGGTCAGCTTCCGGACGCTCCCGTGGTTCCGGGCATGCCGAGCTTCAACCTGATCGACGGTCAGCTGAACTCCTACCTGTGGCTGACGCGTCTGTTCACGGCCTACTACTTCATCTTCTTCCTGGTGCTGATGCCCTTCCTGGGTCTGCGCGAGAAGCCGCTGCCGGTCCCGGCGACGATCTCGGAGCCGGTCCTGTCGGACAATGCCGAGCAGAAGGCCTGAGCGCGATGATTTCCAACGAGAAGAAAACCGTGTCCTTCCGCAAGACCCTGGTCGTTCTGACGTCCGCTCTCGGCCTGGCCGCCACCGCCGCTCCGGCGCTGGCCGCCGGGGGCGCCAAGCATCCGCGCAGCGGCGGCTTCAGCTTCGAGGGGCCGTTCGGCACCTACGACCAGGGCCAGTTGCAGCGCGGCTACAAGGTCTACAAGGAAGTCTGCGCCTCGTGCCACAGCATGAACCTGGTGCACTTCCGTAACCTGGGCGACAAGCACGGGCCGTTCTGGAACCCGGAATATCCGAACCCGAACGACAACCCGGTCGTGAAGGCCCTGGCCAAGGAAGTTCAGGTCGCGGACATCGACAGCGAGACCGGCGAGGCGCTGATGCGCGACGCCACCACCGCCGACAAGTTCCCGTCGCCCTATCCGAACGCCACGGCGGCGGCCGCCGCCAACGGCGGCGCGGCTCCGCCCGACCTGTCGGTCATGGCCAAGGCCCGTCACGACGGCGCCAACTACATCTACTCGCTGCTGTCGGGTTACGTGACGCCGCCCAAGGGTCTGAAGATGACCTCGGCGCAGCACTACAACCCCTATATGGCCGGCGACCTGACCCCGTTCTGGGAAGGCGAGGGCCACGCCCCTCCGGGCGGCTTCATCGCCATGCCCGCGCCTCTGCGCGATGGTCAGGTGACCTATGACGACGGCACCAAGGCGACGGTCGATCAGATGTCCAAGGACGTCGCGGCCTTCATCGCCTGGACGTCCGAACCGAAGATGGTCGAGCGCAAGCAGGCCGGTCTGGGCGTGATGATCTTCCTGGCGCTGTTCGCGGGCGTGACCTACGCCAGCTATCGCCGCATCTGGAAGGGCGTCGCCCACTAAGGCGAAACCATTCAAGACGAGATGACCCGCCGGAGCGATCCGGCGGGTTTTTTCTTGTACGTTGCGATGGCTGCGAAAGTTCTTTATAACGCAAAGTGAAAAGGAGATCCGCTGATGAAGTCGTATGCCTGTCTGGCGCTGGCCGCCGCTCTTCTGATTGCTCCCGTATCTGTCCATGCCCAG
>NZ_DASWXW010000114.1:0-8285 GCF_036405315.1 Brevundimonas sp. | reverse complement strand
CCGCTGCCCGAGGTGATCACGCCGCGCAGCATCTGGTTCATGTAGTAGAGCGGCGGGTTGTTGATCGCCTGGCCGTTCTCGCCCGTGCCGTGCTGATAGATGACGCGGCCCGAGGGGGTGCGGATGCGGCTGATGCCATAGGCCTCGACCCGCTTGCCGCCATTGGCGAAGGCGTCATAGGCCTGGGCCATCTCCAGCGGGCTGACCTCGACGGCGCCCAGGGCCATGGACGGCTGCAGGCCGATCTGGCCGGTCACGCCCAGGCGGCGCGCGGCGCGGGCCACGGCGTCGCGGCCGACCTGATCGGCGATCGAGGCGGCGACCGTATTGGTCGACTGAGCCACGGCCTGGGCCAGGGTCATCTGACCGGAGAAGTTGCCGGAGTAGTTCTTGGGCGACCAGCCGCCAATGGTCACGGGTTCATCGACCACGGTCGTGGCCGGGGTGTAGCCGGCCTCGACCGCCGCCAGATAGACAAAGGGCTTCCACGCCGAGCCGGCCTGACGGCGGGCGTCAACGGCGCGGTTGAACTGGCTGTCGGCGTAGGAGCCGCCGCCGATCATGGCGCGGACCCGGCCTTCGCCGTCCAGGGCGACCAGGGCCGCCTGCTCGACGCCCCGGCCCTTGTCGCGGTCGAGGATGCGGCGCACGGCGCGCTCGGCGTCGGTCTGCAGGGTCAGGTCCAGGGTGGTCTCGACCACCATGTCCTCGGTCGGCTCGCCGACCAGGCCGCGGATCTGCTTGTCCAGCCAGTCGATGAAATACTGGGCGTGCTGGCTGGCCAGGGTGCGCGAGACGCGGACCGGCTCGGCCACGGCTGCGTCGCGCTGGGCCGGGGTGATGGCGCCGGTGTCGACCATCTCGTTCAGCACGACATTGGCGCGGGTGGCGGCGCGTTCGCTTTCCGACACGGGGGAATAGCGCGACGGGGCCTTTAACAGACCGGCCAGCAGGGCGGCTTCGCCCACCGTCAGCTTCTCGGCGCTCTTGTCGAAATAGCGTTGCGAGGCCGCCTCGATGCCATAGGCGCCGGCGCCGAAATAGACCCGGTTCAGATAGAGGGCGAGGATTTCCTTCTTGGTGAACTTCATCTCCAGCCAGACGGCCAGCATCAGCTCCTGAACCTTGCGCTTCAGGTTCTGGTCGGGCGTCAGAAACAGGTTCTTGGCCAACTGCTGGGTGATGGTCGAGCCGCCCTGGACCACGCGTCCGGCCTTGAGGTTCAGGGCCATCGCCCGGCTCATGCCGATGGGGTCGAAACCGGGGTGGTGATAGAAGCGCCGGTCCTCGATGGCGATGAAGGCGGCCGGGACATAGTCGGGCAGGGCGTCCAGGTCGACCGGGGGCGCCATCTGGGTGCCGCGCACCGCGATCAGGGCGCCGGAACGGTCCAGATAGGTGATCGAGGGCTGGCGATCGACCTCATAGAGGGTCGAGGTGTCGGGCAGGTCGCGCGCGAAAACCGCGAAGAAGACGACCGCGAAGATCAGGCCCCAGACGGCCAGCACGGCGCCCCAGTAGAAGAGGTTGCCCAGGAAGGACCGACGCGGCTTTGCGCGACCATGGCCGCCGTTCGGGCCGCCGCCCTGATCGTTGCGGTCCGGTCCGCCGTCTCTACGCGCCATGAAAGTCCCTCTCGCCAGCGACGCGACCCTAGCCGGTCACGCCGCCGCAGAAAACGCCCCGCTTGTGATCACGAGAGCGTGAGGGTCTATTTCGCCGAAAGAAAGGCGTCGAGCTGGCCATAGAAGGCCGTCGGTTGGTCCAGCATGATGAAGTGGGCGCTGTCGTCGATGCGCTTCAGCTTCGCCCCCGGCAAGGTCGAGAAGGACATCTGATAGATGGCGTCGGTGATGGCGTCCGTCATGCGCGGGTCGTTGAACTTCACATAGAGGACTTCGGTCGGGGCGGTGATCTTGCCCAGTTCGGGGCGCAGGTCGGTGACGATCAGTTCACGGAAGGCGGCGGCCGAGACCTGCTGGTCGCTGGTCTCGACGTCGCTCAGCGGGCCGGTGCGGGCGGCCTCGGTCTTGATCATGGCGGTGACGGCGGCCTTGGCCTGGGTCAGATACTGGTCGCGAGGGCTGCCCGACTGACCGGCGTAGACCTGATCGGCGACGGGGACGACGCTTTCGGCCGTGGTTCCGGGCGGGCCGAACATGGCGCCCATGAAGGGGATCATGTCGACGACCATCAGCCTGCCGACCAGGTCGGGGTGACGCGCGGCCAGCATCATGCTCATGGTGCCGCCCATCGAATGGCCGACGACGGCGGGCTTGGTCAGGCCCTGTTCGCGGATGTAGCGGGCGATCTCCTCGGCCACGGGGGCGGCGACCGGGCCGGCGGCGTTGCCCTCGGCGGGGGCCCCGGCAAAGCCCTGAACGTGGATGCGGTGGACGCGGTAGGCGCCGTTCAGGTGGTCGACCGCCCCCTGCCAGACGGCGGGCGAGGAGCTGAGGCCGGGGATGAAGATGACGTCCGGTCCCTGGCCCTCGACGGCGACATGGATGCGGTCAGAGGCGAAGGCGGCGTGGGCGTGGCCGTGGGCATGGTTGGTGTGACCGTCCTGGGCCTGGGCAGCCAGGGGCGAGGCCAGGACCAGAAGGGCGGCGGCGATGGCGATGCGATGGTTCATAGCGTGGCTCCCCGAAAGATGATCCTTGAACTAGACGATCAACTTTGCAATGTAAAGTTCTTTTTGTAACCCGTCATCGACCCCGACGACACGGACGGCGTCTCTTGATAGAGAGGCGGGATGAAGCCAGCCGCCGTCGATCCCGTCCAGTCCTCTGATGTCGCCGTTCCTGAGGCCAAGGCTCCGCCTACGGCCTTCGGCAAGGGCTTCGTGCGCGACGCCTGGTATTTCGTCGTCCTGGCGCGCGAGGTGCCGGTCGCCAGCCTGAAGCGATACGAGGTGATGGACGAGCCGGTGCTGATCGGGCGGACGCGCGCGGGCGAGGTCTACGCCATGCGCGACATCTGTCCGCATCGGGCCGCGCCCCTGTCGGCCGGGCGTCTGGTCGAAAAGCCGGGCGAGGGCGAGACGATCGAGTGCCCCTATCACGGCTGGCGCTTCCGCCCCGACGGCGTCTGCGCCGCCATTCCGTCGCTGGTCGAGGATCAGGCGTTCGAGGCGAACCGCATCCGCGTGCGGTCCTATCCGGTGCGCGAGAGCCAGGGTCTGGTCTTCGTCTGGATGGCCTCGGACGCGCGCAATCCGTCCGAGCCGGACCATGAGCCGCCGCTCTTCCCCGGCGCCGAGGGCGAGGCCAAGCTGGTCGAGGCCATGGATTTCGACAGCCACATCGACCACGCCGTCGTCGGCCTGATGGACCCGGCCCACGGCCCCTTCGTCCACCAGCAGTGGTGGTGGCGCTCCGAGCATTCGATGCACGAAAAGGCCAAGACCTTTGCGCCGCGCGACTATGGCTGGGCCATGGTGCGCCACGCCCCGTCGTCGAACAGCCGCCTCTACAAGATCCTGGGCGGGGCGCCGGCGACCGAGATCACCTTCCGCCTGCCCGGCTATCGCTGGGAGCATATCCAGGTCGGGGCCAAGCAGGTGCTGGCCCTGACCTGCCTGACGCCGGTGACGGAGACCAGGACCCGGATCACCCAGATCTTCTGGTCCGACCACTGGGTGTTCAATGTCGCCAAGCCCTTCCTGCGGATGGGCGTCGTCGCCTTCCTCAAGCAGGACGGGGGCATGGTGAACCTGCAGAACGAGGGGCTGAAATACGACCCCGCCCTGATCTGGATCGACGACGCCGACAAGCAGGCCAAGTGGTACCAGCAACTCAAGCGCGAATGGACCAGGAGCCGCGCCGAGGGCCGCGCCTTCGTCAATCCGATCAAGGAAGTGGTGCTTCGCTGGAAGAGCTGACGAGGGGCGGCGGGATCCGGCTCTGAGCGCAAGAAAAAGGCCTCTCCCCCGCGACGGGGAGAGGCCTTTTTGTTCAGCGGCGAAGGGCGTCGGCCCTTGGCGTCTTACTGCCGCGCCAGCTGGCTGGACAGGATCAGGTCCAGCTGCTTGCGGATGTGCGGCGTCAGCTCTTCGATGCCCCAGTTGTCGTAGGCGGCGTAGCGGAAGTTGGCGATGAAGACGTCCCAGATCATGCGGGCCATGACCAGCTGATCCAGATCCTGGCGCAGTTCGCCTTCGCGGATGCCGCCTTGCAGCACGGCGATGACCGCCTCGATGATCGGCTTGACGAAGGTGCGCGAACGGGCGTCGGCGGCTTCGGGCTGGAACCACGAGCGGGCGATCATGGCCTGCATCAGCGGCAGGTGCTCCAGCGAGCGGTGGTAGCCGGCGGTCAGGCCCTCGGCCAGACGCTCGGCGACGCGGTCTTCATGACCGGCGGCGGTCTGGATGTCCTGCAGCAGGCCGGCCATTTCCTCGGCGAAGACGCACTCGAACAGCTCGGCCTTGTCCTGGAAGTTGGCGAAAACAGCGCCGGTCGACATTCCGGCGCCCTTGGCGATGTCGCGGATGGTGGCGGCGTCGTAGCCGCGCTCGGCGAACAGGGCGCGCGCGGCGTCCAGCACCTTCTGGCGGGTGCGGATCTTGGCCGCCTGACGACGGTTCAGACGGGGCTGGCCTTCGGCCTCGACGGCTTCAGGGGCGGACAGGGGGGTATCACGCATCAGCAAAAAAACTCTGGCAGCTCGGGAAGGGCGAAACGCCCGCCGGTCGTGGAGGAACAGCAGCGTCGTCAGCTGTGGTCCAACGCCGCCTTGGCGAGAACCACGAACCAGGCGACGACCGACGTCCCGTGGGGGGAGGGTCGAACTTTCATCACCGAACAATGACCAAAATGGGTCGCTAACCGATCTCAAATCCTGCCCAAGCTTGGCCTTAAGGTCAATCAGGGTAAGGGATTTTACTTAGTTTGGCCTCCCGCAGGCGGGGTGAGCGCCGCGGCCCGGAGCGTGCGGAAGGCGCGCGCCGGGCGGGCGCCGCGTCCATCGGGCGCGGCTGTCTGGAAGGCCTTGCGGAAGCCGTCGCGGCGTTCGTGAATCGAGGCCAGCACCAGCCCCATCGGCACCCCCAGATCGACCAGGGTGTTCTCGGCCAGTTGCAGGCTGGCCTCGGTGGTTTCCGGCACGGCGTCGGTGACGCCGAGGGCGTAGAGGCGCGCCGCGTGCCGATCGTCGCGGGCGCGGGCGATCAGAATCAGGTCGGGACGCAGGGCGCGCGCCGTGCGGACGACCTCGTCCACCTTGGAGGGCGCGTCCATGGTGACGATCAGGGCGCGGGCGGTGGCCAGGCCGCAGGCGTTCAGCAGCTCGGGCCTGGCGGCGTCGCCGTAATAGACTTCGCGGCCCTCGGCGCGGCCGGTTCGAACCGAGGCCGGATTGGCGTCCAGGGCGACGAATTTCTGATCGTGCTCGGCCAGGAGGTCGCCGACCAACCGGCCGACGCGGCCGAAGCCGACAATGAGGACGGCGCCGTCCGGCGCGAGCACGGACGGCGCCGTGGGCGACAGGTCCTCGGTCGGGGCAGCTGGGGGAGCGATCCGCCCGGCCAGGGTTCGCGCCAGAATCGCCATGATGGGCACCGTGAACATGCTGAGCGTCGCCGCCAGCATGGCCTTGCGGGTCAGATCGGGGTCGGCCAGGCCCTCGACCAGACCGGTGGACAGGACGACGAAGGCGAACTCGCCCGCCGGGCCCAGCACCAGGGCGGTCTCGATGGCCGAGCGCGCCGCCAGCCCCCAGGCCCGGGCCAGGACGAAGATCACCAGGGCTTTAATCAGGATCAGGCCCCCCGCCATGCCCAGCACCGTCACGGGGTCGGCGGCCACAGCGTCCAGATCCAGGCCGATGCCGACGCCGATGAAGAAGACGCCGAGCAGCAGACCCTTGAACGGGTCTATGGACACCTCGACCTCGCGCCGGAACTCGGTCTCGGCCAGAAGCACGCCGGCGACGAGCGCGCCCAGGCTCATGGACAGGCCCACCGCCTGGGCCGCCAGGCCGGCGGCGACGACGACCAGAAGCGAGGCGGCGACGAACAGTTCGCGGCCCTCGCCCCGGTGCTGGGCGCGGGCCACCGAGCGGAACATGGGTCGCAGCACCAGCCGTCCCAGAAGGACCATCAGGAACAGGCCGCCGGCCGCGGGCGCCAGGGTGAAGAGGGCGCGTCCCAGTTCGGCGGGCGCGATGTCCGCGCCGCCCTGGGCGAGCGTGGCCAGAACGGTGACGGTGATCAGGATGGGCGCCACGGCCACGTCCTGGGCCAGAAGGACGGCGAAGGCAGCCCGGCCCGTTTCGCCCTTGAGGCGGCCCTGGGCGGCCAGGACGGGCATGACCACGGCGGTCGACGACAGGGCCAGGCCCATGCCCAGGACCGCCGCGCCGGCCAGGGGCTGGCCCAGGATCATGAAGAGGACGGCGATGGCGCCGGCGCAGATGGCGATCTGCAGCATGCCGAGGCCGAACACGAGGCGCCGCATGGCCTTCAGCCGCTCCCACGACAGCTCCAGCCCGATCATGAACAACAGGAAGGCGACGCCCAGTTCCGACAACTGGCGGATCTGCGCCTGGTCGCCGATGGTCAGCCAGCTGAGCCAGCCCGTCGACTGGGCGAAGCGGCCCAGGCCGTCCGGGCCGAGCAGGACGCCGGCGGCGAGGAAGCCCAGCACGGGGCTGATCTTCAGGCGATTGAACAGGGGCACGACCACCCCGGCCGCGGCCAGAAAGACCACCAGGTCCCGATACTCGCCGCCGTGCGCCTGATCCATGCATCCTCCGTAGCGTCGCACTGTGACGCAGGCGATCACGATCTGGCGATACGGCTCGCGTCTTTCATGAACTTTTTTTAAGACGCGCCGACGCTCACGGCGGGATTAGGGTCCGCGCCGAACCTGAGCACAGGCTGATCGAGGGAAACGCTTATGAAGAAACTGCTGATCGGGGCCGCTGTCGGCGCCCTGCTCCTGCCTGCGGGCGTCGCGGCTGCGCAAGACGGCCATGACCATGCCTGCGTGGACGACTGCTGCACGGTCGTGGAGCTGTTCCACGGCGCCTCGGCGCCCGAAGGCGGCGCCGCGCCGGCCGGCTGGGTCGGCACGGACGCGCCCAAGTACGGAACCTGGGGCTTTGACCTGTCGGGCCGCGACACCTCGGTGTCGCCGGGCGACAGCTTCTTCCGCTACGCCAACGGCACTGCCTTCGACAAACTGCAGATCCCGTCGGACCGCACCTCCTACGGCTCCTTCCCGCTGCTGCGCGAACTGTCGGACAACCGCATGAAGGCCCTGATCCAGGGTCTGGTCGCGCGCACCGACCTGGCGCCCGGTTCGGACGAGGCCAAGATCGCCGACGCCTACCGCAGCTACATCGACGAGGCGCGCATCGAGCAGCTGGACGCCCAGCCGCTGCAGCCCTTCCTGGCCGCCATCCGCGCCGCCGACACCCACGAGAAGATCGCCGCCTACATGGGGCAGACGCAAGGACGCGTCGGTTCGTCCTTCTTCGGCACCGGCATCACCATCGACCAGAAGAACCCGACCCGTTACGCCGTGACCACCGGCCAGTCGGGTATCGGCCTGCCGAACCGCGACTACTATCTGGACGCCCGCTTCGCGGACAAGAAGGACAAGTATCAGGCCTATGTCGCGCGGATGCTGACCAACATCGGCTGGGCTGATCCCGCCGGTCACGCCGCCGCCATCGTCGCCCTGGAGACCAAGATCGCCGAGGCCCACTGGACCCCGATCGAAAACCGCAACCGCGACAAGACCTACAACGAATACACCATCCGGACCCTGGCCGCCGAGGCGCCGGGCTTTGACTGGACGGGCTATTTCAACGCCGCTGGCCTGGGCTCGATCGACCGTCTGATCGTGCGCCAGAACACGGCCATGCCCAAGATCGCCGCCATCTTCGCCGAGACGCCGATCGACACCCTGCAGGCCTGGCAGGCCTTCCACACCACCGACGACGCCGCCGGCAGCCTGTCCAAGCGTTTCTCGGACGCCCAGTGGGAATTCCGTTCGCGCGACCTGTCGGGTCAGCCCGAGCAGCGCACGCGCGAAAAGCGCGCCATCAGCTTCGCTGAAGGTTCGCTGGGCGAAGCCGCGGGCCGCCTGTACGTCGCCGAGTACTTCCCGGCCGAATCCAAGGCCAAGATGGAAGAACTGGTCGCCAACCTGCGCACCGCCCTGTCGCACCGCATCGACAACCTGACCTGGATGGGGACGGAGACCAAGGCGGCGGCTCAGGAGAAGCTGCGCAAGTTCACCGTCAAGATCGGCTATCCCGACAAGTGGCGCGACTAT
>NZ_DASWXW010000113.1:0-7824 GCF_036405315.1 Brevundimonas sp. | reverse complement strand
GATGTGGATGTTCGAGCGCGAGCCGAAGATGTAGCGGTCCATCTTCGGGTTCCAGCGGTGCGTCTGGTGGCCGAAGTGAGCGCCGGCTTCCAGCAGCGTACGCATCGAGAATTCAGGCAGAGCCATGATCGTTGTATCCTTCTTCCGATCAAACCTAGCGTGAGCGATTAAAAGGACCTGCGGTCCCTCGGAACGGTGCAGGCCGGGATGTCTCCCCGGACCGCGCCACGCCCACGTGCGAAGTGCGCGCGCTCTCTAGGCCTATTGTTCGGAAAAGGCAAGCCAATCAGTCAGAAGCTGCGCCCGTCCACCCGCTTGGCGCTCCAGTCCCAGGGCTCGACGTCCGTCAGGGTCCGCACATTGATCGCCGCCACCTCGGACCCGTCCGGCGCCACGCCGTAGCCGAAGGGCTGAACGCCGCAGGTCCTGCAGAAGCGATGGTCGATCTTGTGGTGATTGAAGAAGTAAGAGGTCGTCGCCTCCTCGCCCGCCGTCAGCCGAAACGCCGAGCGCGGGGCGAAGGCCAGGACGAAGCCTTTTCGATAACAATGCGAGCAGTTGCATTCGATCAGGCCCTCCAGCCCGACCTCGACCTCATAGGCCACCGCGCCGCAGTGGCAGGACCCCTTGTGCACGCTCATGATCCATCCCTCCCTCAGGATTTCGGCAAGCTGTATTCCAGATCGTAGTGATGAACGCCGTTGGTGATCGTAAGGTGGAAGACTCCTGCGATCCCGGCCAGCTCCCCTGCCCCGGAACCCGGCACGATGGTGATCAGCAGTTCCTGCGCGCCCCGGTCCATCAGACCCCGATGCACCAGGGTGAACGCCCCCTCTCGGCCATCGACGACGCCGCGCACCCGGTCCAGGGCGACATAGGCGCCCGACCGCTCGGGACTCATGACCGCCAGCATCTCTCCGGCGGCGGTTCCAGTCAGGTCGCCGTGAAAGGTCTTGGCCAGCAGCATCCGGCCGGGCGCGTCCGACGCCGCGCTCTCCGTCGGCTGAACCGGAGTGATGACCACGTCAAAAGTCCCGCGCGCATTCTTCATGGCCGCCCCCTCGATCATCAGGCGTCCTCCAGCATCACCACGCCCGGCGCCGATTTCAACGCTCCGCGCAGGGCCGCGTCCAGTCGGTAACGCCCCGGCAGCTTGATCTCGACCTCGGTGCGGCCGCCCAGCGTCGCCTGCAACCAGACCTCGCCGCCCTTGCCCTGCGCCCTCGAACGATCCAGTCGCGCCTTCAGCGCCTCGGCGTCGGCCGATTGCGCCGACAACACGATCCGCAGCCCGATCTGGGCGTCATCCAGCAGGACGTCCATGCGATTGGCGTCGTCGCCGAAGAAGCGCACCTCGCCGTCCGCAGACTTGGCGCGCACCTTCACCAGAACCGAGGTCCCCACCTCGAGGATGTCGCGGCAGCGACGCAACTGTTCCGGCGGGAACAGGCATTCGAACTCACCCGTCGGGTCCGAGAAGGTGACGAAGGCGAACTTCTCGCCGCTCTTGGCGCTGGCCCGCTCCTGACGACGACGCACGACGCCGGCCATCATGAAGGCCTCGTGCCCCGCCTCGGCCAGGCCCTGCGCCTCGGCCACGAAGGTCACGCGCTTGCGTTTCAGGGCCGGCGTCAGGTCCTCCAGCGGGTGGCCCGACAGATAGAAGCCGACGGCGGACAGTTCCTGATCCAGCTTGTCAGGGCCGGCCCAGGGCTCGACGCTCTTCAGGCGCGGCCGCGCGGCCCCCGCCTGATCCGCTCCGAACAGGCTGACCTGCGACGAAGCGCGCTCGGCGGCGACGCTCTGGCAATAGGCGATCAGGGTATCGGCCTGCTCGAACAACTGGCGACGATTGGGGTTCAGGCTGTCGAAGGCGCCCGCCTTGGCCAGGCCTTCCAGCGCCCGCTTGTTGACCGCCTTGGGATCAACCCGCTCCAGGAAGTCGAAGATGTCGGCGAAAGGCCCGCCCGCCTCGCGCACCTCGACGACGTGCTTCATAGCCTCCAGGCCCACGTTGCGGATGGCGCCCAGGGCGTAAAGGACGCTGCCCTGCCCGTCCTTCCACGCGACGTCGAAGTCCGCCGACGAGCGGTTGATGTCGGGGGCCAGGACAGGCACCTCGAACCGGCGGCAGTCCTGATAGAAGACCGCCAGCTTGTCGGTGTTCGACAGGTCGAGGCTCATCGAGGCGGCGAAGAACTCGACTGGATGATTGGCCTTCAGCCAGCCCGTCTGGAACGAGATCAGGGCATAGGCCGCCGCGTGCGACTTGTTGAAGCCATAGCCCGCGAACTTGGCCACCAGATCGAAGATGGAGCCGGACTGGGCCTCTGGCACGGATTTCTCGGACGCGCCCTTGACGAAGCGGAGGCGCTGGAAGTCCATCTCCTCCTTCTTCTTCTTGCCCATGGCCCGGCGCAGCAGGTCGGCTTCGCCCAGGCTGTAGCCAGCCAGAATCTGGGCGATCTTCATCACCTGTTCCTGGTAGATGATGACGCCATAGGTCTCGGTCAGCACCTCCTTCAGGCTGGGGTGCAGGTAGTCCACCTCGGCCCGGCCGAATTTCCGGTCGATATAGGTGTCGATCATCTCCATCGGCCCCGGCCGGTAGAGGGAGATCAGGGCGGTGATTTCCTCAATGGAGCCGCAGCGCATCTTTCGCAGGGTGTCGCGCATGCCCTGGGATTCCAGCTGGAAGACCCCGACCGTCTGGCCCGAGGCCATCAGCTCATAGGTCTTGGGGTCGTCCAACGGCAGCAGGTTCCATTCCGGCGCCGCGCCGCGCCGTTCCAGATACTCCCGCGCCCGGTCCAGCACCGTCAGGGTCTTCAGGCCCAGGAAGTCGAACTTCACCAGACCCGCCGGCTCGACCCACTTCATGTTGAACTGGCTGGCGGGAATGGTGGAGCGAGGGTCCTGATAAAGCGGCACCAGCTGGGTCAGCGGCCGGTCGCCGATGACGATGCCGGCGGCGTGAGTCGAGGCGTTACGGTACAGCCCCTCCAGCTCCAGCGCCGTTTCCAGCAGGGTCTTGACCGCAGGCTCGGCGTCACGCGCCTCCTTCAGACGCGGCTCCAGATCGATGGCCTGGGCCAGGGTCACGGGGTTGGCCGGGTTGTTCGGCACCATCTTGCAGAGCCGGTCCACCTGGCCCAACGGCATCTGCAGCACCCGCCCGACGTCGCGCAGCACGGCCCGCGCCTGCAAGGTGCCGAAGGTGATGATCTGGGCCACTCGGTCCTTGCCGTAATGGTCCTGCACATAGTCGATCACCTCTTCCCGCCGCTCCTGGCAGAAGTCGATGTCGAAGTCGGGCATGGAGACGCGTTCGGGGTTCAGGAACCGCTCGAACAGCAGGCCGAACCGCAAGGGGTCCAGGTCGGTGATGGTCAGCGACCAGGCCACCAGAGACCCGGCGCCGGAGCCCCGCCCCGGCCCCACGGGAATCCCGTGCAGCTTGGCCCACTTGATGAAGTCGGCCACGATCAGGAAGTAGCCGGGGAAGCCCATCTGCTGAATGATCCCGACCTCCCACTCGAGGCGGGTCCAGTACTCCTCCTCGGGCGCGGCGGGCGTAACCTGTTGCAGGCGGGCCTTCAGCCCCTCGCGCGCCTGGTGCGCCAGTTCGTCCGGCTCGGAGCGGCCCGCGCCCGTATCGAAGCGCGGCAGGATCGGCGCCCGCGTCGGCACCAGGAAGGCGCAGCGACGGGCGATGTCGATGGTGTTGTCGCAGGCCTCGGGCAGGTCCGCGAACAGGGTCCGCATGGCCTCGGCCGTCTTGAACCAGTGCTCGCCGGTGATGCGACGCCGGTCTTCCTGACCGGTGAAGGCGCCGTCGGAGATGCACAGCAGGGCGTCGTGCGACTTCGCCTGGGCCGCCTTGGCGTAATAGACGTCGTTGGTGGCGACCAAGGGCACGTCATGGGCGTAGGCCCATTCGACCAGCCCTGCCTCCGCGACCGGCTCCTGCGGCAGGCCGTGGCGTTGCAGCTCGACATAGAAACGGTCGCCGAAAACGCGCTTCATCTCTGCGAGAGAAGATAGCGCATCTTCGCGCTTGTTCTGGACGAATAGGGGATCGATCGGGCCGTCGGGACCGCCCGAAAGCAGGATCAGGCCTTCGGACTTATCCACAACCTGTCCCCAGGGCACGCCCGGCTCGGACATCTCGCCAGCGTCGAGATAGGCGGCGGAGGACAGAGCGCAAAGGTTCAGCCAGCCCTGCTCGTTCTGGACAAGAAGCACCACGGTCGGCGTCTTGGCCCAGCGTTCTGAGATCTGACCGCCGATGCCCAGCACCGGCAGGGCGCAGGCGACGATGGGCTGGACGCCCGCGTCCTTGGCGGTCTGGCTGAATTCCAGGGCGCCGAACAGGTTGGCGCGGTCAGCCACGGCGACGGCCGGCATTCCAGCGTCTGCGGCCATCTTGCCGATCTTGCCGGCCTTGATCGCCCCTTCCAGCAGGGAATAGGCGCTTCGGACCCGCAGATGGACAAAACCCTGACTGTTCGTCGTATCCGCCAAAATCCACTCCGCTGATCCCGGCCGCCGGGATCTCTCACATCCGGCCGCCGCGCGGCCGGACCTCGATCATGCAGGGAGTCGATGCGGCGATCACGTCACCAGGAAAGACGCCTGCCAGATCATCCAGACGAAGCCGCCGCACGACGCAAGCGACAGCATATCCCTCACCCAACGCGACATCGGCTTATCCCCAGTTAGCGTGTTCCTGAAACGTTCTATATTCCCGCTTTGTTCTCGTTGCAAGCGCCCGGTGCGCAAAGCCATCCGTCTTCCCATATCGCGCGTATCCTTGCGGAGAATGACCGGGAGCCTGCCATGTCGCGTCTGCCGCCCATGATTGTCCTGGCGCTTGCGGCCTGCTCGCCGGGCGAAACGCCGGTGAAGGCCGCGCCGCTGGAACCGGCCCCGGCGGGCTATCAGACGGCGGTCTTCGCCGGCGGCTGTTTCTGGTCCAGCGAAAAGGCGTTCGACGGCCTGCCCGGCGTGCGCTCGGCGGTGTCGGGCTTCGTCGGCGGCACGCGGCCCAACCCGACCTATGAGCAGGTGATCCGAGGCGGGACCGGCTATCGCGAGGCGGTGATGGTTACGTTTGATCCCGCCGTGGTCAGCTATCGCACCCTGGTCGATCGCTACTGGCGCACCATCGACCCGACCGATCCCGCCGGACAGGTCTGTGATCAGGGGCCGTCCTATGTCGCGGCGGTCTATGCGACCGAGGCCCAGACCGCGACTGCGCTGGCGTCGCGCGCCGCCGCCCAAGCCGCACTGGGGCGCTGGGGGTCAGGCTTCATCACGCCCGTCTATCCCGCCATGCGCTTCTGGCCCGCCGGCGCCGAACATCAGGACTTCGCCCGCCGACACCCGGCCCGGTACGAAGCTTACCGCATCGGCTGCGGGCGCAGCGCGCGCCTGCGCGCCCTGTGGGGCGCGGCCGCCGTCGGCTAGCAGGCCCTGATCAGCAGGTCAGATCAGTAGGCTTGGGCCTCGGCCGCGCGCTCTTCCAGATGGCCGTCCTTCAGGGCGAAGACGCGGTCCATGTGACCGGCCAGCTCCATATTGTGGGTGGCGATCAGGGCGGCGACGCCCGTGGTCTTGGCCAGTTCACGCAGGGCCTCGAACACCGCATGGCTGTTCGTCGGGTCGAGGTTGCCGGTGGGCTCGTCGGCCAGCAACTGGCGCGGGTTGTTGGCCAGCGAGCGGGCGATGGCGACGCGCTGCTGCTCGCCGCCCGACAACTGGGCCGGTTGGTGGGTGAAACGCTCGCCCAGACCCAGGCTGGTCAGCAGGACCTCGGCCCGACGACGGGCCTCGACCTCGGAATGACCGGCGATGCGCATCGGCAGGGCGACGTTGTCCCGCGCATCAAATTCCGGCAGCAGGTGGTGGAATTGATAGACGAAACCGATCCGCGACAGGCGCAGACGCGTGCGCGCCCGCTCGTCCAGACCGCCGACGTCCTCGCCGTCGATCATGACCTGACCGCTGCTCGGACGCTCCAGCAGGCCGGCGGCATGCAGCAGGCTCGACTTGCCCGAGCCGGAAGGCCCGATCAGGCCGACGACTTCGCCCGGCATGATGTCCAGGTCGACGCCCTTCAGCACCGTCAGCCCGCCCGAGGCGGTCGGATAGGTGCGGGTGATCCCGCGAAGGCGCAGCGTCGGCGTCTTGTTCAGCGGACTATTCAAAGCGCAGGGCCTCCACCGGGTCGATCCGCGACGCGTTCCACGACGGCGGCAGGCTGGCGAGGCAGCTCATGAAGAAGGAGAAGAGCGCGACCCAGGTCACGTCCCACGGGTCGACCAGGGCCGGGATGGCGTCCAGCATATAGACGTCGGCGTTGAACAGTTGGACCCCCAGCAGGGCTTCGAGGAAGTGCTGGATCGCGCCGATGTTCAGGCAGAACAGCAGACCCAGGATCAGGCCAGCGATGGTGCCGCCGATACCGATGGCCGCGCCCGACACGAAGAAGATGCGCAGGATCGACGAGGGGCTGGCGCCCACGGTGCGCAGGATGGCGATGTCGCGGGTCTTGTTCTTCACCAGCATGACGATGCCGCTGATGATGTTCATGGCGGCGATGGCGACGACCAGCCCCAGGATGATGCTCATGGCCACACGCTCGACCTTCAGCGCACCCCAGAAGGCGGCCAGGCGGGTGCGCCAGTCGCTGACGATGCTGCCGGGACCGGCGGCCTGCTGCACCGGGGTCAACAGGCTTTCGACCTGATCGGGCTCGGCCACCTTCATCTCGATGACGTCCCAAACGCCTTCCTTGCCGAAGAAGAGCTGGGCCTGTTCCAGCGGCATGAAGATGAAGGCGCGGTCGTAGTCGGCCGTGCCGGAACTGAAGATGCCGCCGACGCGATAGGTCTTTTCCAGACCGCCGAGGTTGCCGAACGCACTGTCGGCGCCGGTCGGCGAATAGATGGACAGGGCGCTGCCGACGCTGAGCCCCATCTGGTCAGCCAGAGCCTTGCCGATCAGGATGTTGTCGCCGCCATATTCGCCGCGCCCGAAGGCGTCGCGCATCTCGGGCGTCAGGCTGTCATAGACGAACTTGGTCGAGACCAGGTCTTGCGGACGCACGCCCCGCACGACGCCGCCGGTCATCTGACCGCCTGCGCGGAACATGGCGGGGGATTCCGTCAGCGGCGACACCGAGACCACGCCTGGCACGTCGGAAATGCGCTTCAGCGCCGCCTCGCGATCAGGCGAGGTCAGCACCGGACCCTGGACATACATATGCCCGTTGAACGACAGCATCCGCCCCAGCAGTTCGCTGCGGAAACCGGCCATGATGCTCATCACGCTGATCAGCACCGCCACGGCCAGCATGATGCCGATGAAGCTGATGATGGCGATCAGGGCGACCCCGCCTTCCTTGCGCTTGGCGCGAAGGTAGCGAAGGGCCAGTCCGATCTCCCAGGCGGAGAAGGGACCGGCGGGTTTCACGGCGGGCGGCGCGGCGGCCGTCGCGGCGTCGGTCATTGCGTCAGCAACTCCAGGGCGGCGTCCAGCGACAGGGTTTGCTTCTCGCCGGTGGCGCGGCGTTTCAGTTCGACCACGCCGTCGGCCAGGCCCTTGGGCCCGATGGTCAGTTGCCACGGCACGCCGATCAGGTCGGCCGTGGCGAACTTGCCGCCCGGACGCTCGTCCGTGTCGTCGTAGAGGACGTCCTTGCCCAGGGCTTCCAGCTTGGCCACGGCCTCTTCACAGGCGGCCGAGACGGCTTCGTCGCTGGCGCGCAGGTTGATCACCACCACGTCGAACGGGGCGACCGAGTCCGGCCAGATGATGCCG
>NZ_DASWXW010000112.1:0-2601 GCF_036405315.1 Brevundimonas sp. | reverse complement strand
AGCCGTTCGTGAACGCCCTCGGCGCCGTCACCGGCAACCAGGCCATGCAGATGGTCCGGGCCGGGCTGAAGGCCATCTATCTGTCGGGTTGGCAGGTGGCCGCCGACGCGAACACGGCCTCGGCCATGTACCCCGACCAGTCTCTGTATCCCGCCAACGCCGCGCCCGAGCTGTGCCGGCGCATCAACCGCACCCTGCAGCGCGCCGACCAGATCGAGCACGCCGAGGGCGGGGCGAAGCGCGACTGGTTCGCCCCGATCGTGGCCGATGCCGAGGCCGGTTTCGGCGGGCCGCTGAACAGCTTCGAGATCATGAAGGCCTTCATCGAGGCGGGCGCCGCGGGCGTTCACTTTGAGGACCAGCTGGCCTCCGAGAAGAAGTGCGGCCACCTCGGCGGCAAGGTGCTGATCCCGACCCAGGCGCACGAGCGCAACCTGATCGCCGCCCGGCTGGCGGCCGACGTCTGCGGCGTCGCGACCCTGACGGTGGCGCGGACGGACGCCGAGAGCGCCCAGTTGATCACCTCGGACGTCGACGAGCGGGACCACCCGTTCATCGACCGGGAGAACCGGACGCCTGAGGGCTTCTTCCGGCTGAAGCCCGGAACCGGTCTGGACCATTGCATCGCCCGCGGCCTCGCATATGCGAAATACGCCGACCTGCTGTGGTGGGAGACCTCGCACCCCGACCTGGACGACGCCCGGAAGTTCGCCGAGGCGATCCAGCGCGAGCACCCCGGCAAGCTGATGGCCTACAACTGCTCGCCGTCCTTCAACTGGAAGGCCAAGCTGGACGACGCCACCATCGCCAAATTCCAGCGCGAGCTGGGGGCCATGGGCTACAAGTTCCAGTTCGTGACCCTGGCGGGCTTCCACAGCCTGAACAACTCCATGTTCGAGCTGGCCGACGGCTACCGCGATCGCGGCATGGCGGCCTATTCCGAGCTGCAGCAGCGCGAGTTCGCCAACGAGGCTGCCGGCTACACCGCCACCCGCCACCAGCGCGAAGTCGGCACCGGCTATTTCGATCAGGTCGCCACGGTCATCTCGAACGGCCAGTCCTCGACCACGGCCCTGAAAGACTCGACCGAGACCGCCCAGTTTCACGCCGCCTAACCAGGAGAGACACGCATGGAACCGCTGACCCGACCCCAGGCCATCATCGACTTCTGTCTGGCGCCCCTGGCGCTGGATGGATCAACCGAGGCCGAGCGCGAGGTGCGCCGCCGTCTGGAGCACGTCATCAAGACGTTCCAGTCCAAGGCCGCCCGGCCGATGAGCGTGGACTTCTCGTCCATGCCCAGCCAGGTCATCAACGAAGCCGCCCACGGCTACGAATAACCCACGGCTACACTGAGAGAGAAGACCCTCAGGCCGCTCGCTCAGCGGCCTGAGGCGCGTCCGCCGTCAGTTCCGCCACCATGGCCAGCAGGGCCTCGATGCTGAAGGGCTTGGCCAGGTGGCGGTCGGCGCCGGCCTCCAGTCCCGCGACGATATGTTCGGGCAGGGCGTTGGCGGTCAGCATGACGACCGGCGTGCGGGGCATGCCCATGGCCACTTCGTGCAGGCGAATCTCGCGGGTGGCGGTCAGGCCGTCCATCACCGGCATCTGCATGTCCATCAGCACCAGGTCGAAGCTTGAGGCCCGGCAGGCCTCCACCGCCTGGGCGCCGTCTTCCACTGAAACCAGATCCACCGCCGCCTGATCCAGGATCAACTCGACCACGCGCCGGTTGGTGGGGTGGTCGTCGGCGACGAGGATACGCAGACGGCGTTCGGCGTCAGCCGGCTGGGTGTCGGCGGCGGGAGCCGCGGGCGTCGCCGGCGGAGGCGCAACAGGCGCCTGGGCGGCGCGCAACGGCAAGGTCAGGATGAAGGCCGCGCCGCCGCCCGGCTCGCTCTCGCAGCCCAGGTCGCCGCCCATCATGGCCGCCAGCTCGCGGCTGATCGCCAGCCCCAGGCCCGAGCCGCCGAAGCGCCGGGTGATGTCGCCGTCGGCCTGTTCGAAGCGGCTGAACAGGCGGTCGCGGGTTTCGGCGTCAAAGCCGATGCCGGTATCCTGAACCACGAAGCGCAGGCCTTTCGGCCCGGCGTCGACCGTCAGGCTGACGAAGCCGGCGGCGGTGAACTTGACGGCGTTGGAGACCAGGTTGGTCAGGATCTGCTTCAGCCGCACGGCGTCGCCGTGGACCCAGATGCGGGCTTCCGGCGCGACCTCGACCACGAACTGCAGCCCCTTGTCGCGGGCGGCGGCGGCGTAGAGCTGGGCCGCCTCCTCCGTCGCGCGGGCCAGGTTGAAGGGTTCGTCGCCCAGTTCCAGCCGACCCGATTCGACGCGGGCCAGATCCAGGATGTCGCTGAGAAGGGTCTGCAGGGTGCGGCTGGACGAATGGATCAGTTCCAGCATCTCGCGCTGCTGCTCGTCCAGGCTGGTGCGGGCCAGGGCCTGCGCCACGCCGATGACGCCGTTCAGGGGCGTGCGGATCTCGTGGCTCATATTGGCCAGGAACTGGCTCTTGGCGCGGTTGGCGGCGTCGGCGGCGTCGCGCGCCTCGGCCAGGGCCTGGGCGTCGCGCTTCAGGTCGGTGATGTCGGAGCAGAC
>NZ_DASWXW010000111.1:0-22519 GCF_036405315.1 Brevundimonas sp. | reverse complement strand
CCAAGCGTCTGGAGCGCGTCCTGTGGAACGACCCGGCCACCGGCGTCATGCGCCACGCCGACGCCGGATACGACATCGCCAAGGACGCCGCGCGCGAACACGGCCTGAACCTGCCCTCGCTGGACCTGTAAGCCTATGACCTCCACCATCGAAATCGGCGCCGCGCCGCTCACCCTCGCCCAGCTTCGCGCGGTCCTCGACGGTCCCGTCGCCGTCAGCCTGACCGACGCCGCCTGGGCCAATGTCGAGAAGGGGGCGGCGGTCGTCGCCGCCATCCTGGCCGAGGGCCGCACGGTCTATGGCATCAACACCGGCTTCGGCCTGCTGGCCAACACCAGCATTGCGGCGGAAGACCTTGAAACCCTTCAGAAGAACCTGGTGCTCAGCCACGCCTGCGGCGTCGGCGAACCTCTGAACGAGAACGTCACCCGTCTGCTGATGGTGCTGAAGATCGCCAGCCTGTCCAAGGGCGCCTCTGGCGTCCGTCGTCACACGCTGGAGACGCTGATCGGCATGGTCAACGCCGGGGTCCTGCCGCTGATCCCGGCCAAGGGCTCGGTCGGCGCCTCGGGCGATCTGGCGCCCTTGGCCCACATGAGCTGTGTCCTGATCGGCGTCGGCGAGGCCCTTTATCAGGGCCAGACGCTGGACGCGGTTTCGGCCCTCGCCAAGGCCGGACTGAAGCCGGTCGTCCTGGGTCCGAAGGAGGGTCTGGCCCTGCTGAACGGCACCCAGTGCTCGACGGCCCTGGCCCTGGCCGGTCTGTTCGCGACCGAGGACGTCTTCGCCGCCGCCGTCGCCGCCGGCGCCCTGTCGGTGGACGCCCTCAAGGGTTCGGACGCGCCGTTCGACCATCGCATCCACGCCCTGCGCGGCCAGCCGGGCCAGATCGACGTGGCCCGCCGCCTGCGCGAACTGCTGGCCGGCAGCGCCATCCGCGACAGCCACCGCCACGACTGCGCCAAGGTCCAGGACCCCTACTCGCTGCGTTGCCAGCCGCAGGTCATGGGCGCGACCCTGGACGTGCTGCGCAACGCCGCCGCCATGCTGGAGCGCGAAGCCAACGCCGTGACCGACAACCCGCTGGTCTTCATCGAGGATGGCGATGTCATCTCCGGCGGCAACTTCCACGCCGAACCTGTTGCTTATGCAGCAGATCAGATCGCCATGGTCCTGTGCGAGATCGGCAACATCAGTGAGCGTCGCACCTCCATCCTGGTCGACCCCAAGATGACCGACCTGCCCGCCTTCCTGGTTAAGGACAGCGGGGTGAACTCGGGCTTCATGATCGCCCAGGTGACGGCGGCGGCTCTGGTGGCCGAGAACCGCATGGTCGCCCACCCCTGCGTCATCGACACCGTCCCGACCAGCGCCAACCAGGAAGACCATGTGTCGATGGCCACCCACGGCGCGCGTCGTCTGCTGGACATGGCCGCCAATACCGCGACCGTGGTCGGCATCGAACTGCTGGCCGCGGCGCAAGGCATCGACTTCCGTCGGCCCCTGACCTCGTCCCCGGAGCTGGAGCAGACCTACGCCATCGTGCGCGAGGCTGCCCCTGCCTATGATCAGGACCGCTTTTTCGCGCCGGACATCGCCCGGGCGACGGACGGGGTGCGGGCCGGTCGCTACCGCGCCTTCGCTCGCGATCTGCTGCCCTCGGCCTAAACCAGGCCCCCCGCACAAGGGCGCCGAGCACTGGCCGAAGATCGACCGCTCGACCAAGGCCTGACGCATCCTTGTGCGGGCCACAATGCTGACGCCGCCGCGCTCGGCGTGAACCTGATGAGCCGCTGACGGGTTTAGGCGGCGTGCGACGCTTCCGTCGCGCGCCGCCGGAGCCGCCTCTATGAAGCCCCTCGCTCTGACCGGACTGGCGCTGGGCCTCACGGCTGCGGGCGCCGGAGGTTGGGCGGCGTGGAACTCGACGGCCATCGCCCATCGCGAAGTGGGGGGCGGCGAACTGCAAGTCGAGGTGGTCGCGCCCAGAGAACCCGATCTTCCGGTTGGCGCCATCTTGGCGGTGGGCGACCTGCGCGACGATTATGTCCATGACCCTGACCGGCTGCAACCGCCCGCCGTCCTCGATGCCGACTACGCCTACACCGACAACGCCTGGGCTGAGCCCGAGCCCTCGCCCGACCCGCTGTCGGGCCGCGCTGATGGTCTGGCGTGGACGACGTTGCGGCCGCCCGCGCCGATCCGGCTGGACCCCCACGACTACAGCTTCGGTTTCGACCAGCCCCCGCTAGAGCAGGCGACGGACAATCCGGATCATCCAGCCAACCCGGACGCATCGACATCGGATGCGCCCGCCGATACGTCCGCGCGCGACGGACGCGGTCTCGACTAGAACCGTCGAGGCCGCCGCACCATCAACGACGCGAGGTGACGCTGAGGGTGTAGTCGCCTTCTTCTGAGGCGGCGAGCGTGTTGGCGCGGATCGAGTAGGTCCCCGGGCGCAGGTTCTGGACGATCTGGGCGCTGGTGCGACCGCCGCTGTCGTCATCGGTGGCCAGCGAATCCCCGTCGCACTGCGGACCTTCATAAAGGCCAAGGTAGGCGTCGAACTCGCCAGAATCGAGCCGGACGGCGACGTTGCCGGCGCGAGCAAGCGTGGTCGTGTAGCAATCATAGAAGGAGCCGTCGTCGGCGCGACGGTCGCTGAACTCCAGCCGTCCGACGCGGCTTTCGCCGACAGCGATGGGCAGGACCTGGGTGGTCGGACGCACGCGTTCGCCCGCCGAGATGCGCAGCTCATAGCGGCCGGTCTCGCCCTCGCTCAGAGTATTGGCCTTGATGATCCACAGGCCGCCGCTGGAGGCGAAGCGCAGTTGCGAGTTGGTGCCCATGTCCGGGCCGTCGTCATTGGTGATCGAGGTGTCGTCGCAGTCCGCGCCCGCGCCCGCCGACAGATAGGTGTCGAAGTCCGACGAGCTGAGCGTGACCGTATAGGCCTCGTCCGGGTTGGTCTGGACGACGTAGCAACGGTAGTGCGAACCGTCGCCCATGCGGGCGTCCTTGGCGCTAAAATTGCCCTGCACCGTCTGGCCGGGTCGGATGGTGCTCTGGGCCGAGGCCGCGCCGGCGACCGCCAGGGCCGAAGCCAGAACGGTCGTCATCAGAAGGGTGCGCATAGAGGGGGAGTCTCCGTGAGTGTTCCTGACCAACGCCCTAATACGATCGCCTAAACAGTTGATTTATTTTACACTTAGCAAGGGGATGCGCTTCAGCGCCGACAAGCTGGCGGCGTTGGTGCAGAAGCAAACCGTGCGCAGTTGCCGGATCACGGTCTGGAAGTGCGCGATCACGGCTTCGGTCGAGACCGTCGCCGCCTGGATGACGCCCGAGGCCATGCCCACGACGTCGGCGCCCAGGCGGATGGCCTTGGCCACGTCGACGCCGTCGCGGACCCCGCCAGAGCCGATGATCAGGGCCTCGGGCAAGGCGTTGCGGGCCTCGGCGATAGCGCGGGCGCTGGGGATGCCCCAGGCGGCGAAGGCGGCGGCGTGAGCCTTGTCCGCCGGGTCGGTCGCACGCTCGCCCTCGATCAGGCCCCAGTTGGCCCCGCCGGCCCCGGCCACGTCGATCCCCGTCGCCCCCATGGCGATCAGGCGTTGAGCGGTGACGGCCGATATGCCCGCCCCCGTCTCCTTGACGATGACCGGCGCGTTCAGATCGCGAATCAGGGCCTGAAGCGCCGCGCCGACGCCCCACCAGTCGCGGTCGCCCTCGGGCTGACAGGCTTCCTGCAGGGGGTTCAAGTGCACCACCAGGGCGTCGGCCCCGATCATGTCCAGCGCCCGCTTCGCCTGCTCGACGCCGAAGCCGCGCGTCAGCTGGGCCGCGCCGATATTGGCCAGGATGGGCGTGTCGGGCGCCCGGTCGCGCAGGGAGAGATCCAGCCCGCCGCTCGCCCCGCCCTCGATCGCGGCGCGCTGCGAGCCGACGGCCAGGGCGATGCCCAGATGCTGAGCCGCCTCGGCCAGACGGGCGTTGATCGCCTCGGCGCGGGCCGGGCCGCCGGTCATGGCGCTGATCAGCAGGGGCGCCTGCAGTCGCCGCCCCAGGAAGTCGGCGCCGAGGTCGATCTTGGCGTGGTCCAGATCCGGCAGGGCCTCATGCACGAAGCGCCAGTCGTCGAAGCCGCTGGCCAGGGCGTGACGTCCGCCGCCGGACAGCACCACGTCGAGGTGCTGATCCTTGCGGCCCAGGATCAGGTCGTCGCTCATCGCGCCCCCCGTCAGCCTCAGGGCTGGCGCTCGACCGTCAGCACATAGTCGCCGGTCGAGCTGGGAGCGAAGCTGCGGGCGCGCACGACATAGGTCCCGTCGCGCGGCGCGGTCCAGTCCAGACGGGCGTGGGTGTCCGACAGGCTGTCGTCGTCCTCGGCCAGGCTGCGGAAGTCGCCCTCCTTGTCCTCGCCCACCTCGACCACCGCGTCGAAGGCGGCGGAGATCAGGGTGAAGCGCAGCTTCTCATCGGCCTTGGCCTTGAAGGTGTAGGCGTCGAACGAGACGCCCTCGTCGGTCAGGGCGTCGGTTTCGGACAGGCTGCCGCGCGCGGTCGACCCGACCAGCAGGCTGCCCGGACCCGGCTCGGGCCCACGATCAGAAAATTCTATCGAATACAGGCCCTTGCCGCTGCTGGAATAAGGCAGTGCGCGAAGAATATAGTCCCCGTCTTCCGGCAGGGTGAAGGTCAGGCGGGCGTCCGTGCCCTGACGCAGGCCGTCGTCGTCGGAGGCCAGTTCCTCGAACGCCTCGCCCGCCTTGCCGATCTGCAGCAGGGCGTCGAAATCGCCGGAACGCATGACGGCCTGGACGCGCTGCCCCTCGGTCCCGCTGAAGGCGTAGCCGTCGAACAGACGGCCCTCGTCGTCCGTCGCGCCGCCTTCCTTCAGTTCGCCCTGCACCGTCTGACCGAAGCCGAGGGCGGTCGGCGGCGGCGGCGGGGCCACCTCCTCCAGTTTCAGGTCATAGGCGCCCGAGGCGTCCGAAAAGCCGCGGGCCTCGATCAGATAGTCGCCGTCGTCGGGCAGGACGAAGGTCAACCGCGCGTTCAGCTCGCCGCCGCTGTCGTCGTCGGTGGCCAGGCTGTTGTGGTTGGCGTCGAACAGCTCGAGGTAGCTGTCGAAGTCGTCGGCCTTCAGGCTGATCGCCACGCGCTGACCGGCGCGGCCGGTGAAGCGATAGAGGTCGGCGGGCGCGCCGGAATCGCTCTGGGCGCTGTCTGCGCTCAGGCGGCCGCTGACCGCCTCGCCGATGGCGATGCTGCGCGCCGCCGGGGCCGGCGGCCCCTGCTCCAGCGACAGGCGATAGTCGCCCTCGGCGTCGCCGCTGACCGAAGCGGCCTGGATCACATATTCGCCGGCCTGGGGCGCGGTGAAGACCAGGTAGGAATTCAGCCCCTTGCCCGCGCCGTCGTCATTTTCTGCCGACTGCACGAAGGCGCCGTTGACCATGCGGCCGATGCGGACCAGCGGATCGAAGTCGTCGGCTTCCAGCAGGACCGCCACGCGATCCCCGGCGTTCGCGCGGAAGGCATAGGCGTCGAAGGTCTTGCCGTCCTCGTCCTCGGCGTCGCCGCTGGTCAGGCGTCCCGACACGTCGCCGCCCACCGAGATGCGGCCCGGACGCGGCTGACGCGGGGCCACGCGCTCGCTCAGCGCCAGGGTGTAGGCGCCGGTCTCCAGACCCGAGAAAGGCCGCGCGCGCACGATGTAGACGCCGTCGCTCTCCGGCGTGAAACGCAGGCGGGCGTTGGCGCCGCTGCCCGCGCCGTCATCGTCGGACGCCAGCGCGTCGCCCGAGGTCCGGCCCTCGGCGTAGATCGCCAGATAGGCGTCGAAGTCGCTGCTGCGCAGTTCGGCCTGCAGCCGCTGCCCGGCGCGCAACTGAACACGATAGTCGTCATAGCGATAGGCGTCGCCGCCGCGGGTGCGCGCGTCCCCCTCTTCCAGCCGTCCCTGGACCTCAGCGCCGATGCGCGTGTCGGTCGGCGTTTGGGCCAGGACGGAGCCCGACGACAGCAGGGCGACGACGCTGGCGGCGGCGAACAGAGAATGACGCATGAAAACCTCTTTGCTGGCGCTATCATAGACGCCGAACCGCAGCGGCTGTAAATCGCGGCCACGCTTTCCAGTTCCCAAGCCTTTGGAGCCGATCATGGCTGACGAACCCGCCCGCGCCTCGCTCATCGACGGCAAGGCCTTCTCGCAGACCCTGGTCGAGCGCGTCGCCGCCGCCGCCGCGCGTCTGCAAACCGCCCGCGGGATCAAGCCCGGCCTGGCCGTGGTCATCGTCGGCGAGGACCCCGCCAGCCAACTCTACGTCCGCAACAAGGGCGAGACGACGCTTAAGGCCGGGATGCGGTCCGACACCCACCGTCTGCCCGACACCACGACCCAGGCCGAGCTGCTGGCCCTGATCGCGGCGCTGAACGCCGACGCGGGCATCCACGGCGTCCTGGTGCAGCTGCCCCTGCCCAAGCACATCGATTCGGCCGCGGTCCTGGCCGCCATCGACCCGGACAAGGACGTGGACGGCTTCCACGTGGTCAACGTCGGGCGCCTGGCCGTCGGCCTGCCGGGGATGATCCCCTGCACCCCCCTGGGCAGCCTGATGCTGCTGAAGGATCAACTCGGCGACCTATCGGGCCTGAACGCCGTCATCGTCGGCCGCTCCAACATCGTCGGCAAGCCGATGGCGCAACTGCTGCTGGGCGAAAGCTGCACCGTCACCGTGGCCCACTCGCGCACCCGCGACCTGCCCGCCCTGTGCCGCACCGCCGACATCCTGGTGGCCGCCGTCGGCCGCCCCGAGATGATCAAGGGCGACTGGATCAAGCCGGGCGCCACCGTCATTGACGTCGGCATCAACCGCGTCCCCTCGCGCGATCCGGTCAAGGCCGCCGAGGGCAAGACCCGCGTGGTCGGCGACGTGGACTTCAACGAGGCGGTCGAGGTTGCGGGCCGCATCACCCCCGTCCCCGGCGGCGTCGGCCCCATGACCATCGCCTGCCTGCTGGCCAACACCTACACCGCCGCCTGTCGCGCGGCAGGGGTCGAACCGGAAGACCTGAACAGCTGAGGCGCCGCCTGGGATCAGGCTAAAAATCCAGCCTTGAAGCGGAGCCTTTCCGCCCCGATAGTCTATAGCGGATCAGCGGTCATCATGGCCGTCGGAGGAGCTTCATGGCTGGATTCTCGCCCCGTCTCGCGGCCGTCGCCGCCGTCGTCGTCCTGACCCCCGCCGTGGCGGGTTGCGGCTACAACACTATTCCGACCAAGCAGGAACGCGCCGAGGCGGCTTGGGCCGACGTCCAGAGCCAGTATCAGCGCCGTTCGGACCTGGTGCCGAACCTGGTCGCCACCGTGCAGGGCGCGGCCATTCAGGAACGCACCACCCTGACCCAGGTGATCGAGGCCCGCGCCAAGGCCACCAGCGTCAACATCGACGCCTCCAACCTGGATAACGCCGCCGCCTTCCAGCAATACCAGCAGGCGCAAGGCGAGCTGTCGTCCGCCCTGTCGCGGCTGCTGGTGACGGTCGAGGCCTATCCCCAGCTTCAGGCCAATCAGAACTTCCTGACCCTGCAATCGCAATTGGAAGGCACCGAGAACCGCATCGCCGTGGCGCGCCGCGACTACAATGAGGCCGTGCGCGACTACAACACGAGCCTGCGCACCTTCCCGACGGTGATCTGGGCCAAGACCCTGCACGGCGGTTCCAAGCCCATGCAGCTGTTCACCGCCACCGCCGAGGCCCAGAGCGCCCCGAGCGTGAACTTCAACTTCGGCGTTCCGGGCGCCCAGCCCAATGCTCAGCCTGGAGGCGGCGCGCCCGCGACCACGCCGGGGGCCGCGCCCGGTTCGACGCCGCCCGCCGCGGCCCCGGCCGCTGCTCCGGCGGCGTAGTCAGCCCGACATGATCCCTTCCGCCCTCGCCGTGAGGGACCGCAGGGCGCCGGGAGTAGGCCCGGCGCTGCTGCTCGGCATGGTCTTGTGGCTGGCGGCCCTGCCCGCCCTGGCCGCCGAGATCCGGTTCCCGGCCCTGACGGGGCGCGTGGTCGATGACGCCCAACTGCTGACGCCGGAACAGGAACAGGCCCTGACCGGCAAGCTGGCCACGCTGGAACAGCAGACCGGCGATCAGCTGGTGGTCGTCACCCTGCCCTCGCTGCAGGATCAGGAGATCGAGGACTTCGGCTATCAGCTGGGTCGTCACTGGGGCATCGGCCAGAAGGAAAACGACGGCGGCGCCCTGCTGATCGTTGCGCCGAACGAGCGCAAGGTCCGGATCGAGGTCGGCTACGGGCTGGAGGGCGTGCTGACCGACGCCTATTCCTCGCAGATCATCCGCAACGACATCCTGCCGGCCTTCCGCACCGGCGACTACGCCGCCGGCATCCTGGCCGGGACCGACGCCATCATCGCCCAACTGACCGCCGATCCCGCCGAGGCTCAGGCCCGCGCGGCCGAGGCGAAGAGCGCGGCCAGCGAGCGCGAGAAGCCGATCCTGCCGGCCCTGATCATCTTCCTGATCTTCTTCTTCCTCTTCATCAGCCTGGTCGGGGCGGCCGCGGGCGGTCGCAGACGTCGCGGCAGGGGCGACGGCCTGACCCCCATCCTGATCTGGGCCGCCAGCGAGGCGCTGAAGAACCAGGGCCGCGGCGGTCGCGGAGGCGGCGGCTGGGGCGGCGGCGGCTTCGGCGGCGGTGGATTTGGTGGAGGCGGCGGCGGCTTCGGCGGCGGCGGCGCCTCGGGGGGATGGTGATGCAGTTCACGAGCCACGACCACGCCCGCGTCGCCGAGGCCATCGCCCGGGCCGAGGCCAAAACCTCGGGCGAGATCTTCTGCGTCGTGGCCCGGCAGGTGTCGTCCTATCGCGACGTCAGCCTGGCCTGGGCGGCGGCGGCGGCCCTGCTGCTGCCGTTGGCTCTGATCCCGCTGGGTTTCGGCGCTCACTGGCTGCCGGGCCTCGGGGCTGATTGGCAGGCGGCCCACGTCGCCGCGCGCGAAGTCGAGATCAGCCAGACCCTGGCCGCCTACGCCCTGGTGCAGGCGGCGGTTTTCCTCGGTGTCTTCCTGATCAGCCTGATCCCGGTCGTGCGACGGTTGCTGACCCCTGCCCCTCTGCGCCGCACCCGTGTCCGCCGCGCCGCCATGCAGCAGTTCCTGGCCCACGGCCTGCACGTCACCGAGGCGCGGACCGGGGTGCTGATCTTCGCCGCCCTGGCCGATCATCAGGTCGAGGTCATCGCCGACGAGGGCATCCATGCCTGCGTCAGCCCCGAGGTCTGGGCCGACGCCGTGGCCGCTCTCACCAGGGGTCTGCGTCAGAACCAGCCCGTCGAGGGGCTGCAGCAGGCCATCGCCCTGTGCGGTCAGGTCCTGGCGGAACAGTTTCCGCCCCGACCCGCTGATATCAACGAGGTCCCCGACCGTCTGGTTGTCATCTAGACCCGCTAGACTGACGGCGGGATCGACCGCGCCGACAAGGACCCATGCCCAGACTCGTCACCTATAATGTGCACCGCTGCGTCGGGATCGACCGCAAGCTGGACGTAGGGCGCATCGCCGCCGTCATCGCCGAGCTGGAACCGGACATCGTCTGCCTGCAGGAACTGGATGTCGGCCGCGCCCGCACCAACGGCGTCGATCAGGCCCACGCCATCGCCGAGCGCCTGGCGATGGGCTTCCGCTTCCATCCGGCCATGACCATCGAGGCCGAGTTGTATGGCGACGCCATTCTGACGGCGCGGCCCGAACGGCTGATCCGCGCCGCCGCCCTGCCGACCCTGCCCAATCTGCGGGGGCTGGAGCCGCGCGGCGCCCTGTGGTCGGCCATCGACTTCGACGGGACGATCCTGAACGTCTTCAACACCCACCTGGGTCTGGTGCCGCGCGAGCAGCGGATGCAGGCGGCGGCGCTGGTGGGGCGAGAATGGCTGGGCGATCCCGCCTGCACCGGGCCGACCATCCTGACCGGCGACTTCAACGCCACCTCGATCACCCGCCCCTATCACGCCCTGACGCGGCGGCTGGCCGACGCCCAGCGCGAACTGGGGCTGAAGCCCTCGGTGAAGACCTTCCCGTCCAGCTTCCCGGCCATCCGCATCGACCACTGCTTCGTCAGCCCGGAGATCCGGGTGACGGGGGCCATGACCCCGCTGCACCCCCTGGCGCGCACGGCATCGGACCACCTGCCGCTGGCGATCGACTTCGAGTTTCAGCCCCCGGCCTGAGATCCTGCCTGGGGTCCAGCTTGGGGTCCTGGCAGCCGGGGCCGGTGCGAACGGTTCAGCCGCTTCCACGGCCGCCAGGCGTCGGAGGATGAACCAGGATCGCCCAACTGCCATTCGGCGACCATGCGCTGGACGGCGCTCGGCGGCTCCGATCCCAGCACGCTCATCCGGTCCGCGCCGAAGGTCTCGACCGCATGGCCGACAGACCCCATCACACCTTCGACCTGGGCGAAGTCCTCTCCCGACACGCCGAGGAAATGACCGATGGACCGCTGGCGGAAACGGCGGACTGCGTCGCGCCCCTCCTGCGTTTCCGGCTCGGCAGCCACGTCGCACTCGGTGTCCAGCCCCTGCGAGCGGTTGTTCAGATTGGTCGAACCAATCCGCAGAAGCCGATCGTCAATGATGGACATCTTGGCGTGAACGACGACCCGCTCCCCTTCGACCGTCCTCGGGCTGAAGGCGAAGAAGCGGTTGTAG
Organism: Brevundimonas sp.; assembly: GCF_036405315.1. GTDB lineage: Bacteria > Pseudomonadota > Alphaproteobacteria > Caulobacterales > Caulobacteraceae > Brevundimonas. The sequence continues at coordinate 11,791 of NZ_DASWXW010000111.1, read as the reverse complement.
CGGTCCGCCTGCTCCAGCCGATACAGGATCTCGGCGCGGGCTGTATCCATCGTCAGGCTGTCGAACCAGCTAGGGCTGCGCCCGGTCGAGACCAGAACCACCTCCGGCCCGTCCGGCTCGGCCAGTCGATCGGCCAGGGCCGCGGCGATCACCGGCGAGGTGAAATACTGGTTCTCCAGATAGATCAGCCGCCTGGCGCGGCGGATGGATTCCAGATGCAGGGCCTCGTTCTCGCGCACCTCGGGCCGGCCGCGCACGCGCGGTTCGGTCCGCGCCACGCCCACGTCCACGTCATGCAAAACCGCCTCGACCCCGTCGGGCCAGGGATCCTCGTCGGTCTCGTCCGGCAGGGTGCGCTCCCAGGTGGCGCGGAACCAGCGTTCGCGCGCCAGATCGCCCAGCGCCCTGGCCGCCGGACCGTCCAGAACGCACATCACCTCGTGACGGGGCGCGCTGAACAGGCCCGAGGGCTGGCAGCGGCGCGGATCATTGTCCAGGTGTTCGTCGGTGTCCCAGCGGTCGGTGGCGATGTCGCCCCCGCCGCAGAAGGCCACCTTGTCGTCGATGATCACCACCTTCTGGTGATGGCAGGCGCCGAGGACACCGGGCTTGTCGAGGCGGAACTCGACCGTCCGCTTCCTGAACCAGCCCTGGGCGCGGAGGGGATAGAACCCCTGCGAGGCGGCGATCAGCAGCGGCGACTTCCAGATCAGCAGACGGATATCCAGTTCGGGCTTCTGGCGCACCAGCATCCGCAACTGGTGGCCGATCTCGCCGCGCCGGTCGGTCAGCGGCGATTCCGGGTCCAGTCGGGTGCGAGGGTCGAACTGCCAGCCCAGAATGACGATCGACTTCTTCGCCTTGTGCAATGACGAGGCCAAGGCGTCGAAATAGGCGTTGTTCTCCATCAAAGGCGCAAAGCGATGCGCCGTGTCCACGCGCCAGCAGTCCCGCCCCGGTTCCAGCAGGCTGCCCTCGTAGCTGTCGTCGCCCCATTCCCTCATTCGGTCAGACTGACTGATTCGCGTGACGAGCCCATGCGCGCGGCCCTCAAGCTTGACGTTTGAAGACCGGCTTCGTTCCATTTACTGCGCCTGTGCAGCTTCACAATGCCGCCGCATTGTAAACAGAGCCGCGTTCTGTCATTGTCCGCGCCATGCAAATGCTGCTTGAAATGCTGGCCGGCCTGATCGCGCTGCTCGCTGCGGCCGCGCTGTCGCAGTTCGGCGTCGATTTGCACGCTCCGCGTCACTCGGAGCGTGAGATTCAGCGCGTGCAGGATTGCCAGGAAGCCCCCGCCGCCAGCATCGCCGCCCCGGCTCAGCGCAGCTGCTGACGCGCCGGCCTGACGGTCCGCCATCCACGATCTCCTTTCGAATCCCGGCCCGCGAGCCTTTGCGCGGCTGGATCGAGCCGCTAGGGTCCAATCCCTCCGCGCGCCCTCGCCGCGTTTCCGGCGAATAGTGATCGAGAACGACGCCCCATGAAGTCCAGCCATCGGCCGCCGCTCAACCTTTCCGACCCCGAACCGGGCGAAGGTCAGGATGAAACCATCGCCTCCGCCGCCGAGGAGCCGCATGAACGCGCGCCCGCGCCGCTGTCCGAACCCGAGCGCCCGATGTCGGAACGCCGTCGCCGGCGTCTGATGGAGGAACAGCGTCTGGCCGAGGCGCGCGCCGCCGCGCCCGATATGGCGCCGCTCGCCGTGTCGGCCGACGCCCCGCCGGCGCCGCTGGAATCGACCCCGCCCGCTCCGGCGCCGGTTGCTTCGCGCAAGGCCGCCCCCCGGCCAGCCGGCAACGCCTATCTGATCGCCGGCGTCGCCTCGGCCCTGTGGATCGGCGGCGTGGCCTCCTGGTTCGCCTATGAGTTCGGGTCGGGCGCGGTCGAGTTGGAACCCTTGCGGCTGGCCGTCTACGCCCTGATCGCCCTCGCTCCCGCCGGGCTCGCCATCATGCTGGCCCACGCCGTTCGCCAGGGCGCCGGTCTCGCCCTTGAGACCCGTCGCGCACGCGACATGGCCGAGGCCCTGGTCGGCCCGACGGCCCTGGCCGCCCATCAGACGGGGCAGGTGCTGACCGCCCTGCGCGGCGACATCGATCAGGCCGCCCTGGCCGCCGAACGCGCCCGCAACGACATGGCCCTGCTGCGCGAGGCCCTGGCCGAGGAAACCGCCCGCCTCAACGAAGCCGCCGAATCCGCCGGCCGCACCGCCCGTCGCCTGACCGACCAGTTGGGCCGTGAGCGCGAACAACTGGGCGCCCTGGGCGTGCAACTGGACAGCCAGGCCGTCGGCGTCGTCGATGCGGTCGAGCGCCAGTCGCGCATGGTGGTCGACGCCTCCGACCTGGCCCAGACCCAACTGCGCGAAGCCGAGGCGGCGCTGGCCGCCCGCGCCGCCGATCTGGCCGCCGCCGCCAACGAGGCCCAGGACGCCGCCCGCGCCGCCGCCGACGACCTGGCCCGCCAGACCCTGCGTCTTGAAACCGCCGGCAGCGGCGTGGCCGAACAGATTCAGTCGGTCGAGGAAGGCCTGAGCCAGCAGCGCGCCGCTCTCGTCACCGCCGCCTACGCCCTGCGCACCGATCAGGAGGACTTCTCGGCCCAGATCGAGAGCCAGCGCGCCCAGTTCACCGAGCAGTTGTCCCTGACCCGCAGCGCCGCGGGCGAGTTGAACCGGACGACCGGCGACGTCAGCGACGCCATCAAGGCACAGATCGAAGCCGCCGCCGACCAGTTCCGCGCCCTGGTGGACCTGTCCCAGCGCGAGGCCGACGGCTTCGACCACGCCACCAAGCTGGCGCTGGACCGCTTCGAGGCCCTGGCAGCCGAGGCCCGCGACCTGCTGGTCGAGGAAACCCGCCGCGCCCTGACGGCCCTGCAAGCCACCGCCGAAGAGCAGCGCGCCGCCGCCGCCGCCGCCATTGAACAGGCGCAGATCCGCGCTGACCGCCTGGGCGAGTCGCTATTCGACGCCGCCCAGAAGGCCGACGAAGCCGCCGAGGCCCGCATCGACGGCGCCCGCAAGATCGTCAACCAGACCGCCGACATGGTCGACCTGACCGGCGAGAAGGTGGTCGAGCGGCTGGAAGGCACCCTGGAACGCATGACCGCCGCCCTGGCCCAGGTTGAAAGCGCCGTGGCCGAAATGGACGCCCGCGCCAGCCGTCTGCCCGAGGAAGCCGCCGCCCGCGTCGACGCCGTGCGTGCGTCGGTCGAGGAAGGTCTCGCCGCCCTCAGCGCCGCCTCGCGCAAGGCCGCCGAAGACACCGAGGCCCTGGACGCCGGCTTCCAGGACCGCGTGCGCCGCAACTACGACATGCTGAGCGAGGCCGTTCGCCTGGTCGGCGTGGTGTCGGGCGACGCCCCGACCTCGCGCCGCCGCGAGCCTCTGCTGGCCACGCCTCCGGCCGAGGCGCCGCGCTATACGCCCCGATCGGCCCGACCGGCCGCCCCGGCCGAGTCCAAGTCCGCCGCCAAGCCCGTGGAGGAACGCGGCTTCGGCCTGCGCGGCCGTCTGCGGCTGGAGCCGACCGAGGTCGCCGCCGAAACCCCGCCGCCCGCTGCGCCCGCGAAAGACGAGGCGCTCGACTGGAGCGATCTGGTCAACGGCGCGGATCAGGACGTCGAGGCGGGCGAGGCCCCGCTGGACCTGGACACGCCCGTCATGGGGGCCGAGGCCGTCGACGCCCTGGCCGACCGGATCACCTCCGCCATCCGCCGCATGGGCGTCGATCCCAACGCCCTTCTGCCTCGCGCCCGCGTCGAGGAAGCCGCCCGCGCTCTGGCGGAGCAGGAGCCAGACCGCGCCCGCCAGATCGTGCGCCGCGTCGCCCCGGCCGCCGTGCGCAGCGTCTCGCGCCGCATCCTGGCCGACGCCGAGTTGCGTGCTGACGCCGACGCCTATGTCCGCGCCTTCGCCCAGTCTGTGAAGGATCAGACGCGTCACGGCGACGCCCAGGACGTCCAGGGCCGTCTGGCCACCGACGAAGGCCGCGCGTTCATGTTGCTGGACGCCGCCATCGGCGATCTCGGCTAGAGCTTAGCCGCAAATCCGTCACATTTTGCCCTGGCGGGCTTGACCTCCCGCCAGATTTGACCGCACCGTCCCGGTCGCTGTCGCGTTAGTGTCACACAGGGTGAACTCCTTGCTGGATATGGATACCGGGCTTCGCCCCGACCGGCGCCCCGCCATCGCCATCTGCGCCTGGGACCCGACCTTCACCGCATGGGACCCGGTCGAGGACCTGTCAGGCGATCCGTGGAACCCCGTCGGCGCACGCACCTTGCCCGTCGCGGGAAACGCCTCGGCCGACGCCGTCGCCGCCGAACTGAGCGCCCTGCTGGCCAGCGGCGAATGCGGCGCCCTGCTTCTGGTCGGGCGCACTGCGCACCCCGGCGCCTTTCGCCTGCAGATGAGGGCCGAGAACCGGCGCATGGACGGCAGCGACCGTCTGGATCACACCGGCCCCGGCGTCGTCCGCGCCACGGCCCCCGCCGCCGAGATCGTGCGCGACCTGACCGACGCCGGGTTGAACGTCATCGCCGCCTCGGACGCCGAGGAGGATGCCGGCAGCTATATCCTGTATCGCATCCTGAACGACCTGCCAGACGGCCCAGCCTCGCCGGCCATCGGCCTGATCCGCGCCCCGTCCGACGTCCCCAACGCCAAGGTTCAGACGGCGGTCAAGACGGCTGCCTCGGTCATCGCCCGCCACCTGGCGCCCCTGCCCCGCCCCAACGCCGCCTAGGTCTTCGACAGCCGCGCCTGCAGGATCAGCCCGGCCAGACCGCCGGTCGCCGCCAGCGCGGCCATAGCCAGATAGCCCTTCAGGCCGAAGGCGTCGTACAGCGGCCCCGACGCCGCCGTCGCCAGGCCGATCAGAACCCCCGCCGACACCACGGAGCTGAGCGTCTGCGCCGCCGTATGGCTGTCGGACGGCGACAGCCGCTCGACGATCTGCACCCCGGCCAGATAGGTCGAGGCGAAGCTCAGCGCGTGAAGCGTCTGCAAGGGCCACAGCGCCCACAGCGGCGGCGAAAAGGCCATCAGCGTCCAGCGCACGACCGCCGCCCCCGCCCCGATCGTCAGCATCAGCCACGGCCCGATCCCGACCCGCCGCCGCCACGGCTCGACCACCCACATGAAGCCGATCTCGACCAGGACGGAAAAGGCCCACAACAGGCCCGTCACGCTCTCGGGAATCCCCTGCGCCTTCCAGGCGATGGCCGAGAAGCCGTAGTAGAAGGCGTGCGCCGCCTGGACCGCGCCGATGGCGAAGATGGCGGTCATGAAGACCGGATCGGCCACCAGCCGCCCCAGCCCCTTGAACCGCTCCAGCCCCGGCGTGCGCGGACCGTCGGTGACTGGCTCGGTCGGCAGGACCCGCGACGCCGTCACCGCGATCAGCAGCGCCGCCGTCCCGATCCAGATGATCACCGCGTCCGGCGAGGCCTGTGTCAGCAGCGCCCCCATGCCGACGTTGGCGATCACAAAGGCCGCCGACCCGCAGCCACGCGGCATGGAGAAGGGAAATCCCTCGCGCTTGGCCACCCGCAGGGTCATCACGTCGCTGAGCGGAATCAGCGCCGCCGCCGCCGTGGCTCCCACGAACCAGAAGGCGGCCCAGGCCGCAAAGCCCTGAACCAGACCGGCGCCGCCGTATCCCAACGCCATGGCCAGTCCCAAGAGGGCGATGGGCGTGCGCCTGTACTTGAACCCATCGGCCCAGACGGCCAGCAGCGGCCCCGTCGCCAGCCGCCCCAGCATGGGGATGGCCAGCAGGGCGCCGATCTCGGCTCCGCTCAGCCCCTGCTCGCGAAACCACAGACCGGCGAACGGCAGGGTCACGCCGCTGGCGGCGAACAGAAGGACGTATTGCAGGGCCATGCGCGGGGCGGACTTCATCGCCGCTGCGATAGCAGACTCCGGCGAAGTTGTGGTCTAGACATTAAGCCATGAGCCATGACCGCAACCTGCTTGTCTTCGCCGCCTTCAGCGGGGTCATGGCCGTGGCGCTGGGCGCCTTCGCCGCCCACGGGGCCGGCCCGGCGACCAAGAACCTGCTGACCACGGGCGCCCAGTATCAGATGGTTCACGCCGTCCTGGCGGTCGCCTGCGCGACCTGGGCCGCGGGCGGCAAGACCGCGCGGATCGCCGGCTGGCTGGCGGCGAGCGGCGGGCTGATCTTCAGCCTGGCACTGGCCATGATCGGCTTGCTCAGCCTGCCCATCATGGGGGCCGTCGCCCCTGTCGGCGGAACCCTGATGATCGCCGGCTGGATCGTGCTGGCCGTCGCCGCGTTCCGCTCACACATCGTCAACGCCTGACCGGCCAATCTGAAACATCCATTTCCTGACATGGCATTTCCTGTGACTGACACCCCGCGCCGCGACCTCTACCCCGAGCTGGAAGCCTACGCCTCGGGCTGGATGGCGACCGACAGCGTCCACGAGATCTATTACGAGGAAAGCGGCAATCCGCACGGCGTGCCGGTCATCGTCCTGCACGGCGGTCCCGGCGGGGCGGTCAATCCGGGGATGCGCCGCTACTTCGATCCGGCCAAGTATCGCATCGTCATGTTCGATCAGCGCGGCTGCGGCCTGTCGCGACCCAACGCCTCGCTGGAAAACAACACCACCTGGGATCTGGTCGCCGACATCGAGCGCCTGCGTCAGATGCTGGGCATCGATAAATGGGTCGTCTTTGGCGGCTCCTGGGGTTCGACCCTGTCGATGACCTACGCCATCAAGCACCCGGATCGCTGCCTGGCCCTGATCCTGCGCGGCATCTTCCTGCTGACCAAGAAAGAGCTGCACTGGTTCTATCAGGACGGCGCCTCGATGATCTTCCCCGACGCCTGGGAACGCTTCCTGGCCCCCATCCCCGTGGCCGAGCGCGGCGACCTGATGGCAGCCTACAACAAGCGCCTGATGGGCGACGACGTCGAAGAGCGCAACCGCTGCGCCGTGGCCTGGTCCAGCTGGGAAGGCGAGACCGTCAGCGTCCAGGGCCCGTCGGGCAAGCCGGACAAGTTCGCCGAGCCGGAGTTCGCCGTGGCCTTCGCCCGGATCGAGAACTGGTATTTCACCAACGGCGGCTTCTTCGACAGCGAGCACTGGATTCTCGAGAACATCGAGGCCATCCGCCATATCCCCTGCTGGATCGCGCAGGGCCGCTTTGACGTGGTGACGCCGATCTCGGGCGCCTGGGCCCTGCACCGCGCCTGGCCCGAGGCGAAGCTGGACATCGTCGGCGACGCCGGCCACGCGTCGAGCGAGCCGGGCATCATCGACAGCCTGATCCGCGGCACCGACTGGGCGGCCGGCCTCTAGACCGCGTCGCCTGCGCCAGCCGTCGAAGCGGCGGCCGGTGGCGGATTGGTCTTCATCACCATTTCATTGAGCTGGAAGCCGATGCGGCGCGCCTCGCGCTCCTCCGGCTTCTTGATCGCGGCCAGGACCACGTTGATCTGGGTGTAGTGCTGGATCAGGCGCACCGGCTTGCCGTCGGCGTTGCGCCCGAAAAAGATGATCAGGTCCGGTCCCCAGAAGCCGACGTCCATGATCTGCATGGTGCCTTCGCCCGGCAGGCCGACGACGCGGGCGCCGATCTCCTCGTCCTTGTCCAGCTTGGCCTCGAACTCCTCGATCAGCTTGGACAGGCGCACGAAGGCCCATTCGGCGGGATTGTTGCGCATCCGCACGCCCTCGGTCAGGGCCGCCGCCTCGTTCTTGGGATCAGCCATGACGGGTTGCGGACAGGGCGTGTCGCCGCAGTCCGAGAACATGGCGGGATCGGCCTTGGGAGCGGCGGCGGGTTCGGGCGCTTTGTCGGTCATGGTCTCAGCCTATCGCCTGAAACCGCGATCAGAACAGCCCCTGCCCCTTCGGCAGTTCGACATAGCGATGCACGTGGGTCGACAGGATCAGGCCAAAGCCGATCATTACCGTCATCATGGTCGAACCGCCATAGGACAGCAGCGGCATGGGCACGCCCACGACCGGCGCCAGACCCATCACCATCGCCCCGTTGATCAGGATGAAGATGGCCAGGAAGGCGGTCATGCCCGCCGCGCTGATGCGGCCGAAATGGCTATGCGACAGCGACGCGATCCGCAGCGAGATCAGGATCAACGCCAGATAGCAGGCCAGAACCGTGAAGGAGCCGACGAAGCCGAACTCCTCGGACACGGTCGAGAAGATGAAGTCGGTGTGCCGCTCCGGCAGGAACTCCAGCTGGCTCTGGCTGCCCAGGCCGTAGCCCTTGCCCAGCAGGCCGCCGGACCCTAGGGCGATCTTGGACTGGATGATGTTATAGCCGGTGCCCGACGGATCGGCCTCGGGGTTCAGGAAGGTCAGGACGCGGTTGCGCTGATAGTCGTGCATGACGAACATGACGAAAGGCGGAACGATCGCCACGGCGGCGGCGGCGCCCGCCGCGATCACCCGCCAGCTCAGCCCGGCCAGGAACATGACGGCCGCGCCGGTCAGGCCGATGACCATGGCCGAACCCAGGTCCGGCTGCTTGGCCACCAGGAGGAAGGGCAGGCCGATCATGCCCGCGGGGATCAGCAGCTTCCACGACCAGCGCGCGTCCTGAGCCGAATGGCCGTGATACCAGCGCGCCAGCGCCAGAACGAGGCCGATCTTGACGAACTCGGCGGGCTGGATGCGGATGAAGCCCAGGTTCAGCCAGTTCTTGGCGCCCCCCGCCACATAGCCCAGCGGCGTGAACTCGATCAGCAGCACCATGAACAGCAGCAAGCCGTAAAGCGGATAGGCCGCGCGGAACCACCACTTGGGGTGCACCATGGCCAGGCCGATCATGGCGATCAGCAACAGGCCGAAGCGGAGCAGGTGCTTCCACGCCCAGGGCGACCAACTGCTCCCCGCGATCGAATACAGCATGGCCGTGCCGATGCCGGCCAGGACGCAGAGCAGGCCGATCACCCGCCAGTCCAGCTCGGCCAGCTTGCTGGACAGCCGATCGCGTTCACCGGGACGGGACAGGGCGGACGCGGTCATCGCGGCGTCTCCGAGAGATAGGGACGCGGCCCCGAAGAGGCCGTGGGCGCGGCGGCCTGCGCGCGCGGCGTGAAGGCTTCGACGGCGGCCTGACCCGTGACCTCGCCGCCGGGCTCCAGCTCGGCGTCGTCCGCGCCGACGGAGGCGACAGGCTCGGGCGGCAGGGGCCGCTCGATGCGCGCGCGCATCTCCGGGTCTTTCAGCAGAGCCACCTTCATCACCTCGCGCGCCTTGGGCGCGGCGTCGGCGGCGCCGCCCGCCGGGGCGTGCTGGATGATCAGGGCGATGGCGTAGCGCGGCGCGTCATGCGGCGCGAAGGCGACGAACAGGGCATGGTCGCGGCGGGTCCAGACCGCGTCGCGCGGCCCGCGCGAGCCGGTCCCGTAGTCGCGCGACTGCGCCGTGCCGGTCTTGCCGGCCATCTTGATGTCGCCCAGCCCCAGCTGAGACGCGCGATAGGCGGTCCCGGTCACGTCGTTGGCCACGGCCGCCATGCCGCCGCGGACGATATCCAGATGCTCGTCGCTGAACGGCAGGTCAGGCACGTCGCCGCCGGACGGCTGTTCCTTGCCGCCGATGGACTTGATCAGGCGCGGCGTGATGGCCTTTCGCCCATTGGCCAGGCGCGACACCATCACCGCCTGCTGCAGGCAGGTGATCGACACAGCCCCCTGACCGATAGAGACCGACAGGGTTTCGCCCGGGTGCCAGACCGGATCCTTGGGACGCGCCTTCTTGACCCACTCCGTCGTCGGCAGCAGGCCCTTGGACTGGCCGCCGATGCCGATGTCATAGGTGCGGTGATAGCCCAGATCCTCGGCCACGCGGGAAATCCGGTCCACGCCCGCCCGGTTGGACAGGTGGTAGAAATAGGTGTCGCACGAGTTCTTGATGGCGTTGTGCATGTCCATCGCCCCGTGCCCGCCCTTGCGCCAGCAGCGGAAGGTACGGCCGCCGTAGCGATAGCCGCCGGTGCAGACCACCCGCTCCTTGGGGTCGATCCCGGCGTCCAGGAAGGCCAGGGCCGTGGTCATCTTGAAGGTCGAGCCCGGCGGGAAGGTGCCGTAGATCGCCTTGTCCAGAAGCGGCTTGCGCTCATAGTCGGCCAGGGCGCGATAGACCTTGGACGGCACGCCCGAGACGAACAGGTTGGGGTCGAACGACGGGGCCGAGACCATGGCCAGGATGTCGCCGTTGCGCACGTCCATGACGACGCAGCCGCCGGATTCCTCGCCGAACACCTCCAGCGCCCGGTTCTGGACGTCGTTGTCCAGCGTCAGCACCACCTCGGCCCCCGGCACGGCGGGCCGGGAACCGGCGACGTCCTCGGCGACCACACGGCCGCGCGCGTCCACCTCGACCCGCTTGCCGCCGGCTTCGCCGCGCAGGTCGGCGTCCAGCGCCTTTTCAATACCCTGACGACCGATGCGGAAGCCTGGGTTGAACAGGATGGACGGCGGCTCCTCGCCCTTGTCGCGGATCGCCTTGACGTCGCGGTCGGAAACCTTGGCCACGTAGCCGACGACGTGGGCGTAGGCCCCGCCGTGCGGATAGTACCGGGCTTCGTTCATGTCGGCCATGACGCCGGGCAGTTCGGCGGCGTGCAGATTGACCTTGGAGAACTCCTCCCAGGTCAGGTCGCTCTTGACCGGCACGGGCGAGAAGCGCGGCGCAGCGTTGACCTCGCGGATGAGGGTGCGGCGACGCTCCAGCGTGTCGGGCAGCAGTTGGCCCAACAGATCCAGCGTCTGATCCAGATCCTTGGTCTCGTCGCGCACGACCAGAACGCGGAAGCTGGGCCGGTTGCCGGCCACGATCACCCCGTGGCGGTCCTTGATCAGCCCGCGCGGCGGCGGGACCAGGCGGAAGTTGAACTGATTGTTGGTGGCGAGGGTGGCGTATTCCTCGGCCTTGACGATCTGAAGCTGGGCCAGACGTCCCACCAGGGCCGTGACGCCCAGCGTCGTCACGCCCCCCAGCAGCAGGGTGCGCCGCAGGAAGGAACCCTGCCGCTCGTTCACGTCCGAGAAGAAGATATGGGGTTCGCTGCTCATCGGAAGCGCACGTCGGCGTCGTCAAACCGCTGGATCAGCCAGTCGGCCAGGGGGAAAAGCAACAGGGTCGGCACGACCTGACCCAGAACGGCCAGGATGCTCGGCGCATTGCCCACCGTCATCGTAGTGATCGTATAGGCCAGGAAGAAGGCCAGGCCGGTCGAGGCCGCATAGAGGGCGAACAGGACGATGGTCGCCTGCCCCGCCAGGAAATTGGCCGCCAGCAGGATCGCCCCATAGACCGCCAGAAGGCTGAGCGGCCACAGGCCCAACGGCCCGCCCCAGAACAGATCCAGAAACAGGCCGAGGCCGAACAGGACCGCCGGCGCCAGCATGGACGGCCGGATCAGGGGCCAGGCGAAGGCCAGGACGATCGGCAGCACCGGCTCGGGCAGGTTCAGGCCGAACAGCCGGAACGGGACGGCCAGCAGCACCGTGACCGCGATCGCGGTCAGGGCCGGATAGACGATCCATTGCAGCGGGCCGACGACGCGGACCGTGATCGCCCGTCTCACTCTGCCGCTCCCGCAGGGGTCGGCGCAGCGTCAGGCGTGGACGCGGCGGGCGGGGTCGGCGTCGGGACGACCGGCCGGGGCGCGACGGGTCGCGGTTGGGGCGTGGTCGGACGGGTTGCGGCGGGACGAGACGTCGCCGGAGCGGTCGCCGTTGCAGCGGACGCGAGGGCGGGCGCGGGCGCAGGCGGCGGAGCG
>NZ_DASWXW010000110.1:0-1574 GCF_036405315.1 Brevundimonas sp. | reverse complement strand
CGGCGTTGAAAAGGCCAAGAGCGGCCACCCCGGCATGCCCATGGGCATGGCCGACGTCGCCACCGTCCTCTACTCGAAATTCCTGAAGTTCGACGCCAGCCGCCCCGACTGGGCCGACCGCGACCGCTTCATCCTGTCGGCCGGCCACGGCTCGATGCTGATCTACGCCCTGCTGCACCTGACCGGCTATAAGGAAGCCACCAAGGAACAGCTGGAAAACTTCCGCCAGTGGGGCTCCAAGACCGCCGGCCACCCGGAATACGGCCACCTGGCCGGCGTCGAGACGACCACCGGCCCCCTGGGTCAGGGCCTGGCCACCTCGGTCGGCTTCGCCCTGGCCGAGCGTCACCTGGCCGCGCGCTTTGGCTCGGACCTGGTGGACCACCGCACCTGGGTCATCGCCGGCGACGGCTGCCTGATGGAAGGCGTATCGCAGGAAGCCATCGCCCTGGCCGGCCGCCTGAAGCTGAACAAGCTGTGCGTCCTGTGGGACGACAATGAGATCACCATCGACGGCAAGGTGTCGCTGTCGGACGCCACCGACCAGCTGGCCCGCTTCAAGGCCTCGGGCTGGGCGGTCAAGGCCATCGACGGCCATGACTACAAGCAGATCCAGAAGGCCCTGGCCTGGGCGACCAAGCAGTCGAAGCCGACGCTGATCGCCTGCAAGACCAAGATCGGCAAGGGCGCCGCCACCATGGAAGGCAGCCACAAGACCCACGGCGCCGCCCTGGGCGCCACCGAGATCGCCGCCACGCGTACCGCGCTGCACTGGCCCTTCGCTCCGTTCGAACTGCCGGAAGGCATCCAGAAGGCTTGGGCCAAGGTCGGCAAGCAGGGCGCCAAGACCCGCAAGGGCTGGGAAGCCCGCCTGCTGAACCACGCTCAGCGCGACGACTTCACCCGCGCCATGGCCGGCGACCTGCCGACCGGCGCCTTCGAGGCCCTCGAAGCCAAGCTGAAGGAACTGGTCTCGACCCAGCCCGCCCTGGCCACGCGCCAGTCCTCGGGCGAGGCCCTGGAGACGGTGTTCAACGCCATCCCCGAACTGATCGGCGGCTCGGCCGACCTGACCGGCTCGAACAACACCTTCGTCAAGGACACCCAGATCCTCGACGCCCCCGACTACGCCGGTCGCTACCTGAACTACGGCATCCGCGAGTTCGGCATGGCCGCGGCGATGAACGGTCTGGCGCTGCACGGCGGGGTCATCCCCTACGCCGGCACCTTCATGGTCTTCTCGGACTATAGCCGTCCAGCCATCCGCCTCGGCGCCCTGATGGGCGTGCGCGCGATCCACGTCTTGACCCATGACTCCATCGGTCTGGGCGAAGACGGCCCGACGCACCAGCCGGTCGAGCATCTGGCGGCCCTGCGCGCCATCCCCAACCTGATGGTGTTCCGCCCCGCCGACACCGTCGAGGCGCTGGAATGCTGGCAGGTCGCCCTGCAGCACAAGAAGACGCCGTCGGGCATGTGCCTGTCGCGTCAGAAGACCCCGGCGGTCCGCCTGACCGACGCCGGCGAGAACCTGTCGCGCAAGGGCGCCTATGAGCTGAAGGCCGCCAACGGCG
>NZ_DASWXW010000109.1:0-15236 GCF_036405315.1 Brevundimonas sp. | reverse complement strand
CTATGGCATCAGCCGCATCCGCACCCCCTCGGGCCGCGTCATCTATCAGCACGGCACGGGCGAGAACGGCCAGGCGATCAACAACCCGCCGCTCTACTACATGAACCAGATGCTGCGCGGCGTGATCACCTCGGGCAGCGGGCGCTCGGCGGCCATCAGCGGTCGCGACATCGCCGGCAAGACCGGCACAACCTCAGACTACAAGGACGCCTGGTTCGTCGGCTACACCGGCGGCTTCGTCGCCGCCGTCTGGGTCGGCAAGGACGACAACAAGGCCATGCGCGGCGTGACCGGCGGCTCCTCGCCCGCCGCCATCTGGCGCGGCTTCATGGAGGCGGCCCTGCCCAAGCTGGCGGTCCAGCCCATCCCCAACGGCCCGCCCCTGCCCGAAGGCTGGGTCGCCCCCGATCCGATCGGCGACATGATGGGCCAGGTCGAGGACCCCTACGCCCAACCCGTCGACGGCGAGCCCGGCCCCGCCATCGTCGACGGTCAGCCTGTCCCGTCGCCCAAGCCCCTGCCCAATGATCAGCCGGTCATCCGCCCCACCTCGCCGCAGCCGTCGCCCAAGGACGCCCCGCGCAGCGAAAGAAAGCCTGAGGCCGTCTTCTTCTAGTTCTAGAAGAGGCGCCTCAGCGTCCCACGGCGTGCAGGGCCGCGCCGTGGTCGCGCAGCCATTGGCGGAAGGGACGATGGTCGCCGACCAGTCGATGCACCACCGCCCAATAGGCCGGGCTGTGGTCGGCGTGGACCAGGTGGGCGACCTCGTGCGCGGCCAGATAGTCGGCCACCTCGGGCGGGGCCATGATCACCCGCCAGCTATAGCGGATCGAGCGGTTGTGCGGGCTGCACGAACCCCAGCGCGAGCGGGTGTCGACGATCGACACCTTGACCGGCTTCTGGCCCAGCGCCTTCAGATGGATCTCGGTGCGGGCCGTCAGGAACTCGCGCGCCGCGCGCTTGAACCAGTTCTCGACCCGGCGGGAAAAGGCCTCGCCCTCGCCGCCCGAGCAGATCACCGGCCCGTCCGGCGTCTCGATCAGACGCGCCGCCCCGGCCCCGCCGACGGCCTCCAGCCGCACGGTCCGACCCAGCCAGAACACCGTCGATCCCGGTTCCAGAGGCGCGCCCGCGACCCGCGCGGCCAGCCGGTCGGCGATCCATTCGGACTTGCTGCGGGCGAAGGCGACCGCCTCGGTCAGCCGTCGCTCGGACGGCGCCACGGCCACGGCCTCGCCGGCGCGGGCGTCGATGCGGATCGACAGCCTTCGTGCGCGCGGGTTCACCGACAGGCGAAGGGCGCCCCCGCCCTCAAGCGGCAGCCGCTGGCCGTTCCGGTACTGCACTCAGGCTCTCGTTCTGGGCGATGAAATCGCGCACCCGCGGATAGATTTCGTCACGGAAGCGGCGGCCGTTGAAGACGCCGTAGTGGCCGACGCCCGGCTGGACATAGAGCAGGCGGCGCTCGTCGGGGATGTTGGGCGTCAGGCCGTGCGCCGCCTGGGTCTGGCCGACGCCCGAGATATCGTCCTTCTCGCCCTCGACGGTGGCCAGGCCGATGTCGGTGATCGCCGTCAGATCGACCGTCTGTCCGCGATGCTCCAGCAGGCCGCGCGCCAGCAGGTGCTGCTGGAAGACGATGTCGATGGTTTGGAGATAGAATTCCTCGGTCAGGTCCAGCACCGACAGGTATTCGTCATAGAACTGCTCATGCTTCTCAACCCCGTCGCCGTCGCCGACGACCAGGCTCTCGAAATAGCGATGATGGGCGTCGACGTGCTTGTCCTCGTTCATCGACATGAAGCTGTAGAGCTGGACGAAGCCCGGATAGACCCTTCGTCCAAACCCTGGATAGGGCCAGGGCACGGTGTGGATCATGTTCGACTTGAACCAGGTGAAGGGCTTTTCCTCGGCCAGCTGGTTGGTCGTCGTCGGCGACAAGCGGGCGTCGATCGGCGAGCCCATGAAGGTCATGGAGGCGGGCCGGTTGGGGTCGTTCTCGGCCGCCATGACGGCGCAGGCCGCCAGCACCGGCGGTCCCGGCTGGCAGACGCCGACGACGTGGGCGCGCGGGCCGACGGCGATCAGCATGGCCCGAACGTGGTCGATGTAGTCGTTGAAGTCGAAGCGGCCTTCCAGCACCGGCACCTGACGAGCGTTCTCCCAATCGCTGACATAGACGTCGTGGTCCTGCGCAAAGCCCTCGACGGTGCCGCGCAGCAGGGTGGCGTAGTGGCCCGACAGGGGGGCCACGATCAGGACGGCCGGCGCGTCAGACGGCTTGCCCGCCTTCTTCAGATCGCCCGCGTCACGCTTGAACCGCACCAGCCGGCACCAGGGCGAGGACCAGACCACCTGTTCGGTCGTGCGCACGGCATGACCGTCGATGTCCAGCGTCTCCAGCCCCCAGGCGGGCTTGCCGTAACGGCGCGTCAGGCTCTCGAACACCTCGGCCGAGGCGTAGGCCGTGCGGCCGACGGCCGTGTCCGAGGCCGGATTGAACGGCGACGTCCAGAAACTGCGAGCCAGCTGGGCCCCGATCCGGAACGGCGTCGCCGAATGATAGGCAAGCTCGTGAAATGCGTAGAGCATGAAACCCCGACTGCGGCCCCCGCCGATGCGGCAGTGCAGCATAGAAGCTTTCCCGACGCAAAGAAGCCCGCGCCGCCCCCAATCAGGGAAAGGTGATCAGCGAAGGGTGATCAGCCGCGCGCCATCGCGTTCTCGATCAGCTTGGCGGTGCGATCCGGCCCCAGGTCGTGGGCCACGGCGCTGCGGAACTTCCCGTCCGGCCCCATCAGATAGACGGTCAGGCTGTGGTTCATCGTATAGCCCTCGCCCTCGCCGACCTTCTGGTAGAAGGCGCGGTATTCCTTGGCGACCTGGGCCGTCTGTTCCGGCGTGCCGGTCAGGCCGATGACGCCCGTAGGGAAGCCGTCCGACGACAGATAGTCCTTCAGCAGCTTGGGCGTGTCGCGCTCGGGATCGATGCTGATGAAGATGATCTGCAGGTCCTTGGCCTTGTCGCCCATCCGCTCTTGCACGGCGTTCAGCACGCCCAGCGTGGTCGGGCAGTAGTCAGGACAATAGGTGAAGCCGAAGAAGACCAGGGTCCACTTGTTCTTCAGGATCGACTGGTCGACCACCTGTCCGTCCTGATTGGTCAGGGTGAAGGGCCCGCCGACGGTCGGCTGGCCGGTCCCGGCCTCGGCCACCTGGGCCGTCTGCTGGCGTCCCTTGACCACGACCATGGTGATCAGGCCCAGGGCCAGGGCGATGACCGCGCAGGCGGCGGCGAACAGAATGACAGGACGGCGCGGCATCGACTTCTCCTCGGGGATGGCGACGGGTGTGCAGCCGCCAGCGTCGCGGTCTATAGAAGAGGCGTGAGCAGCACAGAAGCCCCCACCCTGTCGCAGGCCGTCAAGGTCGCCGCCGGTCCTTCCGGCTCGATGGAGGCCCTGCGCGAACGGCCCCGACGCGGACGCGGTCTGTCGCTGCGGACCTTGATCGTGCTGCGCTGGCTGGCCGTCGTCGGCCAGAGCGCGGCCATCCTGACCGCCTATTTCGCCCTGCACTTCCCCCTGCCCTTGTGGCAGTGCCTGACCGCCATCGGCGCCGGGGTGGTGATGAACCTGGCCACCATGGCGCGGGCGCGCCGCGTCGACGGCAGCCTGCCCAACGGCCCGCAGACGGCGGCGCAGCTGGGCTTCGACATCCTGCAGTTGGCCACCCTGCTGGCCCTGACCGGCGGGCTGGACAACCCCTTCTGTCTGCTGCTGGTGGCGCCGGTGACGATCGCGGCGGCCTCCCTGCCCTCGCGTCAGGCCCTGGTGCTGGGGGTCATGGCCCTGATCGCCCTCGGCGTCCTCTTCTCCTGGTCCCTGCCCCTCCCCTGGCGGATGCACGAGCATCTGGAGCTGCCGGGCCTCTATCGCTTCGGCATGGGGCTGGCCCTGGCCACCGGCGTCCTGTTCACCTCGGGCTACGCCTGGAAGGTGGCGGCCGACGCCGAGAAGCTGGAGCTGGCCCTGGCCACGACCCAGGACGTGCTGCAACGCGAACAGAGGCTGGCGGCCCTGGGCGGTCTGGCCGCCGCCGCCGCCCACGAACTGGGCACGCCGCTGGCGACCATTCAGGTGGTGGCCAAGGAGTTGCTGCGCGCCTCGCCGCCCGGCAGCCCCGTGGCCGAAGACGCCGCCCTGATGCTGCAGCAGGCCGAGCGTTGCCGCGACATCCTGAAACAGCTGTCGGCCCAGCCCGAGGAAGGCGACCCCCTCTACGCCGACGTCGATCTGAAGGCCCTGCTGGAAGAGGTGGCCGAGCCGCACCGGGGCTTCGACCTGACCTTCGAGACGGCGGTGAAGGCCCCGCCGGGCCAGCCCGTGCCGCGCGTCCACCGCCTGCCCGAGGTCGTGCACGGCCTGTCCACCCTGGTCGAAAACGCCGCCGACTTCGCCAACAGCCGGGTGCGAGTCATCGCCGTCGTCGACGCCGGCTGGATCGAGATCGACATCCTCGACGACGGCCCCGGCTTCGCCTCGGAGATCCTGCCGCGTCTGGGCGAGCCCTATGTCACCAGCCGCCCCCAGGCCAAGGCCCGCCGCGCCCTGGCGGCCCAGATCGCCGCCGCCTCGGACGCTCCGCGCAAGACCGGCCGCAAGGCCGCCGCGCCGCCGCCGGTCACCGCCCCCATCGCCCCCAGCCAGGGCGGCATGGGCCTGGGCTTCTTCATCGCCCGCACCCTCCTGGAGCGCAGCGGCGGCAAGGTCTCGGTCGGCGCCGGCGACGGCGAAAAGGGCCAGCCCAGGGGCGCCCGCGTCACCGTCCGCTGGCCGCGACAGGCGCTGGAAGTCGCCGATCCCGCCCTTGAGGCCCGTTCCACTAGTGGAACCTGATGTCGCAGTCGGGAGCTAAAACCTTGACCATGCAGCGCGGACGCACGACCTGAGCGTCAGGAGAACCGAATGTCCGAACTCGAAGCCCGCATCGCCACCCTGCCCGACAAGACCCTGCTGCTGCTCGATGACGACGCGGCGTTGCGCACCCGGCTGGGCCGGGCGCTGGAAGCCCGCGGCTTCGACGTCACCCTGGCCGGTTCGGTGGCCGAGGCCGGCGACGCCCTGCGCGTCTCGGTCCCCGCCTTCGCCGTGCTGGACATGCGCCTGGAGGACGGCAACGGCCTGAAGGTGGTCGAGGCCATCCGCGAGCGCCGCCAGGACGCCCGCATCGTCATGCTGACCGGATACGGCGCCATCGCCACCGCCGTGGCGGCGGTCAAGGCCGGCGCCGTCGACTACATGCAGAAGCCCGCCGACGCCGACGACGTGGTCAAGGCCCTGCTCTCGGTCGGCGAAGCCCCTGAGCCGCCGGAAAACCCCATGAGCGCCGACCGGGTGCGCTGGGAACACATCCAGCGCGTCTATGAGCTGTGCGACCACAACGTCTCGGAAACCGCCCGTCGCCTGGGCATGCACCGCCGCACCCTGCAGCGCATCCTGGCCAAGCGGGCGCCCCGCTAGGCGCCCCCTTTTTCGGACTATCGGCCGGTGGAGCCGAAGCCGCCCGCGCCGCGCGCCGTTTCGTCCAGGGCCTCGACCTCGACCATCACAGCCTGGGCATAGGGCGCAATCACCATCTGGGCGATGCGTTCGCCGCGCTGGATCTCGAAAGCGATCTGGCCGTGGTTGATCAGGATGACCCCGACCTCGCCGCGATAGTCGCTGTCGATGGTGCCGGGGGAGTTCAGGCAGGTGACGCCGTGCTTCAGGGCCAGACCCGAACGGGGCCGCACCTGGGCCTCATAGCCGGGCTCCAGCGCGATCTTCAGGCCCGTCGGGATCAGCTTGCGCTCCCCCGGCTGCAGCACGACCGGCTCGAACTCGGCCACGGCCGCGCGCAGATCCATGCCCGCCGATCCCGTCGTCTCATAGGCAGGCAGGGCCAGGCCCTCGGCGTGGGGCAGGCGTTCGACGCGGACGGTGGTCATGGAGTTCTCTCAGGCCTTGAAATGATCGGCGATGCGCTGGGCGATCTTGCGCGCCACATCGGTCTTGGACTGGCGCGGCCAGGGCTCGGCGCCGTCACGGGTGAACAGGGTCACGGCGTTGCCGTCGGAACCGAAGACCTCGCCCGACACGTCGTTGCCGACGATCCAGTCGCAGCCCTTCTTCGACAGCTTGGCGCGGGCGTTGGCCTCCAGGTCGCTGGTTTCGGCGGCGAAGCCGACCACCAGTTTCGGACGCTTCGGTCCGGGGGCCGAGACGCCGGCCAGGATGTCGGGGTTCTCGATCAGGGCCAGGGACGGCGGGCCGCCCGGCTTCTTCTTGATCTTGCCCGAGGCCACGCCGTCCACGCGCCAGTCGGCGACGGCGGCGCTCATCACCGCGATGTCGGCGGGCAAATGGGCCTCGACGGCGGCCTTCATCTCGGTCGCGGCCTCGACCCAGAGCCGGGTCACGCCGACCGGCGCGTCCAGGGCCACCGGGCCGGAGATCAGCGTCACCTCGGCGCCCAGCTCGGCCAGGGCGGCGGCGACGGCGTAGCCCTGCTTGCCGCTGGAGCGGTTGGTCAGGCCGCGCACCGGGTCGATCGGCTCGAACGTCGGCCCGGCGGTGACGACGGCGGTCTTGCCGCTCAGCGGGCGGCCGTCGGGTCCGGCCAGCAGGCGGGCGATCTCGTCGAAGATGACGGGCGGCTCGGCCATGCGGCCGGGGCCGAACTCGCCGCAGGCCATCTCGCCCTCGTCCGGTCCGACCACGGCCACGCCGTGGAAGCCGTCGAAGCCCTTCAGCCGCTCGACATTGGCCCGCACCGCCGGGTGCAGCCACATTCGCACGTTCATGGCCGGGGCCAGAAGCACCTTTTTGTCGGTGGCCAGAAGCGTGGTCGAGGCCAGGTCGTCGGCCATCCCATTCGCCGCCTTGGCGATCAGGCCCGCCGTCGCCGGCGCCACCACCACCAGATCAGCCCAGCGCGACAGCTCGATATGGCCCATGGCCGTCTCGTCCTCGGGCATGAACAGGTCCTGGCGCACCGGACGGCCGGTCAAGGCCGCCAGGGACATGGGGGTGACGAACTCGGCCCCCGCGCGGGTCAGCACCGTCATCACCTCGGCGTCCGCCTTCCTCAGCAGGCGGATCAGCTCCAGCGTCTTGTAGGCGGCGATGCCGCCGCCGACGATCAGCAGGACCTTGCGGCCGGAAAGCGAGGATGCGGTCATGAGGAATCTCTAGCGGCGCCGCATGACGCCGTCGAGACAAAGCCGTGTCCCGACGCGCGGCGATTATGGAACATTGCCAGAACAAACAGTTTATGCCTAACTGCGTTCGGCGGGCTTTTCAGGGAGGGACGACCCATGCGGATTCAGATGGCGACGGCGGCGCTCGCGGCGCTGGTTCTGGCGGCTTGCGACAGCGGCGGCTCGGCGGTGGAGACGCGCGAACGGGCGGCGGCCGAGCCGGTCGCCCTGATCTCGGCGGCGGCGCCCGAGGGCGAGACGGTCGCGGCCGCGCCCGAGGCCAAACCCCCGGTCACGGCCAACCGGCGCGAAACCGCCGACGCCAAGGTCCAGCGCCTGTTTGAGCGCAACGGCGCGGCCTTCGGGGCCAAATCCGCCGACGACTATTTGCAGAAGGTTCGCGCCTTCACGGAGACCACGCCGCGCGGAACCGAGACGGTCAAGCGACCGAACGGCGACACCCTTTACTACCAGGCCTCGACCAACACCTTCGCGGTGACGGACCGCAACGGCGTGCCCCGCACCATGTTCAAGCCGGACGACGGCCCGGCCTACTGGGCCCAGCAGAAGGAGCGGGCGCCGACCTTCGGTCAGCGCCGCTCAGGGACGCGCTCGGCCGAATAGTCAGGCGGCGTCGAAGGTCAGCGGCGCGCCCCAGAAGCGGGCGATCAGCTCCGACTGCGGGCCGGGCGTGCCGGTGGTCAGGAAGTCGCGACGGCCGGACGCGCCCAGCTCGTATTCGGGATGGCGCGCGAAATAACGTTCCAGCGAGTCGGCCACGGCGGTCGGCTGGCTGATGACCTGGACCCCGGCGGGCAGGGCGTCGGCGAACAGGTCGGCGACGATCTCGTAGTGGGTGCAGCCCAGGATGGCCTTGTCCGGGTGACGGCCGATGCGGCGGCGCAGGGCGTCGACGTGGTCGTCGACCACCACCTTCAGCTCCTCGGTCGGGGCGCCCAGTTCGATAAGGCCGGCCAGGCCGGGGCAAGCCTCGGTGAAGACGGCCAGATCCTCGCGGCGCTTGTCGATCTCGATCTCATAGACCCGGCTCATGGCCGTGGCGGCGGTGCAGAAGACGCCGGTGACGTCGATCGCCTGTTTCTTCTCGCCTTCCAGTCGGCCGTTGCGTTCGGCCTCATAGGACCAGGGCAGGCCGGTCGCCGCCTCGATGGTCGGGACGATGATGCCCAGGACGTTGACCGGACGGCCCAGCTTTTCGCGCATGCCGGGGATCCAGGTCTGCTGCAGACGGCGAAGCGCGATGGCCGAGGCCGTGTTGCAGGCCAGGATCACGACCGAAGCGCCGGCCTCGAACAGACGCTCGCACCCGGCGCGCGTCAGCTCGACGATGTCCTCGCCGCCGCGCCCGCCATAGGGGGCATGGGCCTGGTCGCCCAGATAGATGAAGTCCCGCGTCGGAAAGCGGGTCGTGAGTTCGCGGTGGACCGTCAGTCCGCCCACGCCGGAGTCAAAAACGCCTATCGCCATGACGCGGCCTTTAGACCCACGGGGTTCCGTCGTCCAATGGTTAGGATTACATCGGCTTCATGTGACCGTCCGGCCATGTCCGACTAAGGTCGCGCGACACTGCTCAAAGGTTGGGAGAACCGGATGCACAGACGCCATCTTCTTATCGGAGGCGCGAGCCTCTTCGCCCTGTCGGGCTGCGCCTCCGCCGGCGCCCTGGAGAACGGAATGACCGGATCGGCCGCAGCCCTTTCGACCGCCGATGAAGCCCGCCTCGCGCGCGCCGTCCTGCCGACGACCGCCCCGCGCGCCGAGCTGCTGCAGCCCTGGACCGGCCCCTATGAGGGCGTGCCCCCCTGGGACAAGGTGACGGCGCCCAAGATGCGCGAAGCCATCCTGGAAGGCATCGAACTGCAACGCGCCGACGTCGCCGCCGTCGCCAACAACCCCGACGCTCCGACCTTCGCCAACACCCTGGTGGCCATGGAGTTGGCCGGCGAGCCGCTGGACCGCGCCATGAACGTCTTCAGCGTCATGACGTCGAACATCGGCGGCGATGAATGGGATGCGCTGGAGACCGAGCTGTCGCCGATCCTGTCGGCCGCATCGGACGAGATCACCTTCAACGAGAAGCTGTTCGCCCGCATCAAGGCCGTGGCCGACGGCGCCGACGCCGCAGGCCTGAACGCCCAGCAGAAGCGTCTGGCCGAGCGCAGCCGCGACGCCTTCGTGCGCAACGGCGCCGCTCTGGACGCCGCCGGCAAGGCCGAACTGGGCCGCATCAACACCGCCCTGTCGAACGCCTTCACCGGCTTCGGTCAGAAGGTGGTGGCCGACGAGAACACCTGGACCGTCATCACCAGCGAAGCCGGCCTGAAGGGCCTGCCCGACTCGAACAAGGCCGCCGCCGCCGCCGCCGCCCGCGCTCGCAACGTCCAGGGCTGGGCCATCGTCAACACCCGCTCCAGCGTCGATCCCTTCCTGACCTTCGCCGACGACCGCGCCCTGCGCGAGCAGGTCTGGAAGAAGTTCGTCAAGCGCGGCGACAACGGCGACGCCAACGACACCAAGGCCACCATCGCCCAGATCGTGGCCCTGCGTCAGCAGCGCGCCAGGCTGCTCGGCTTCGGCAACCACGCCGAATGGCGCATGCAGGACACCATGGCCAAGACCCCGGCCGCGGCCATGGAGCTGATGCAGCGCGTCTGGGCCCCGGCCAAGGCCCGCGTCGCCGAGGAGGTCGCCGACATGAGGGCGATCGCCGGCTTCGACATCGAGCCCTGGGACTACCTCTACTTCGCCGAGAAGGTCCGCAAGGCCAAGTACGACCTCGATCAGAACGAGCTGAAACCCTACTTCGAGCTGCACGCCGTGCGCGCGGCCTCCTTCTACATGGCCGAGCGCCTGTACGGCTTCGTCTTCAAGCCTCTGGCCAAGGGCACGGTCTCTACGTTTGAGCCGGACGTGACCACCTATGAGGTCACTGACAAGGCCACCGGCAAGTTGATCGGTCTGTATTACGCCGACGACTTCGCCCGTCCCGGCAAGCGTTCGGGCGCCTGGATGACCACCTATCGGTCCTTCTCGCAGCTGACGGGTTCGAAGCCGATCCTGGCCTCGAACAACAACAACTTCGTCAAGGCCGAGGCCGGTCAGCCCCTGCTGATCTCGCTGGACGACGCCGAGACCCTGTTCCACGAGTTCGGCCACGCCCTGCACTACTTCTCGTCGGTCGTGACCTATCCGTCGTTCGGCAACACGCCGCGCGATTTCGTGGAATATCCGTCGCAGGTGCACGAGCACTGGGTGCTGAGCCGCCCGATCCTCGACGGCTACATGAAGCATGTCGAGACCAAGCAGCCGATGCCGCAGGCGCTGGTGGACAAGATCGAGGCCTCCTCGACCTTCAACCAGGGCTACGCCACGGTCAGCTACCTGTCGTCGGCCCTGGTCGACATGGACCTGCATACGCAGGCTACGCCGCCGACCGACATCGCCGCCTTCGAGAAGGCCTCTCTGGATCGCCTGGGCATGCCCAAGGAGATCGTGATGCGGCACCGCCTGCCGCAGTTCAATCACCTCTTCACCTCGGACGCCTATTCGGCCGGCTACTACTCCTAACTGTGGTCGGAAGTGATGGACGCCGACACCTGGGCCTACTTCGAGGAGTCAGGCGACGTCTTCAACCCGGACATCGGCGGCCGCTTCAAGTCGATCATCCTGGCGCCCGGCAACACCACGGACCGCGGCGACGCCTATCGCCAGTTCCGCGGCCGCAATCCGGACGTGGCGGCCCTGCTGAAGGTGCGTGGGTTCCCGACTTCCTGAGTTGGCCTACTTGAGGCCGTCAGGCGTCAAAATTGGAAAGGCCCGGTGGAGCAATCCGCCGGGCCTTTTCTATTTCTGTTGAGGTGGCGTAAGCCTTGGCCGTGTCGCAGGCCGCGTCGGATCGAGAAGGCGGAGCCTTCTGACTGCGGCCCAGCAAGAAGGGAAACCGCATGAGCGTCGTCGCCTCCTACGTCTACAAGGACGGCAAGCGGGTGCGCGAGGCGCCCCTGACGGAGCAGGGCCTGGCCCTGGCCAAGGGCGAGTATCTGTGGATCGGCCTGCACGAGCCGACGCACGAGGAGACCGACATCCTCGTGCGGCGCTTCCGCCTGCATCCCCTGGCGATCGAGGACGCCATGACGGCGCACCAGATCCCCAAGCTGGAGGTCTACGGCTCCGAACTCTTCATCGTCGCCCGCACGGCCCAGGGGCAGGGCGACCATATCGTCTACGGCGAGACCCACATCTTCGTCGGCCCCAACTACGTCGTCACCATCCGCCACGGCTCGGCGCGCGGCCACGCCCAGTTGCGGGCGCAGCTGGAGGCCTCGCCCCAGCAGCTGAAGCACGGTCCGGACTTCATCCTCCACGGCGTCCTGGACTTCATCGTCGACGGCTACATCCCCATCATAGACGCCGTCGAGGACAAGGTGCTGGAGATGGAGCAGGTCGCTCTGGACAGCTTCCTGTCCCGCGACGACATCACCCGCCTCTTCCTGCTGCGGCGCGAGCTGCTGAAATTCAGCCGCATCCTGGGGCCGATGGAGGAGGTTTCGGCCAAGCTGCAGTCGCTGGACCTGCCCTGCATCGACCGCGAGGTCCGTCCCTATTTCCGCGACGTGGCCGACCATGTGCGCCGTGTCGCCAGCCGCGCGGGGGTCCTGCGCGACATCCTGGCCTCGGTGTTCGAGGCCTCCAACCTGCTGGAGCAGCAGCGCCAGGGCGTCATCACCCGCAAGCTGGCGGCCTGGGCCACCATCCTGGCCACGCCGACGGCGGTGGCGGGCATCTACGGCATGAATTTCGACCACATGCCGGAACTGCGGTGGGCCTACGGCTATCCGGCGGTCATGGCCCTGATCGCCGCCGTCTGCCTCGGCCTCTACATCAGCTTCAAGCGGTCGAAATGGCTGTGATCAGCCGCTGTTGCGCAGGCCCGCCGCCACGCCGTTGATGGCCAGCAGGATGCCGTTGCGCACGCGCGGGTCGTCGTCGCCGGCGCGTCGGCGGCGGATCAGCTCGATCTGGACGTGGTTCAGCGGCTCGACATAGGGCATGCGCTGACGGATCAGCCGGTCCAGCTCAGGCTGGCCGCCCAGCAGATCGTCATGGCCGGTGATCGAAAGGACGGCGGCCTTGGTCTGTTCCCACTCCTGCCGGATGGCGCCGTAGATGCGCTCGGCCAGGGCCGGGTCGGGGACCAGGCCGGCGTAGCGCCGGGCGATGGCCATGTCGGCCTTGGCCATCACCATCTCCATGTTCTGGACCACGGTGCGGAAGAAGGGCCAAGCCTGCGCCATGTCGCGCAGCTCGTCCGGGTCCTCGCCCTGGACCGCCGCCCCGAAGCCGAACCAGCCGGGCAGCATGACCCGCGACTGCGACCAGCTGAACACCCAGGGAATGGCGCGCAGGTCCTCGATGGCGGTCGAGGTCGAGCGACTGGCCGGGCGCGAGCCGATCTTCAGGTCGGCGATCTCGGCGATGGGGGTGGCGGCGCGGAAATAGTCGACGAAGCCCGGCGTCTCATAGACAAGCGCCCGATAGGCCTTCATCGAGGCCGCCGACAGGCGGGCCGCCGTGGCGCCGTGCTCGGCGCTGTAGCCAGCGTCGGTCTGCGGCCCCAGCGAGGCCAGCAGGGTCCCGCAGGTCAGGGCGTCCAGGTTCCTCTGCGCCACTTCCGGCTCGCCGTATTTGTTGGCGATGACCTCGCCCTGTTCGGTGACGCGGATGCGACCCGCGACGGTGCCCGCCGGTTGACCCAGCACCGCCGAGAAGGACGAGCCGCCGCCGCGTCCGACCGCGCCGCCGCGACCGTGGAACAGTTGCAGACGGACACCCGCCGCGCGGGTCACGTCCAGCAGGGCGCGCGAGGCCTCGTGCAGTTCCCAGCCCGAGGTCAGATAGGAGCCGTCCTTGTTCGAGTCCGAATAGCCGATCATGACCTCCTGCACCCCGCGCGCGGTCGCCACGGCGCGGGCCGACGGCTCGGCCAGCACGCGTTCCAGCGTCGGCTGAGCGGCGCGCAGGTCCTCGATGGTCTCGAACAGGGGCGCGGCCTGGATGGGACAGGCGGCGGGATCGGCCGGGTCGTAGAGGCCGACCTCCTTGAGCAGCAGATAGACCTCCAGCATGTCCGAGGCCGCGTCAGTCTTGGAGACGATATGGGTGCGGATGGCCTGGGGGCCGAAGGCGGCGAGCGCCTGGGCCGCCGCCTGCAGGATGGCGCGCTCCTTCAGGGTTTCCAGGTCGTAGTCGGCATAGGGCGAGAACAGCGGGCGCGGGTTGACCAGTTCGCGCGCCAGCAGGGTCAGGCGGGCGTCTTCGCCCAGGGCGGCGTAGTCCGGACAGACGCCCGCCACCTTGAACAGGTCGCCCACGACCCGTTCATGCACGTCGGAGTTCTGGCGCAGGTCCAGCGTCACCATGTGGAAGCCGAAGATGTCCGCCGCCGTGATCAGCCGCGCCAGCCGGTCGTCGGCGAAGACGGCGCCGTGGGTGCGGATCAGGCTGTCATGCAGCACGGCCAGATCGGCGCGGAAGGCCTCGGGGCCCTCGTAGACGGGGGCCTCGAACGAGGCGGGCAGCGGCGCGAAGCCGCCGGTCAGGGCCAGATGGGTGGCCGAGAGTCGGGCGTAGATGCGGCTGAGCGCCCGGCGATAGGGCTCGTCCGCGCGCTGGATCGAGGCGTCGGCCGAGCTCTGGGCCAGGGCCGCCAGCTCGGGCGTGACGGTGGTCAGGTCGGCGGACAGGCTCAGTTCCTCGCCGAGCGCGTTCACCTCCTCCAGATAGAAGCGCAGCACGGCGCGCGACTGGGTGCGGAAGGCGGCGCTCATCACGGCGGCGTCGACATTGGGATTGCCGTCGCGGTCGCCGCCGACCCAGGTGCCGATGCGCAGGAAGGGCGGCAGGTCGGGCGCATTCAGCAGGGTGCGCCACTCGGCCAGCTGGGCCGGGGCGACGTGCAGGAAGATGCGCTGCAGCCAGTCGGTGACGGTGTTGATCTCATCCTGCACCACCAGGCCCGAGGCGCGGGTCAGGCGCGTGGCCCACAGGATGACGATCTGGCGGCGCAGGGCGGCCTTCAGCGCCGTGGGCGAACAGGCGATCCCGTCGCGGTCGCAGCCGTCCAGCAGGGCGCCGACGGCGCCGATGCGATCGATGACGCTCTTGCGCCGCACCTCGGACGGGTGGGCGGTCAGGACCGGCGAGATCAGGGCGTCCGACAGCAGGTCGCGCACCGCCGCCCGATCCACGCCCGCCGCGTCCAGCCGCTTCAACGCCCCCTCGGGGGTGTCGGCGCGTTCGCCGGCCTCGACCTGGTCGTGCGCCCGGCGCTTGCCCGCCCGGTCCTCGGCGACATTGGCCAGCAGGGAAAAGGCGGCGAAACCGTGGACCAGACCGACGGCCTGATCCAGCGACAGATCCTTGAGCAGGGCTTCCAGCTGCGAGGCGTCGTGCGAGGCCGGATCGCGATGATAGGACACCGAGGCCTGACGCACCGCCTCGATCCGATCATAGAGCTCCTGCCCGCCCTCGTCGCGGATCACCTCGCCGAGCAGGGCGCCCAGCAGGCGAACCTCGTCGCGCAGTCGATCGTCGGCAGCCTGGATCATCGCATCATCCTTCAGCGGGGAGGCTGGAAACGGAACCGTATCAGCGGAATCCAAGCCGCCTAGTCCCCATGCTCAACGCTGAAACCCGGTGTGGAGTTGATGGCGCGTTGAACGGGCTTTCAACAAACTATCGACTCTGGCTTGCCGATGAGGCATAAGCCGCCGCTTCCGGCGCAATTGAACCTGCGCCTCCTCCTACACGACCCCCGCTTTATCGGGACGAGGTAGGCGAGGACCCTCTGCCGACGTGATCGTCGCCAGAGGCCGTTTCTCTATGGAGGTCAGGGTTCGCGCATGAAAGGTTTTGAATGTTCGAGGCTCTGAACGAGCGGCTGACAGGCGTCTTCGACCGGATCACCGGCCGCGGC
>NZ_DASWXW010000108.1:0-4160 GCF_036405315.1 Brevundimonas sp. | reverse complement strand
AAGGTCTTTGCATCCCCATCTCCCCACGGCGTCAGAAGGCTCTCTGACGATTATGACGCAGGCGACCCCCGCGTCCCGAAGTTCTCGGACAGGATCCGCCAAGGCCGAAGCCCTGACGAGAAGCCGCGCTCTATACACGGCCTGTCGAGGAAATCAACGGCGGCAAGCGCCAAGCCGGACCTTGCCGCGCCCGAACCGTCACGAAATCGGCGGCGGGGCCCGGAAGTCGCGGATCAGGTCGGCCAGATCCGCCTCATGCACCGCCTCTGCGGCCTCGGCCAGGGACATCCAGCGACGCTCGCGCTGCAGCGATTCGGGCCAGGCTCCCGACTGGATCAGAACCTCCAGCGGATAGACGGCGACGATGCAGGCCTGGGTGGCGCCCGACTTCAGCCGCTTGGCGTAGCGGAAATGGCCGGCCGGCGTCTCCAGCATCTCGCCCTGGACGCCGGCTTCTTCATAGGCCTCCTGCGCCGCCGCCTGGGGGTCGGTCTTGCCGACCATGCGGCCGCCCTTGGGAATGACCCAACGGCGCGTCTCGCGCGAGGTGATCATCATCACCTCGACCCCGTTCTCGCCCCGCCGCCAAGGCAAGGCCGCGACCTGGCGAGTCTCGGACGTCTCAGTGCGGAACCGGGCGGTCGTCACGTCAGGAACAGTCCGCCGACGAAGTAGAAGATCGCACCGATGGCGGCGGCCGCGGGCATGGTGATGAACCAGGCGGTGACGATGCTGCGCGCGACGCTCCAGCGCACGGCGGACACCCGCTTGGCCGCGCCCACGCCGACGATGGCGCCGGTGATGGTGTGGGTGGTCGACACCGGAATGCCCATGCTGGTCGCCGCGAACAGGGTGATGGCGCCGCCGGTTTCAGCGCAGAAGCCCTGCTGCGGGCTCAGGCGCGTGATGCGCGAGCCCATGGTGTGAACGATCTTCCAGCCGCCGAACAGGGTGCCCAGAGCAATGGCAGCCTGACAGGTGATGACCACCCAGAAGGGCACGTGGAACTCGCCGCCCAGCATCCCGCGGGAATACAGCAGGATGGCGATGATCCCCATGGTCTTCTGCGCGTCATTGCCGCCGTGGCCCAGCGAATAGGCCGAGGCCGAAACGAACTGCAGTCCCCGGAACACCCGGTCCGCGAAGGCCGGATTGGCCCTGACGAACAGCCAGGACACCAGAAGAACCAGCACCAGGGCCAGCAGGAAACCGATGGCCGGCGACATGAAGATGGCGCCCACCGTCTTCAGCACCCCGGCGATGACAACGGCGCTGGTCCCCGCCTTGGCGATGCCGGCGCCCAGCAGGCCGCCGACCAGGGCGTGGGAGCTGGAGGACGGGATGCCCGCCAGCCAGGTGATGACGTTCCAGCTGATCGCCCCCATCAGGGCGCCGAAGATGACCTGATCCGAGATCACGTCGGGCGAGATGATCCCCCGCCCGATCGTGTCGGCCACATGCAGGCCAAAGAAGAGGAAGGCGATGAAGTTGAAGAAGGCCGCCCAGCCGACCGCGTAGATCGGCGGCAGGACGCGCGTCGCGACGATGGTGGCGATGGAGTTGGCCGCGTCGTGCAGGCCGTTCAGGAAGTCGAACAGCAGGGCGACGCCGATCAGGAAGATCAGGATCAGAAGGGCGTGATCCATTGGGTCCTACAGGTGCTCGACCAGAACGCCGTTGATGCGGTTCGCCACATCCTCGAAGCGGTCGATGACCTTCT
Source organism: Brevundimonas sp. (assembly GCF_036405315.1). GTDB lineage: Bacteria > Pseudomonadota > Alphaproteobacteria > Caulobacterales > Caulobacteraceae > Brevundimonas. The sequence goes on along the minus strand of NZ_DASWXW010000108.1, from coordinate 2,440 downwards.
CAAGGTGGTCGTAAATCTCGCCGCCGATGATGAAGCCCAGGGTGTTGCCCCCCGTCATGTCGTGACGATGCAGTTCATACAGCGCCTTCATCCCCTCGTCGAACAGGGTGTCGCTCTGGCTTTCCAGCACGGCGATCTGCTCGGTCAGGGCGTTCAGGCGGTCGTGGTTCTTTCGCATCGCCGGCAGCAGCAAGACGGCTTCCGCCGTCAGGGCGCCGCACTGGACGGCGATGTCGGCCAACTCGCGCATCTTGGGGGCGAAGTCGCGCACTTCGTACAGGGTGACGACCTTGGCCGTCTTCTGCATCTGGTCGATGGTGTCGTCCAGCGAGTTGGTCAGGCCGCGAATGTCCGAGCGGTCAAACGGGGTGATGAAGCTGCGGCGCACGGCGAACAGGACTTCGCGCGCGACCTCGTCGGCCTCATGCTCATGATCGACGATCTTCTGGCACCAGTCAGGCGTGGCCTCGCCGCCGTCCATCATGCCGCGCAGGGCCTCGGCCCCCTTCACCAGGGTGGCGGCGTGGGCGTCGAACAGGCGGAAGAAGTTGTCTTCCTTGGGCAGCAGCGCCTGGAACCAGCTCAGCATCGGTCGTCTCCGCAAAAAGCCGCGCGAGGCGACAGCGCCCCAAGACCGGAATTACCCATGGGTCGTCAAGTCGTCCGCACACGGAAATCAGGGTTTCCCACAATCCCCGTTGACGCTGCATGCTGCCGTGCAACATTACTTGCAGTTCATGTTTGTGTCCGCATTTGAGGAAGTGCGCTTGACCAATCTTCGCGAGAAGCAAGAGCAGTTTCTGGTTCAGGCGGGACAGGCTCTGGCCCGGCGGGAGCCGCACCAGGCCCTGGCGCTGCTGGATCAGGCGGACGCCCTGGGACGGACGCACAACGCCACGCTGAACCGCGCCGTCGCCCTGCGCCTGCTGGGCGACTTCCACGCCTCCTTGCGCATTCTGGACGAGGCGCTGGACATGAAGCCCTATGACTTCATGGCCTTGCTGGCCAAGGGCGCCATGCTGGAGAAGATCAAGCAGCCCAAGGCGGCGATCGACGTCTACCGAAACGCGCTCAAGATCGCCCCGCCCCGCGAAGCCTGCAATCCCGGCGTCATCGCCCAGATGGACTATGCGGCGCGGATCGTCGACGATCACGCCAAGGCGCTCGGCGACTTCATGCGCCAACGCCTGGCTGACCTGCGCGCCGACGTGGGCGAGGCCGCGCTGGACCGCTTTGACGAAGGCCTGGAGATCTACGCCGGGCTGAAACAGCCGCCCAAGCAGCAGCCCCTGCTGCTGAACTACCCTCGCCTGCCCGTCATCCCCTTCTACGACCGCACCCTGTTCCCCTGGCTCTCGACGCTTGAGGAGGCCACGTCGGTCGTTCAGGAAGAACTGACCGCCCTGCTGGACGACGCCTTCGACGAGTTCGCGCCCTACATCGCCTATCCCAAGGGGGCGCCGGTCAATCAGTGGGGCGAGTTGAACCACTCCCGCAAATGGAGCTCGCTGTTCCTGTGGAAGGACGGGCGACGCCAGGACGCCGTCTGCGCCCGCTGTCCGCGCACCGCCGCCCTGCTGGACAGCCTGCCGATGGCCGACCAGGACGGCTTTGCGCCGACCGCCATGTTCTCGGCCCTGCAGCCGCACACCCACATCCCGGCGCACACGGGATCATCCAACGTGCGCCTGCTGGCCCACCTGCCGCTGATCCTGCCCGGCCCGGCGCGCTTCCGCGTCGGCAACACCACGCGCGCATGGGAGATGGGCAAGGCCTGGGTGTTCGACGACACCATCGAGCACGAGGCCTGGAACGACGCCGACGGCTTGCGCGTCATCCTGATCTTCGACGTCTGGAACCCCTATCTGGATGATAAGGAAAAGCTCCTCATCACCGAGATGATGAAGGCCCAGCGCGACTTCCAGGCGGCTTAGGTCGGCCTACAGGCATGACTGGCGGCGGCGGATTGCCGCCCCCCGGCAAGCTCTGACTGATCATCCAGGCAAGGCGGCGGCCGCGCAGACCTGGGCAAGCTTGTCCAGTTCAGCGTTCAGAAGCGCCGATACGGTTTGAATCTCACACAAGAAAAAGGCCCCGGAGATCGCTCTCCGGGGCCTTCGTCATTTCAGCGCGAGGCCTGAGATCAGACCAGCGAAGCCGGATCGACCTTGAAGCCCGGGCCCATCGTCGACGACAGGGTGATGCGCTTCACATAGGTGCCCTTGGCGCCCGAGGGCTTGGCCTTGTTCAGGGCGTCCACGTAAGCCTTGACGTTGGCTTCCAGGGCGTCCTGCGTGAAGGAGACCTTGCCGATGCCGCCGTGAGCGATACCGGCCTTCTCGACGCGGAACTCCACGGCGCCGCCCTTGGCGTCCTTGACGGCCTGGGCGACGTTCGGGGTCACGGTGCCGACCTTGGGGTTCGGCATCAGGCCGCGCGG